>DHBS01000007.1:114169-114421 GCA_002398825.1 Syntrophomonas sp. UBA4922 | reverse complement strand
GATGTACCTGTCGATCAGGATCTGAAGGAACAAAGAGGATGCCGCGCCTGCGGCCGCGCTCAACAGGATACAGACGACAACGAATATCAGTTGAATTTTATATTCATCCATATAGGAAAACAGTCTTTTGCCCGTATCCGGTTTGAAATGCCGCACCGGCGGCTTGCCGTACGCCTTCGGCTCTCCTTGCGGCATCATTTTACGCATGGAGAACGCCCCCTTTATTTTGAGATTCATAGACTTCCCTGTAGA
>DHBS01000007.1:113832-114026 GCA_002398825.1 Syntrophomonas sp. UBA4922 | reverse complement strand
GAGATTCATAGACTTCCCTGTAGATCGCACAGGTTTGGAGCAGTTCCTCGTGGGTGCCGACCGCTTTGATTTTGCCATCATCAAGCACAACAATCTTGTCGGCGTCCTGAACAGATGAAACCCGCTGGGCGATAATGATTTTGGTCGTGTCCGGGATATCCTTTTTTAATGCCTGACGGATCAATCCGTCGGTC
>DHBS01000007.1:97755-113520 GCA_002398825.1 Syntrophomonas sp. UBA4922 | reverse complement strand
ATCCGGGAATTCCCGGATAAAGCCGTCAGCCTGGGCAAGCCGGCAGGCCTGGATGATTTCTTCATCCGTCGCGTTTTCATCACCCCAGCGGAGATTCTCTTTGATCGTGCCGGAAAACAGCACATTCTTCTGCAGCACCATCGCCACCTGATTGCGGAGCGATTCAATATCGTAATCCCGTACGTCTACGCCGCCGACGGTTACTTTTCCGTTCACCACGTCGTATAGCCGCGGGATCAGCTGAACAAGGCTCGATTTGGAAGATCCGGTCCCGCCGAGAATACCGACCGTTTCCCCGGACGCGACGGAAAGGTTGATGCCGTCGAGAACCGGCTTGGCGGCTTTTTGGTCATAGGCAAAAGTGACGTTTGCAAAAGTGATGGAACCGTCTTTTACCGTGCACACCGGATTTTCTCCGTTTTCCAGATCGCTTTCCTCATTCAGGATTTCCACAATACGCTCCGCCGAGGCGCGGGAAATGATGATCATGACAAATACCATGGAAAGCATCATCAGGCTCATAAGTATCTGCATCGCATAGGTGATCAGGCCGGCCAGTTCTCCCGTCGAAAGCCCGATCACGGGATCGTTGCCGCTGGCTATGATTTCTTTGGCGCCAAACCAGGAAAGCAAAAGCATGCTGGTAAAAAGGCAGAACTGCATCAGCGGCATATTAAACGCCAGCCTTTTTTCCGCCCTGGAGAAATCCCGAAATATGGATTGTGAAATGCCTGCGAACTTCTGTTTTTCGTGATCTTCGCGGATATAGGATTTGACGACCCGGATGCCGTGCAGATTTTCCTGAACGACATTGTTCAGTTTGTCATAAGTATTGAATACCCGTACGAAAATCGGGTGCACACGCGACATGATCAGCCATAGGCCCATACCGAGCACCGGAATGACAGCCAGAAAGATCAGCGACAAACGGGAGTCGATCCGGAAAGAAAAAATCAAGGCGAACACAATCATCAGCGGAGAGCGTACCGTGAAGCGGATCAGCATCTGATACGCATTCTGCACATTGGTGACGTCGGTTGTCAGCCGCGTTATGATGCCCGCGGTTGAGAATTTATCAATGTTGGAGAAAGAAAACTTTTGCACATTATAGAACATGTCGCGGCGTAAATTTCTGGCGAAGCCCGAAGATGCAACCGCCGCGCTGCGGCCTGCAAGAATGCCGGCCAGCAGGGAGAGTATCGCGAACATAACCAGGGCCAGTCCCATCCACAGAACATAGGACATATTCTTTTGATGGATGCCGTAATCGATCAGATATGCCATCAGCGTAGGAATGATAATTTCAAAGATCGATTCGAGGGTTACATATACCGCGGTAAGAATGGATTCCTTTTTATACCGCCCTATGCTGGCAGTCAATTTTTTGAGCATGTACGTTTTCCCTTTTCTGCTTGGCTTGATATTTAGCGGCAGCTGCGATAAAACAATGCAATGACATGATGCTATATTGATAACTTATTGGATATTATTTTTCATCTTTTGAATGCAGCTGTAGAGATATTCCAATTCTTCCTCTGTGAATCCCCGGGTAAGCGTTTCTTCCATTCGGATTGCGTCATCTATCATCAGCTCACTGATTTTCCATGCCCTTTCTGTCAGTACTAGCTTTTTTAATCTGGCATCATGGGGAACGCTGTGCCGTTGGATCAAGCCTTTTTTCTCCATTAATATGAGGACTTTAGAAGCAGTTGAGCGGGTGATAGAAAACTGTTCCTCCAAATCTTTCTGATAGATTTCCTTATCTGCGTTCTCAACAAGAAAGGCGATGATCCAGCCGTTTGTTCCGGTAATAGAATCTATTTGTTTTTTAGCGGATGAGTTTTCAACTTTACGCATTATGAGATTGTTAAGGGAGCGAAGTTCAATGCCAATCAATTTCTTTTTCATCTTTGCCTCCTGTACGCTCAACATTAATGTTGTATGTCGGACTGTTTGATATGGTACATTGTAGGTCCCTATGTTGCGGCTGTCAATAGAAAAGAGCAACCATTTCTCGATTGCTCTTGTAAAAAGCATCCGTTGACTGAATGCCTAATTGGAATTTGTTTTGATTTCCAAAAGAGATTTTAATTCATATAATTATGTCAACCAGGGTATTGCAGCTCAACACATTACAAAAAGGAGGGCTCTAGCATGCAGGAAGTATATGAATTTCTGAAAAAATGCAGCGCATACTTTATCGCTACGGTAGAAGGAGATCAGCCGAGAGTACGTCCCTTCGGCACCGTAAACATCTTTGATGACAAGCTGTATATCCAGACAGGCAAGGTCAAGAATGTGGCAAAACAGATCACCCTAAATCCGAAGGTGGAGATATGTGCCTTCAACGGAACAGAGTGGATACGGGTTGCCGCCACGCTCGTGGAGGACAAGCGCTTTGAGGCGCAACAGTCTATGCTGGATGCCTATCCCGATTTGCAGGGAAGGTATGCGGCCGGCGACGGCAACACCCAGGTCTATTACTTGAAAGACGCAGAGGCGGTTTTTTCATCCTTTACCGATGCGCCAAGAACCGTAAATTTTTGACAGCCGCCAATAACCACAAAGGCGTCCGGAAAGAAGCGGAGGCCTTTGTGGTTGGTTCTGCACAGGGATAGTATGGATACGATACTTATCTTAAGCGCCCGCTTGATTCTGCGCTCTCAAAGCGCCTGTCGGTTACGCGCCATACGTGGTACTTATAAAAAAGGCCACTGAGAGCTCAGCGCCTTTTTTTATAGTTATCTGGTGTGTTACGACTTCTTTACAGCTTCTCACAATAGTTATTTCAACGTAACCTGTACCTCTTTTCCAAGGGAGCGGGCAACCTTCGTCAGAAAATCCAGTGATGGATTGTAGGTTCCGCTTTCCAGACGGCTGATGTTGGATTTCTGGGTCCCAACCCGAAGCGCCAATTCTTCTTGGGTAATATTTTGGCTGGTTCGCGCTTCAATGATTTGCGAAATCACATCATAGCGCGGTTTTAACTTTTCGTACTCCGCCTTGAATTCTTCATCCTTCATTAAAGGCTCTTTCACTTCGGAAAACTTTGCTCCTGCTTTACTCATTGTCACATCTTCTTTCATAATCTTCTTTATAATGCAGTGCCCGTTCAATCTCTCTTTGCGGAGTTTTTTGGGTGAAACCAGCGGTGAACATTTTCCTGCATCAGTCTTTGATGGTGGGTGGCCTGCCTTTTGAAAGGAAACAGCCCGGCTATAACGATGAAACCGAAACAGCCATGCAGGAAGCCAGGGACATTGCCAGCGGAAAAATCCCGGCGAAATCCTACGCTTCTGCTCGCGAACTGTTCGAGGAACTGGACCGCGAATGCTGACATTAAAAACGACCGCACCATTCCGCAAGGACTATAAGCTGTTAAAAAAGCGCGGGTATAACCTGGATTTGCTGGAAGAAGTCTTGCAAGCGCTTTTGGAAGAAAAGCCGCTGGCACAGAAGCATCATTATAGCTGCCTGGCCGAAACGGTCAGTTTTCATCGAGTTTAGTTGTAGTTTGTCCGTCAGATGCGACTTCGCCTGCTCCCGTCCGGTAAGTGAAAATTTCAATGGTTGCAGTGTCGCTTTTTTCCCCGCTCATTATCACCTTGAAAGTATGGTTGGCGTAAGCCTCTCTCGGTGTATAGATAAACCTGTGGCCGCCTGGCGCGCTGGGCATCCAATCCACCGGTTCGCCCGTTGTCACATTGATGATGGCCCAGTTGACCTTAGGCATTTTGTCGGTGGTCTCCTTGATGTCTATGGCCAGGGTTTCGCCGCTTCCGATCACAAAGCTGTCCCCAAGCTGTGCGCCTTGATTGCCATCGATGTTTTGCGGTATGATTGTTTTTTGATTGAAAATATCAGAGATTTTTTCCTTTTTATCAAACTTGGTTAGTATTTTCTCGCCTAAAAAATCTCCGTTTTGTCTGTGAAATATAAAGGGGTTGAAATTTTCCGGCGTGACCACCTCATTGATGGCATAGGCACCGCGGCTGATCAGCTGGTTGATAAAAGCCTGATGGTCATAATCAAAAATATCGTCGCGATAGCTCAGTTCAAAGGTGATCTGGTTTCTGATCATTTTCTCGATCACTTTATCGTCCCGGTAGGCGGCGGCTTGGCCGGCAAATGCTACGGTAACGTCTTTTCCTTCTATGGACAGGGTTTTCGTTGTCATGGTTTCAACGGCGAAGTTTTTCTCTTTCCATTCCTTTTCCACACCGTAATAGGGCTCGGTTCGGTTATAAGTATCTATTTTCCGTCCGTTGACGTCAATATAGGTTGTGCCGGGCATAGTATAAACCCTAAGTAGTGGGAGTGGGGCATCGTAATGAATATCCAGTGTATTGAGCACATTGACCTCGAGACTCTTAGATGGATCATAGTGGGTTACAAATGCGCCGCCGAATCTGGACAGCGGTTTTAGTTCCTCCGCGAACACCAGTGACGTGGCCGTTACGGAACCGGCCATCATCACCGCAGCCAGCAGGACGCCCAAAAGTTTTTTACTTTTTGTACCGGTTTTCATAATCAGTTCAAACCTCCTGAACAATTGTTTTTTATTCCGGGCCAGGCTGCTGCTTAAAGCCGGGGAAGGGTGGCAGGCAAAATTTAAAATCATATCGCTGTAGCCTTTCTTTTCCTCCCAGCCCATCCCTTGCGTCACTTTTTCGTCACAAGCGTATTCGCAGGCCTCGCTTATATTGCGCACCATAAAATATGTAAGGGGGTTAAACCAGTGCAGGGAGTTTACCAGCACCGCCAAAAGCTTGCACCAGGCGTCTTTTTGCTTATGGTGCGTCAATTCATGCTTTAATGCCAACCGATAATCATAGGGGCTGATTTCCGCCTGTGGGATCACGATTGCAGGCTTGAAAAAACCAATCAATATGGGAGAGTGGACATAGCTGCTTACCACAACATCCAAATTTTCCGCCTTGCCGATAGGACTGTTCTGGGTTACTTTGGTCTTAAACCTGAAATAGCCCCATAGGTATCTGCCAAGCATCAAGACAAAACCCGCTGCCCAAATTCCCAACATCCATTGTCCGACGTCCGGAACTGGCAGATGACGCTGACCAGCCGTTTGCCCCGCGGCTGCCGGGACAATTTCCCCTGGGGTTGGAGCGGTGTGGATGGTCAGATCGGCTTGCTGCTGCACGGGCGCTCTTTCCTCGATAATTACGGGCTGGGGCAAAAGCCCGCCTACATTGACTTGTATGGGCACAACAAACAGCACCAGAGAAAGCAGGCATAGATGATAATACCAGGTGCCGCCTAATTTTTGCACCAGCCTGGTTTTAAGCAGTATAAGCAAAAGACTGATGACGCTGCCGGTGAGAGAAGTCATAAACAGCATTTTAATCATGGGGCTTCACCTGCTTTTCGATAAAATCCCTGAGCTCTTCAATGTCCTCTTGCGTCAAATCTTCATCCTGAAACAGGGCGCTGATCAGACTTTTGGCGGAACCCTTGTGAATTGATCGGATAAAATTCCGGGTCTGCATTTTCTGATAGTCTTTTTCGCTGATTCCCTCCCAGTACTCATGGGCATGAGAACGCCCAAGCTTAACTGATTTCAGCACTCCTTTGTCGATCAGCCGGCCGGCCAGGGTCAGGATGGTGGTTGCTTTTTTGCCGGGCAGCTTTTCCATGATGTCCTTGGTGGTCACTCTTTCACCACTGTCCCATACGATGCGCATAATCTCCATTTCTGCATTTGTAATATTGATCATCGTGATATCCCCTACGTTTCTACGTCTTGTTTTTTATTCTACATATTGTAGAAACGAATGGCAATAGGTATTAAAAAATTTTAAAGAACACCTCATCATCTTTAGCAGCTCCACATCGGGAAAACAGCTTCAATGTGCTCCCGGGCAAAAAGGCCAATGCGCTTTCAAGCAGGTTTAAATACCTCAGAATTGACTAAAATTTTTCGTTTTTAGCACAATCAAATTACCTTAAATTAATTTGTCTTTAACCTCTCACCTCTATACTGGGGGTATAAAATAAATTGGAAGGATGGATCGCCATGTTAAAAAGGTTAACATCACCCAAGAAATCGTTGGTGGCTTTGCTATGCTTGGTAATGATATTATCATTAATCACAGGATTTTCACCATTTAAAGATTTGAACTTAATGCCACAAAGTGTAGCGGCACAGTCATCAAGCACAGCAGCGCAAACGACAAAAACTCCCAAGTACATATTTATGTTCATTGGAGACGGTATGGCAGCAGTTCAGGTGAATTCAGCTCAGATTTATAAAGGGAACAATAGTCATAACCAACTTACTTTAAAAGAAGTTAGTTTCCAAGATTTTGAGGCCGCAGGATATCAAACCACCCAGGATGCAACATCCTTTGCACCAGACTCCGCATCTACTGCAACTTCTTTATCATCAGGATTTAAAACCTGGAGCGGAACTATTGGGTTAAAACCGGTAGGATATAAATCAGCTAACACCTCCGAGAGTGTTGATGGAGCTAATATTCCCTCAACTATAGCTGAAAGACTGAAAGCGGAAAAAGGCATGAAGATAGGCATCATCTCAACAGTAACAATTAATCATGCCACACCGGCAGCATATTACGCACATGTAGCTTCAAGAAATGATTATTATGACATAGCGCTGCAAATGGCCGATTCAGACTTCGACTACTTTGGTGGCGGTACGATCAATCAAGCAACAGGAAAGAATAATGATCAAAAAGATGCTTATACGATTTTGGAAGAAAAAGGATACGCTATAGCGAGAACCAAAGAAGATATCTTAGCTCTTAACAGCCAATCCGGGAAAGTATATGCAGTGACGCCGGTTACTCAAGATAGTGGCGCGATGCCTTATGCACTGGATAATAAACCGGGAGATTTAACTCTGGCAGATTTTGTTCGGAAGGGCATTGATGTTCTTGATAATGATAAAGGATTTTTCATGATGGCCGAATCCGGGAAAATCGACTGGGCAGGTCATGCTAATGATGCCAAAGCAAATATTGAAGACGTTTTAGCATTTGATGATGCGATTCAAGTAGCGGTGGATTTCGCTAAAAAGCACCCCGATGAAACTTTGATCATTGTAACCGGCGACCATGAAACAGGCGGCATGACGATAGGGCAAGCAACAACCAATTATGATACCGCTTTTCATCTCTTAAATAATCAAAAGATGACGTATGTTGCATTTGATGAATTGATCGACAATATGAAGGAAAATAACCCCAATTTAACATTTGCAGATGTCATGCCGGTGATTACTAAAAACTTTGGTCTTGTTAACAATGCGACCGGCGACATCAGTCGTAAAGGTGAGCCAAGTTATATGACATTAGAATTATCAGATAGAGAAATGGCTAAACTAGAAACTGCTTTTGCTGAAACCATGGCAGATGAGCCTACTGACAATGAAGAAACCGATCTGTTATACGGCGGTTACAATCCGCTTTCAGTAACATTAACACACATTATTAATAATAAAGCCGGTATAGGATGGACCTCATATTCGCATACAGGAGTGCCGGTACCGGTATATGCAACAGGTGCAAGCGCAGAGCTATTTAACGGCGCCTATGAGAACACGGAAGTATACGATAAATTAGTAGCAGCTACGAAACTTAACTAGCCATTCTAAAAAACAACTCAGGATTTTAATAGAATAGATAAAACAAGGCTGGAATTTACGCCAGCCTTGTTTTAATGATGTGATGAAAGGAGTATCAATTGAAAAAGTTATTAAAGAACCTACATCGAAAAAAACTTGTTTTTACCATAGTTTTTTTGATCATAGTGGCAATTCTTGCCATATTGCCCACAGGATTTCAGAAGCAAGAATATAGATATACCGAAGGTGTTCGGGCCAAGGTCATTTCCGTCAATAATTTAGGAATAAACAGTTCGGGAATCTATAAGCTCGGTGATCAAAGTGCTGTAATTGAGATAGAAACAGGTTCGCATAAGGGAGAACAGATTCAGGCCAATAATATGCTTACCGGCAGTTTAACCATTGATAAAATTTTTCAAGAAGGGGACAAAGCCTGGGTACTGATTGGTTTTAATGAGAATAACGAGATCAACTTTGCCAACATGATTGATCATTATCGTGTAGATAAGGAATTACTTTTAATCGGAGTCTTTGCACTTGTTATCATAATTTTTTCCGGATTTACTGGAGTTCGCACCTTGCTTTCCATTGCCTTTGCCCTGCTAAGCATCTGGAAAATTCTCATACCGGCGATGCTGCATGGTTATCATCCATTATTAGTGGCACTAATTGTCGGCAATGTACTGACGATTGTTACACTTCTTTTAGTGGCCGGCTTTTCCAAAAAGGCCTATGCAGCCATTATCAGTGCTACGATTTGTTCTTTAGCAACATGTTTTTTGGCCATAACCTTTGGAAGTCTCTTCAATATACACGGTGCTGTAATGGAAGGAGCCGAATCCCTGTTATACTCAGGATTTATGAAACTGGACCTAACCTCCATCTTTCAAGCGGGGATATATCTTGCAAGCTCAGGAGCTATACTTGATTTAGCAATAGATATTTCGTCAGCACTGGAGGAAATTGTTAAAAATAGCCCAGAGATCACTCAGACAGAGCTTGTGAAAGCAGGACTTAATATTGGAAAATCCGTAGTTGGCACTCAAACCACCACCTTGCTATTGGCTTATGTGGGAAGCTATATCACAGTTCTTATGGTATATATGGCTCAAGGAACACCACTAATGAATATTCTCAATTCAAAACCAATAGCAGCAGAGATATTGCATACCTTCGTAGGCTGTCTTGGCCTTGTCTTGGTGTCGCCTTTAACATCTCTGGTATGTGGATTTATATTTGACAAGGACATGAAAGAAGCTGTATAGTATCTCTTCAGCCTTTGATTCTGCCGGACTATCCGCATCCACCTTTTTTGCGCAGCGAGGCGTAAACCTCGCCGAATTCCAGGCGGACAGGGTCAAACTCGGTATCCCATGGGAATTTATCGGCAAAGGGCAGAATAAAATAACTTTAACATTTTTTTTGCAAATGCCGATGGAACACAGATAGCGATACGATTTGAAAAAGAAACAATGCTCCTAAGTACATGATAATTATGCGCGTGTTTTCTATGACTTCCAATTCCCCCAGAATAGAAAAAACAACTATTGATGTGGAAATAACAAAAAGACTCAAAAGGAAAGCATATCTGCCCGCCTTGTTTCTTAACCCCTCATTTCTTTCGTCATGTATCTCGATAGATTCATGATCAAGTTTTTCTTTATATCTCTCTGCATTTTCCGGCATGATCCAATAAAAATATTTTCCTGCCATTACCGCTCCGGGGCCAATAAGCGCACCAGCAAAACCGTACAATAAACTTTGCAGCCTCGTGTCAAAAATAATTGTGGCACCTATTAAAACGCAGCCAATTCCAATAAAACTTAAACCACACCATAAATAGCTTTTTTTCATGGCTATTTGCTCCTTTCATAAATGAAAATGTCTTCGATCTTTTTATTAAAAAAATCGGCTATGGCAAAGGCCAAATCTAATGAGGGATTGTATTTTCCCGTTTCTATGGAGCTTATCGTTTGCCGAGAAACCCGCAATCTTTTAGCAAGTTCCTCTTGACTTAGCCCTTTTTCTTTTCGTATCCTTTCAACATTATTTTTCAAATAGTCATCCTCCCGCCCGACAAGTTTCCTTTACATATATTTTGACAAAGCACTTACTTTTTGTCAAGTTTCCTTTACAAAAAGTTTTTCTACTTAATATATCCAAAAAACGAGAGATAAAGGTCTGTGCCCAAAATCGGAGAAATACCCCGATTGTCTCCTATGGAAAAGCACGGAAAGAGGGGGACGCGCTCACATGCAGGTTATGATGTTATGTTATTTTAAAAGCGTCAATATACTCCTCGTAGTTTTTTAGGACGGTGTTGATGCGTTGACGTCGCCGTTGATTGCCGCCGCAATGACGAGGAAAGGAAAAATGCCTCCGATAGGCAACGGTGCGCCGGACAAGATAAGCAAACCCGTGTGGTGACGCAAGAAGAACCCCATTCCCAACAATGGTGAAATTTAGGCCTTAGCCGATCAGGACGCTTCATGCCGGGAATAAGAGTGTACTGCAAGGATAAAGCACAAGACAATCTCTATCCCTGCCGCCACCGGGATGATATACGGTGTCCAGACGCTGATCGGCCCAAGAGGTAAAAAGTTAAATTCGGTCAACTCAAAGAAAAAGCTGTTTCTAAGTCCGACTCCCCCTGAGGGCAAGCATAGCCTGATCCAGTTTTCGATATTGGCGCCGCTTCCGGCAAAAGATAAAACAGTGGGCAACAAACAGCCGCCAAGGGCAAGTCCCAAGACTGTAATCGGATTTTTGAATTTGGTTGAAAGAAATAGTGTAAAGCATACCGTCGCCAGGAAAGTAAGCAGACCGGAAAAGACAACCAGCGTATTGGCTTCTCCTACGGTAAGCGGTATAAAGGATATTGCGGAAAACGCCAGTTGCAGCGTTGTTTTCAGACTATCCCAACCGAATGCGGCGTATGAAATCAATATAAAGGCCGATACGCAGACCGCAAAAATTGCGGTTGTAAGCAAAATCGCGGACAACAGCTTTACAATTGCCAAACGTTGCCTTCCATGTTTGGCGCAACGCAAAATGTCATCCGCGCCGCTTTGATAGTCAGCGGAGAAGATGGGCGCGGCAATGACTGTGCATAACATAACCAACAGGAAAATGCACATGGTCAGATACTCCGACGTGTCGCTGTCCCCAACGCCATATAGATAATAGAAGGGCGCTTTTACTTTCTCATTTGTTGCAAGAGCTTGTTCCACGGCATCGGGAGCATCCTTATATTCTTTTGACAGATAGTCCGCAAGGCGCTCCGTGCGTTGCTGGTAGAAGTTGGCCGCTTCTTCAGGTGAAATCTCATACAGCGGCACGGGAATGCCGGTGGATTTATCCACATAGACCTCGCGTACGTTATTTAATATAGCATTAATTGGCGATATTTTTTGATAATATACATCTTTGGGTATATCCTCCATCTTTGCTCCATAGGTTTCATATACCTCATGATAGGCTTCAAAGGCGGCTCGTATTTTCTCCGGCGTAAGCTCACCCTCAATCGGTTTCAGCATTTCCTGATTTGCCTGTATCGCATCCCTGCCGGTAAGCCTTACTTCCGTACCATTTTCATCAAGGTTCCAATGGCGCGCAAAGGAGATAACCAAAAGTGCCATAATGACTGACAGCAGCAGTGCCCCCACCGCCAGTATCCATGTGGAACGGGTTTTTGCCACCCGTTTGAGTTCCAAAGCTATCATGCGCTTCATATGGCATCCTCCTTTACGGCTTCCTCGCCACGAAACAGCCAGAGATACAAATCCTCAAGCCGGGGGGAGGCGGTCTGTGAATCCGGCAAGCCCGGACTTTCCGAAACATACCGTACCGATACTCTCCCGCCTTCTTCATTGCGGACGGTCACAACCCGGACGGTACGCTCATAATGATGAAGCTGTTCCGCTGGAATCGTTCCTTGCCATACCTTGCCGCCCATCATTTTCACAAGCTCGTCTGTAGTGCCGACCGCAATAATTTGTCCGTCTTTCATAATCGCGTTGCGGTTCGCAATATATTCCACGTCGGACACAATGTGGGTGGAAATCAATACAATCCGTTGCTGCGCAAACTCCGAAAGGATATTTCGGAAGCGTATGCGCTCGCCAGGGTCAAGGCCGCTGGTGGGTTCGTCCAGAATCAAAATATCCGGGTCGTTCAAAAGCGCCTGTGCTATCCCCACTCTGCGCTGCATCCCCCCCGACAGCTTGCGGATATGCTTGTTCCGAACGTCCGCAAGGGTTAGCTTGTGAAGCAGCTCGTCTATTTTTTGATTGGTTTCCCTTTTAGACAACCCTTTCAGCGAAGCCATATATTGCAGATAGTCCGCCACCGTAAATTCCGGATAAAATCCAAAGGTCTGCGGCAGATAGCCAAAGACATCCCGGTAGGCTTCGCCCAACATTTTGATTTCTATGCCGTCATATTGGACTTTGCCGGAAGTAGGCGTTAAAATTCCGGCCACCATCCGCATTAAGGTTGTTTTGCCCGCTCCGTTTGCACCGAGAAGACTCCATACGCCGGGGGTAAGTGTCAGGCTTACATTATTTACGGCGGTTTTATCCTTATACCGTTTGGTCAACCCATGAATCGCAAGCTCCATGTTCATGCTCCTTTTTTATGTTCTTTAAGCATAGGAAGAAACTGCGAAGCAGTTTCGACACACCGCTGCAATGAGGCTAGGGGCTTCCCGCCTCGGTTATATTCCGTTCGCGCATAGGTCGAGGGAGGCCGCCTTATGAAGCAGACGATACAACCCTGCGGCGAGAATCACTGCACACAGTGCACATAACGCTCCCCAAACTCCGACTGAGGCCTGTTTATAAACCACCGGGGCAGTCTTGTACAGTATAAAAAGCAGCAAAATCAAGAAGAAACAATAGGTGGTGCAGGCAAATCCTTGGTGTCGGCCATGGGCGTATATCTGAATAAACAAACAGCCGCAGCATGCAATCAAATACGGCAGCAGCAGGTATATGGCGATGTTTCCTGTACCAAACTCTGTTCCTGTTCTTGCCAGAAGTAAAGAAACCGTAAGCAGCAGTACATTGCCAATGCCTATAAGAAGAATCCGGGTCAGCAATAGTTTTGGAATCGAAATTCGCGTCGCCATTTCCACTTCAAGCATTCTATACTGTGCCGAGCGCCCGATAAAAGGGATGCCGGTCATGGCGATAAAGACTGCAAAACAGCCGAGAAGTACCGGCAAATGGCGCGGAGCGAGATCAGAAACAGTATCCGTGATCGCAAAACCAAACAGCCAAAAGGCGCATAACAAAAGAAGTCCCTGCAACAGCCAAACGGTCGCGCCGATAAACCGTACCTGCCGCAGCAGGAAAGCCGAATATTGGATACGCTCCCGCTGCCTGCGGTTTTGGTACGCCATGCGGGCCGCTTGCATTGTTTGGGTCAGATGTTCCTTCGATATTTGCAGGGCGGGCTGGTCTTTCAGCGCAGCCTGTAATTTTGAACGCATTTTTCTGTTCATCTATCTCCCCTCCTTATCAAAGGTCTTTTTCAATTCGTTTTAAGGCGCTCCGCAGCCGGGACTGTACCGTGCGCATCGGCACGCCTGTAACCTCCGCGATTTCCCGGATTTTCAACTCGTGTACGAAACGCAGCATTACGACTTCTTGTTGTTCGTTTGGCAAACGGCGCAGCAGCCATGCAAAGTTTTCCTCCGATTCAATCTGTTCCAAGCGGTTGTCGGATTCCGCCAAATCATCCGGCAACCGCTCTGTGATCCTTTTGCGGCTATAATCAATGCACGCATTGGCGGCGATTTTGTAAATGTAGGCTTTGAATTTGCCGCGATGAACATATGCATCAAGGTGCCGGATGGCTTTCAAAAAAGTTTCCTGCGTCGCATCCTCGGCCGTCTGCCTGTTCTGTGTATGCCACAGGCAATAACGAAGTATGCCCGGATAATAAAGCGCAACAAGTTCATCCAGACTTGAAATATCGCCATCTTTTATTCTTTGCAGCAATTCGTCTTCATGCAGCAAGGTTAATCCTCCGGAAAGATTCCCTTATCATATAAAAACGTTTTAAGGCATCTAAGATGATTAAAAATCTTAAAAAATGGTTTTAATAAAGCAACATTTAAATACCCAGGGATGTCCCCATAGTATAAACGTTTGATAATACCCAAAATGATGAGCTGTTCAATTTTTATTTTTCCATGTTTTCATGGGAATGATTGAATGAAAATTCTCTGAGCTGAAAAATGTAGGAGTATTGTCAAAATAAAGATGCCAAGCATCATTTTTTTCGTTTCAGTTTCGCTAACATGAGTGATTTATATGATTTATATATGGAAAGTGGAGAAAGTAACGCTGATGGTTGGAATCGTCTTTATATTGATTGGTGCTGTTGTAGAAAGCATTTCTATAAATACTTTGAGGTATTAGGGGCGAAGGCCCCTAACAAGCGAATTTGGGCGGCCAAATTCAGTGCTTGCTGCAACAAAGGCGGCAGTCTTTCGTTTTATGTGGGTTTCGATTGTTCTCCAATACTACCGTCCGAAAAGAGAAAACAGGGAGTCATCGCGTACATAAGAGAGTGTGCCCAGCGTCCAGTCGGAGGTACGCAGATATCCATATTCCCCTGTATCGAATTTGACGGCGCGATCACTATATGCCCCAAGTTTTTCGGGATCAATCACATCCTCTGTCGCGACAAAATTGCCTCCAAACCGATTGCTCATAAGCTCATAAGGCGTTTCCCGCAGGGTATTGTCTGAAACGGTATAAACATACATATTTTCACTGCTCATACGATGGAGTTGCACCGTATTCCCATCCATGCTAACCGAAACCTCACAATAATCGTCGCCTTGCGTTGCGTTACAATGGATCGGTTTTAAATCAAGGCTACGTATGATCCGGCGCGAATCAAGCTCGTAAACAAACAGTCCGAAATAGCCGTGGAAAATCACGATATCATCTGAAGCGTAGTCAAGGGACGCCATATCGGCGCCGAGACTTTGCTCGGGCGACCACCCTGGGGCAATGGGTTCAAGTGTGGTTTGCTGCGAGGCGTATGGTGTGAGTCCCTGCCCGCCGCCGCCTGTGCCGATGCTTATGATAGTGTATATATCCTCATATGCATGCTGGACTCTGAGCTCCAAATAATTGTCGGGCCAGGTTCCCTTGCCTTTAGCGCCGCGTGCGGGATTTACATAGCTGTTGTTATCAGTGGTAAAATCATAATTCAGGGAAACGCAGAATTCATTGATATCACCTGCCATAACAGAGATATCATTAAGCTTATATGAAGCGATCCGCTCATTGACTGAAGTTTTTTCACTCATTAGAAACTCCATATACGTGTCGAAGGCAAGTGTACCAAGTCTTATCAGATCAGTTTCATCGGATGAAAATGTAAAGGGCTCAGCGGATGACACATCCCTCGATTCCGCGTGATACGGCAAACTGCTCTCAGCCATTACCCAAACAAGACGATGGGTTATCCCATCTGACACACCATTTGTATAGACAAACCTGACCGTTGCCGACGATTGCCCCTCTTTCTGACGGTATTCCATATAGCGCAGACCCTGCTCTCTATCCTGCCAGCCGCCCCCGCCTTGGCCGAAAACATCGATAACCTGCTCAATGGTATTTAGATTATGGGGAATATATATGGGGCCTTCGTCCTTATGGATTGTCACCGCCGGAATATATGCGCCGTCATACACGTTGACGAACATTTTAATAAGCCGCCCAGTGTTCGCATCCGCACTATAACGTACTTCTTCATAATTAAAATCGTATCCGTCGCTGACATGCAATGATTCGGCGGGAGTGAGGGTTGACGTATCCATTTCGCTTATATCGGCACCGAGCATGAATCCATTTACGCTAAAGTTGTAAAAATCATAATCGCCGGTGACGGCGGTTACTCTGTTCATCGCAAAGCCCACGCTCAGAATCGCCACGAGCGCGACAGCGGCAATGATGATCGCCCGAGAAGGCTTTTTGAAATTCAGCACGTTTTTGATCCGTTCCTTCATGCCGCCCTCCCCGAACGCGAGAGGGCTGCCGCCAATGATGGGTCGCTCCGCCGCTAAAGACAGAAGCGACATGGAGTAGGCTTTTTTCGTTTCGCCGCCGATTTCCTTAAGCACCCGCTCATCGCAGGACATC
>DHBS01000007.1:97274-97591 GCA_002398825.1 Syntrophomonas sp. UBA4922 | reverse complement strand
ATCGCAGGACATCTCCATATCCGCACTCATCAGTAAAAACGCCGCCCATGCAAGCGGGTTGAACCAGTGCAGGCAGAGAATAAAGTACGCGAGGGGCTTTACAACATGATCGTGCCGCCGGATATGCGTCCGCTCATGCAGGATAATATAGCGGTTTTCCTCGTCCGTGAGCCCCGCCGGAATGTAGATTTTCGGTCTGAATAATCCGAGGACAAACGGTGTTTTGAGGTTTTCGGCTCGGTAGATATTATCCTCAATGATCACCGCGTCATTCAGCCGCCGTTTGAGCAGTACCATGGACACGACGCTGTAAATCA
>DHBS01000007.1:96564-97075 GCA_002398825.1 Syntrophomonas sp. UBA4922 | reverse complement strand
TCTATGCGCCGACTGTCAGCCAGACCTGCACCGGGTTCATGCTCGCGGCGGGCGTTGCGGCAGGGAGGACACTGCTCACGACATTGTCGACAATGCGAATCCCGCTGTCAACGCGCGGTATCGGCTGCATAGCGATGTCCGCCGGAATGGGCGCGGACTTGAACGGGATCAGGCTGAACACGCTCTCAAACGAGAAGGGGAACACGAGCCGGAAGCCCGCCACCGCCCACAGCGCATAGGAAATCGCTTTCGGAGCTTTTTTCAGAAAAAGGCGTGCCAGCATAATGGCGGTGATTACATAGCTTGCCGTTAGGCTCATGTTCAAAACGGAGATAAACAGATCCTCCACGGCTATCCCTCCTTATGCTGGTCAATTAGACTTTTTAGCTCTTCGGCCTGACGGTCGCTGAGCCTGTTGCCTCCGATGAAAGCTGCCAGAAATTTAGGAAGCGATCCTCCGAAAGCATCTTCAACGAACCGCCTGCTCTGCCTTGCGTAAAATTCATCCTTT
>DHBS01000007.1:91658-96435 GCA_002398825.1 Syntrophomonas sp. UBA4922 | reverse complement strand
AAATTCATCCTTTTTGATCAGGGATGTAACAACTGCGTTTTGATTCTGGAAGATACCTTTTTCGCATAGGTTTTTCAGTACCGTATAGGTTGTAGACTTTTTCCACTCCATCTCTTTTTCGCATATTTTAACCAATTCACCGGAGCCAAGTGGTTCGTGCTTCCAGATCAAATCGGCGAATTTGGCTTCGCTACGCGACAGTTTATATTCTTTCATGGCAATCCCCCTTGAGTCTATGTCTCATAGACCTATATTTTGAGTCTATATTGTATAGACCGATTGGTCAAGTTTAAATAATGCTCCATATTAAAGGGCATTAGGGGCGAAACCTCTAACAAGCGAATTTGGGCGACCAAATTCAGTGCTTGCTGCAACGAAAGACGTCAGTCTTTCGTTAGGTGTGGGTTACGATTGTCCTCAAATACAACCGGCCGAAAAAGAAAGGCAGAAGATCGTTACTCCTGCCCGCAGTGCTTATGCAGCTGATTTTGGGATAAAAAAGACGCTGATTTCTCAACGCCTTAGCAAGTTCCCATTATGCTCATAATCCATTAAATTAGAATTCATTTAAGTAGTTCTGTAAAGAGCCGGCCAACTTTCCAATATGTATTCCATCTACAAAGGAATGATGCACTTGAACGGAAAAAGGAAGAATCCATTTCCCATCTCTTTCAAAGAATTTTCCCCAATCGAAGAGAGGCGTAGCATTATCTTTTTTCCCCAAGTTGGTATGGGAAATATGAGTATATGACACCCACGGCAATGGCGAAAACTGAAACACATCATTACCTAATGGCCCTGTAAAATACTCTTTTTGATTTTCAGCTTTTTCCCTGGCGATAGCGACGTATTCTTCTACTGTATCCTGCATTTCAACATTGACAACTTTAAAAAGTTCGGTATCTTGGTTCATATACGTAAAAGCGGTATCAATCCGATCATAAAGCACTATTTTACCATCTACAAAGCGGTATCTGAACTCCTCGATTTCGTTTGCGCATTTAGAAACAACGAAGATTAAAACCATTGAAAACGAATATCTCATCTCTTTAACTCTCGCTAAGAAATTGCTTATATCCAGCTCAAAAGTCACACAATACGATGGCTCGATGCTGTTTCTAAATATTTGACAGTGTATGGCGCGTTTCCAATTGTTTTCATCGATAATCTTATATTTACCTGACACGATTTTATTGCCCCTTTATTAAATAATCTCGGTTAAACCAAATCAAATTCTTATTTATCTTTATTTTATACTGATAATTTGAAATCCAGGGAGCTAATAAATGGATATTTGGCTCACAAAAGAAACCTCCCACAACATTATCGTCCAACACTCTGCCCGTTCTTAGATGGCTTCTGATGTTCATAATCTTTTTGTTTATTTCTTCCAAACTATTTATATAATCCTTCTCAACTGCTCTATGAAGCATGAAGCGAGAGAATAAAGACCTCCGCTTCCTCTCGGCCACTTGACATTTTGCGGGCCAACATAATAATATGTTTTTAACAAGGCTATGAAGGCCGAAAAACCTGTATGGAACAGGTTCGGTGCTTCATGGCTTTTTTTTATCCCCCCAGGCGGGATTCTTGAAAAATGGGAAAATCTTGATTGTTTGACAGGGGTTGATTACATAAATATTGAACAAATCCGAAAAAAATGGAGTTTGAAAAAACAAAACAAACGGGCCAGTGTGGATATGTGGAATTCAATGGCCGGAAGTTTCGGGGAATTTATTCTGCCTGATTTCAAGGACGATGCTTTTTTAAAACTGTTGGAAAAAAATAAGATGCTAAACCCTGCAAGCCTGGTATTAGACGTAGGATGTGGCGCAGGAAGATATGCCCTGGCCATAGCAGGCCGCTGCCGGCATGTGACCGGATTAGATTTTTCTCCCCCAATGCTCGAGATAGCCAAACAAAGAATGCTTGAGTACCGCGTCGAGAATGTAAACTTTTTCTGTGCGGACTGGCATAAGCTGGATATTGAATCCGCCGGGCACAAAAAAAGTTTTGATCTGGTTTTCGCCCATATGACTCCTGCCGTCCAGAGTGCGGATACTTTTGAGAAATTGTCGGCGGCCTCCAAAGGCTGGTGTATGCTGGCCAAGCCTATCAGGCGAACAGACCCGGTATCCGATGCGGTCAAAGATCTGATTGGCATCAGAGAGCGCCGGGAGAGCGGCGATGAAGAAATCCTGTTCGCCTTCGAACTGCTATGGAGGCAGGGATACTTGCCGCAGTTGGAATATGAGCAACAAACCTGGAAGATGAAGAAAACTCTCGAAGAAGCGTATGGGTTGTATATCAACAGGATCAAAACCTATCGGGATATCACCATGCCGGAAGAGGAAAAGGCGAAAGCCTATCTAAGCATGCTGGCCCGGGACGGTTTCGTTTATGAAGATGTCGATACGACCATCGCAACTTTGTTTTGGCGGGTGGCGTAATAATCAAGCCGGCGGGATAAGAAAGGTGATTATATTATGAACAAAACGGATTGGGAAAAAGCGGTCGATTTTCACGGGCATGCTTGCCCCGGCCTGGCGATCGGTTTTAAAGCGTCCCAGGCCGCTCAGGAAAAGCTAGGCCTTACTTTTTCAGCGGATGAAGAATTTGTTTGCGTCACTGAAAATGACGCCTGCGGTGTCGATGCCATCCAGCTACTGACCGGATGCAGCTTTGGCAAGGGAAATTTGCTTTACCGGGATACCGGGAAAATGGCTTTCAGTTTTTTCAACAGGAAGAACGGCGAGAGCCTGCGGATGATTGTTAAACCATCCCCAAAAGAAATGGAGCGTGAAGAGCATCAGGAATATATTCTGAATGCCCCGGCGGAAGAAATATTTGATTTTATGAAGCCCGCTTTCTCTTTGCCTGAAGCAGCGAGGATTTTTTCATCCATTGTTTGTGAATCCTGCGGCGAAAGCGCCCCGGAACATAAGATGAGATTGCAGGAGGGCCAGAAGGTTTGTCTGGATTGCTTTAAGGCATATGGCAGGGGATGGTAGGAAAGCCTGTTAATTCCGGGAACAGGCTCAGACCTCAGCCGCCTGAGGCCTGCGGCTTGAAGGAAAGGGATGGTTATCAGAGATTTACGGTAAGAAAACAATTGATCCTGGCAGGGTTGCTGTTTTTGATTGCGGTGATGTCGGTATTGGCGGTGAATGCCGGCTCCATGAACCTAAACCCTTGGCAAATAATTCAATCCGTCCTGGGATACGGAAATGACGCATCGCATCTTGTTATCTGGCAAATCCGTCTGCCCCGGATAATGGCGGCCATCATCGCCGGTGCGGGGCTGTCGGTGGCAGGTTGTGTAATGCAAAACAATCTCCGCAATCCCCTGGCCTCTCCCTCCACCCTTGGTATAGCCAATGCCGCGGCTTTTGGCGCCAACCTGGCGATCATCGTCTTCGGAGCCGGCAGTATTCAGAGTACCAGTACAGATGCCGTAACGATTAACAACCCGTATCTGGTGACGATTTCCGCTTTTATCTGTTCCATGGCGGCTACTGGGGTTATTTTGCTCCTGGCGGGGATCCGGGGTTTTTCACCGGAGGCTATGGTTCTTTCCGGCGTGGCGTTAAGCTCGCTCTTTTCGGCCGGAACGATTCTGATTCAATATTTTGCCGAAGATTTTCAGATTGCCGCCGTGGTGTTCTGGACATTCGGAGACCTGGGAAGGGCGGGCTGGACTGAAATCGCCATTATGGGCTGCATCACCGTATTGTCGTTCATCTATTTCCTGTTCAGGAGATGGGACTACAATGCTCTGGACAGCGGTGAAGAAACTGCCCAAAGTCTGGGAGTACGTGTTGAAAGAGTCAGACAGGGGGGCATGTTTGTCTCCTCTCTGATTACGGCCGTAGCGGTTTCCTTCCTTGGCATTATCGGTTTTATCGGTCTGGTGGGCCCCCAGATCATGCGGAGAGTGATCGGCGGCGATCATCGCTATCTGGTACCTGCTTCGGCCCTGATGGGATCGCTCCTATTGCTGGTTTCCGATACCCTGGCCAGGACAATGGTGGCCCCCGTAGTGCTCCCGGTCGGAGCGATCACCTCCTTTTTTGGAGCGCCGCTGTTTCTTTATCTGCTGATAAGGGGGTATAAAAAGTGATTTTATCAGTAAAGGGTTTATCCTTTACCTATCCGAGCCGGCCGGTTTTACAGGATGTCAACTTTGCCGTTTCCCCAAAAGATTTTCTCGCGGTTCTGGGGGTCAATGGCGCAGGAAAGTCTACGCTTTTAAAATGCCTCAACCGGGTTTTAAAGCCTTATTCCGGCACTGTTTTTATCCAGAGCCAGGAAACCGGCAAACTTAGCGGGAGGGAACTTGCCAAAAGGATCGGCTATGTCGCTCAACGTCAGGAGAGCAGCAACACGACCGTTTTCGATGCCGTGCTCCTGGGCAGAAAACCCTATATTCAGTGGGAGGCTTCGCCAACGGACCTGGAGATCACCCGCAAGGCGTTGAAAATACTAAAACTGGAGAATTACGCCTTAAGATATCTTCAAGAATTAAGCGGAGGAGAACAGCAAAAGGTGGTAATCGCCAGAGCATTGGCCCAGGAGCCGGAGCTTCTTTTACTAGATGAGCCCACCAGCAGCCTGGACTTGAAAAATCAGCTCGAAGTAGCCAGGATCATTCAAGACGTTGTTAGAGATCAACACATAGGCGCGGTGGTCACTATGCATGATTTGAACCTGGCTATCCGCTTTGCCGATAAGTTTCTGTTACTAAAAAACGGGGTCATTTTTGCGGCGGGCGGGCTGG
>DHBS01000007.1:90966-91520 GCA_002398825.1 Syntrophomonas sp. UBA4922 | reverse complement strand
TTTTGCGGCGGGCGGGCTGGAGGTAATGACTCCGCAAAATATAGAAAGCGTTTACTCGGTGCCGGTCAAAATCAAGGAAATCGAGAATGTGCCGGTTGTGATTCCGGTTTGATTCTCGGAACAGATATTTTTTTATTTTAGCTTAGGAGGCTCTTATGATGAAAAAAGGATTTATCTTTCTGTCTATCGCGCTGCTGTTTGGTATGGTATTCCTTTCAAGCGGCTGCTTTTCCCGGCCTGCCCAGACAACGACTTCCCTTTCTTCAAAAATTATCGTGACCGATACTTTAGGGAGACAAGTGGAGCTTGACGGTACGGCCCAAAAGGTGGTGGCCATAGGCCCGGGCGCCTTAAGGCTTTGCTGTTATTTCAACAATACCGGTATTCTGGCCGGGATCGAAAAAATGGATAAAGACAGCGCAACGGGAAAACCCTATCTGCTTGCCAATCCCTCTTTGGCCGACCTCCCGGAGATAGGGCCGGGAGGCCCCAATAACGCTCCTGAGCCTGAGAGGCTTCTGGCTGTCAAGCCGGATGTCATTTTCACCACCTAT
>DHBS01000007.1:4192-90805 GCA_002398825.1 Syntrophomonas sp. UBA4922 | reverse complement strand
CACCACCTATGCGGCCGATCAGGCCACTGCGGATAATTTACAGTCCAAAACCGGTATTCCGGTGGTGGCCTTAAGCTATGGGCAAGCCTCCGTCTTTGATCCCCAGGTAAACGCTTCGTTAACCCTGATCGGCAAAATCACCGGAATGGAGTCAAGAGCCCAGGAACTGGCAGAGTTGATGGACAGGTTTAAAAACGACCTGGAATCCAGAACTAAAAATATTACCGAAGATCAGAAACCTACGGTCTATGTAGGCGGTCTGGGGATGAAAGGAACGCATGGAATCGAAAGCACCCAGGGCAACTATGCTCTGTTTCAGGCCATTAATGCCAAGAATGTGGTGGATGAGACCGGGAAAAGCGGATCCCTGATGATCGATAAGGAGCAATTGATCGCCTGGAACCCGGATAAGATTTTTATTGATGCCGGCGGACTGCAGTCGGTTCTGGAAGATTACCGGAAAAATCCGGGATTCTATCAGGCCCTCTCGGCTGTCAAAAATAAGGAAATCTATTCCCAACTGCCTTACAACTTTTATACGACCAATATCGACACGGCCATAGCCGATGCTTATTATATAGGCAAAGTGCTTTACCCTGAACAATTCCGTGATATTGATCCGGAGAAAAAGGCGGACGAGATCTACAAGCTTCTGCTGGGAAAAGAAGTTTATGCGCAAATGGCTGAGGATTTCGGCGGTTTTAAACAACTGGAACTGCAATGAATTTACTATAGTACGGACATGACAATAAATGTACGGTTGACTTTTCAATACAGGGGCATAGCTGTTGCCTGACGCATCCCGCTTGCGGGGATTAATGTATACAAGTATAACCGGCAAAATAGAGTTGTATTTTCGGCCGGCATCACGTAATATATAAAAATATAAAAGAAAGCCATAATCAATATAATCGGGCAAGGAAGTCTTCGTAATCACACGAAGACTTTTTATTTTCTGTCCCCTTCCCTCTAATAGATATGCCGGGCAAAGGAGTCTCCGTAGAAATACGGGGGCCTTTGCGTTTCTGTCCATGGTTGGCCCAGACACCCGGATAACTGAGGGCATAAAGGTTTTGGGCAAAACTGTATCAATCCGCAGGTAAAGGCGCCTCAATGCCACAAAAGGCATCAGGGCGTCTTTTCTATATTTAATAAAAGGAGTTGAAGCAATGATGAGACAGATTGCTATTTACGGAAAAGGCGGCATCGGCAAGTCCACCACCACGCAGAACACGGTGGCCGCACTGGCTGAAGCGGGCAATAAGGTCATGGTGGTGGGATGCGATCCCAAAGGTGATTCGACCCGCTTGATCCTCCACGGCCTGACCCAGAAGACGGTTCTTGACACTTTGAGAGACGAGGGTGAAGACATTGAACTGGAAGACATCATGCGGGTAGGCTTTGGAGACACCCGCTGTGTGGAATCGGGCGGACCGGAGCCGGGGGTAGGCTGCGCAGGCCGGGGAATTATCACCTCCATCAACCTCCTGGAATCCCTGGGCGCCTATACCCCGGAATTGAACTACGTATTTTACGATGTTCTGGGGGACGTGGTATGCGGGGGCTTTGCCATGCCCATTCGGGAAGGCAAAGCCAAGGAGATTTACATTGTGGCTTCCGGGGAATTGATGGCCTTGTATGCCGCCAACAACATCTGCAAGGGCATCGGCAAGTACGCCCAGAGCGGTGATGTCAGGCTGGGCGGCATCATCTGCAACAGCCGCAACGTGGACAACGAGCACGAGCTGCTGAAGGCTTTTGCTGAAGAGCTGGGCTCGCAACTGCTGCACTTCCTGCCCCGGGATAACATCGTGCAGAGAGCGGAGATCAACAAGAAAACGGTTATCGATTATGATCAGGATTGCAACCAGGCCGGCGAGTACCGGGAACTGGCCGGAAAAATGGCCGAGAACCAAATGTTCGTGGTTCCCAAGCCCATGACCCAGGACCGGCTGGAGGAACTGATGATGGACTATGGCATACTGGACTCTTTATGAGCCGGTGATGAAGGAGGCGGCCAAAATGATTATGATCAGAGCCATTGTGAGACCGGAGAGAACCAATGTCATCCTGGACGAATTGAACAGCGCCGGTTTTCCCGCGGTGACCAAGTATGATGTGGTGGGACGCGGCAAGCAGCGGGGCATTAACGTAGGCGAAATTGTCTATGATGAAATCCCCAAGGAGCTTCTGCTGATCGTGGTCAATGATGAGGACAAATATGATGTCATCAGCATTATCTCCAAATACGCCAAGACCGGCGACAAGGGAGCTTTTGGAGACGGGAAAATTTTTGTGAGCCCGGTAGAAGAAGTTTACACCATCAGCAGCGGTGAAGAGGCGTTGTAGCCGGATCAGTCAGGAGGTTTGATTATGAAGGAAGTTGTCGCCATCATTCGCATGAATAAAGTCAACCAAACCAAAAAAGCTCTGGCGGACACAGGGATCTGCGGCCTTCATGCCATCAAGGTTCAGGGCCGGGGCAGAAGCCCGGTTGATTTTACCCTGCTGGCTCAATTGGGAGCTAATGAGGAAATCGGTTCCACCATTCAAGACAGCATTGCCCGAGGTGGACGCCTGATTCCCAAACGCTTGCTCACCGTCATGGCTCATGACGATCAAGTGCCTGGGATTATTGGAACTATCCTGCAGGTAAACCAAGAAGGAAATCGAGGCGATGGGAAGATTTTTGTCCTGCCGGTATTGGATGCGCTAAGAATCAGAACCGGTGAAAGCGGAGAAGCGGCTATATAAACGGCCGGCAGGCGGCATCCACTATACGGTTCGATTCGCAAAGGAGGAAAAGTGATGCTTAACCATAACACTTTGGATGAAATACTGAACAAATATCCGGCCAAAGAAAAACGCAACCGGAAAAAACACATCCTTATCAAGAATATTACTCAGGAAAATCAGGAAATCGAAGCCAATACCAGAACCATTCCCGGCATCATTTCCAGCCGGGGCTGCGCCTTTGCCGGCTGCAAAGGCGTGGTTCTGGGACCGCTGAAAGATGTGGTCAACATCGTCCACGGCCCCATAGGCTGCGGATATTATGCCTGGTTGACGCGCCGCAACAAGGGGGTGTCAAAAGCCCCCATGAAGAATTTTTTGCCCTATTGTGTATCAACTGACATGCAGGAAAGCGACATCGTTTTCGGGGGAGAGAAAAAACTGGCCCGGACCATAGACGAAGTCGTCCAAATCTTCCAGCCCCAAGCCATCACCATTTCCGCCACCTGTCCGGTGGGGCTGATCGGGGATGACATTCAGGCTGTAGCCAGAAGTGCCCGGGAAAAATACGGCATCAATGTCACCGCCTACAGCTGCGAGGGATACAAAGGGGTCAGCCAATCGGCCGGCCATCATATCGCCAACAACGGGCTGACCGAACATGTCATTGGGGCGGGTGACATGGAGGAAGCACCGCAAAAATACACCGTCAATATTCTGGGCGAGTACAACATCGGCGGAGACGGCTGGGTGATTAAAAAGATGCTGGAGGAGCTGGGCTACCATATTCAAGCCGTAATGACCGGGGACGGATCTTTTGAAGAGTTGAGCAACGCTCACGTGGCGGAGCTGAACCTGGTGCAGTGCCACCGCTCCATCAATTATATTGCTTCCATGCTGGAAGTTAAGTACGGCACTCCCTGGCTCAAAATAAATTTTATCGGCATCCGCTCCACAGTGGAAGCCTTGCGCAGTTTGGCCTTATATTTCGGGGAGCGGGAATTGATTGAACGCACGGAGGATTATATTACCCGGGAATTGGCCCGTATAGAACCGCAGTTGCTGCCTTACCGGCGGATCTGCGCCGGCAAGACTGCGTTCTGCTACGTAGGGGGATCCCGGGGCCATCATTATCAAGGCCTGTATGAAGAGCTGGGCATTGAGACCATTTTAGCCGGCTACGTGTTTGCCCACCGCGATGATTATGAGGGGCGCCAAGTCATACCGAATATCAAATCCGATTCGGACAGCAAGAATATTCCCGATTTGCATGTGGCGCCCGATGAAAATCGCTTTCGCCTGAAATTATCGCCGGAACGCGCCGCGGAGTTAAAAGACAAAATCGCCTTGAGCACCTACGCCGGCATGATTCAGGATATGAAAGACGGGAGCGTAATCGTGGACGATCTGAACCACTTTGAGACCGAGGAGCTTATCCGTATCCTCAAGCCCGATATTTTCTCCTCGGGGATTAAAGACAAATATGTGGTGCAGAAGATGGGCATTCCTTCCAAACAACTGCACAATTACGATTATAGCGGTCCTTACGCCGGTTTTGAAGGAGCGCTGAATTTTGCCCGGGACGTGGCCATGAGCTTTGCCAGCCCTACCTGGAATTACATCGAGCCTCCCTGGGCCCACCGGCCTTTGCTGGAAGGAACCCTGGTGAAAGGAGATATGGAAAATGCTTGACAGTACACCCAGAGAAATAATCGCCAGAACCGGCGCGGTCATCAATCCGGCCAAAACCTGTCAGCCTATCGGCGCCATGTATGCGGCCTTGGGGATTCACCGCTGCCTCCCCCACAGCCATGGCTCTCAGGGATGCTGCGCCTATCATCGCTCCCATTTGACCCGCCATTTCCGCGAGCCGGTGATGGCTTCCACCAGTTCTTTTACGGAAGGAGCCTCGGTGTTTGGCGGCAGCGCCAATCTGAAAACCGCCATCAAAAATGTATTCACCCTGTACAATCCGGATGTCATAGCCGTACACACCACCTGTCTGTCGGAGACCATCGGGGACGATATCCCCAGCATTATCAAGTCGGCAGCCATCCCCCCGGGCAAAATGGTGATTCATGCCAACACCCCCAGTTATCAGGGTTCCCATGTTACCGGCTTCTCCAACATGACCAAAGGCATGGTGAATTACCTGGCGGAAGCAAGCCTGGAGAACAAGCGGGAGCAGGTGAATATTCTGCCCGGATTTCTCAACCCCGGCGATATGCGTGAAATCAAGCGGCTTACCGCTCTTATGGGGGTGCCTTTCATTATGTTTCCGGACACTTCCGGCAGCCTGGATTCACCTATGAGCGGTCAGTTTAACATGTTCCCCAAAGGCGGCGCCAGGGTGGAGGCCATCCGGGATTCCGGCAATTCAAGCCTGACTCTGGCATTGGGGGAATATGCCGCCTCGGACCCGGCTTACCAGCTGGAGAGGAAGTGTCTGGTTCCGGCAGTGGTTTTACGGACTCCGATCGGAATTCAGGCCACGGATGCTTTGATCATGGCCTTGAGACAGCATTTCGTGGCTGAGGTCCCTGATGAAATTGAAGAGGAAAGAGGACAGTTGGTGGACATCATGACGGATCTGCACTATCACTTTCATGGAAAAAAGGTGGCCATTTTCGGCGACCCGGACATTGTGGCCAGCCTTACGGAGATGGTCCTAAGCCTGGGCATGAAACCCGTTCATCTTCTGACCGGCACCCCCAACACCTCCCTGGGCGGAGCCCAGGGCAACTTCGAGGCGACCGTCACGGCCATGCTGGAGGATGCGGGACTGGCAGGGCGGGTCAAAGCCGGCGGCGACCTTTTTGAACTGCATCAGTGGATTAAAAATGAACCGGTCGATCTGTTGATCGGCAACACCTATGGAAAGTATATTGCCCGGGCCGAAGATATTCCCCTGGTGCGGGTCGGGTTTCCCATACTCGACCGGGGAGTGCATTCCTACCTGCCTGTGGTGGGCTACCGGGGAGCCCTGCGGCTCATGGAAATGATCGACAACGCCCTCCAGGACCGGGTGGACCGGGATGCCCGTGATGAGGACCTGGAGCTGATCATGTAAAAAAGGGGGGGAGCGGGTCATGAAAACAGACCGCGGAGAGACGCTGCTGAAAGCAAGAACCGGGTTTATACGCACCAAAGGCGAACGGATGCCAACACAAAGCTGTGAAGCGGACAGTGTTTCCGGAAGCGTGAGCCAGCGGGCCTGTGTGTACTGCGGGGCCCGGGTGGTTCTAAACCCCATTACCGATGCGGTTCATCTGGTGCACGGTCCCATCGGCTGCGCCAGCTACACCTTTGATATCCGGGGCAGCCTGAGCAGCGGGGCGGAGCTTTATCGATACAGTTTTTCCACCGATCTCAAGGAGCAGGACATTATTTTCGGCGGAGAGAGGAAACTTGCGGCAGCCATCGATGAACTGGTGCAAAAATACCACCCGCCGCTGGTACTGGTGTATTCCACTTGTGTGGCGGGGGTTATCGGCGATGATCTGGAAGCGGTGTGCCGGGCGGCGGCGCAGCGGCACGGCATTGCCGTATTGCCGGTGGAATCCAGCGGTTTTGCCGGCAATAAGTCCGAAGGCTACCGGGTGGCCTGTGAAGTCTTGATGCGCCTGATGGAAGCCGGGAATAGCCCGTTGCCGGCTATGGAGCCGGGCATCAATTACCTGGGCGATTATAACCTGGCGGGAGAGTTGTGGATTATTGGCGGTTATTTGCGGCGCATGGGCGTAAAACTGAATGCTGCTTTCACCGGGGACTCCAGTTTGAAAGCTCTGCAGACGGCGCCGGCTGCGGCTTTTAATATTGTTCAGTGCGCGGGCTCCATGGGCTACCTGGCGAAAAGAATGCAGGAGCGATACGGCATACCGTTTTTTCATGTATCCTTTTTAGGTCTTCAGGATAGTGCCGATTCGCTGCGCTTGATCGCATCGGCCACAGGCGATGAGGAGGTCATGGCGCGCACCGAGGAATTGATCGCAGAGGAAGCCGGCCAGGCGGAGCCGTTCATTCAGGCTTACCGGGATAAGCTGAGCGGTAAAAAAGCCGCAGTTTACGTGGGAGGAGGCTTCAAAGCCATATCTCTGATCAAGCAATTCCGCGAACTGGGCGTTGAGGTCGTCATGATCGGCACGCAAACCGGCCGCAAAGAGGAATATGATGAGATCCACAATCTGGTCGAGGACGGCACCGTGATTCTCGACGACGCCAATCCGGCGGAATTGGAACGTTTTATGAGCAGACAGGGAGCGGATCTGTTGGTGGGGGGCGTCAAAGAAAGGCCTCTGGCATACAAGCTGGGGGTTGCCTTCATAGACCACAATCATGATCGCAAGCATCCTTTGAGCGGTTTCGAAGGCGCAGTCCATTTTGCCCGGGAAGTATATCATACCGTTTGCTCACCGGTCTGGAAATATGTTAAGCAAGGAGGATAAAAGGATGGAAGCGATCAAAACGATGCGCCACAGCGTGATTGAAAACCCCTGCCACGCCTGCATGCCTCTGGGAGCGATACTGGCTTTCAAAGGCATACAGGGCGCAATGGTCATTATTCATGGTTCACAGGGGTGCAGCACCTATATGCGCCGGCATATTTCCGAGCATTACAACGAACCCATCGACGTGGCTTCCAGTTCGATCACCGAGCCGGGAACCATCTATGGCGGAAGCGTCCATTTGAAAAAAGGACTGGATCATCTGATTCAAGTCTACCATCCTGAACTGATCGGGATTCTTTCCACCTGTCTGGCCGAGACCATCGGGGAAGATATCGCGCGCATTGCTGCAGAATACACGGTTGAGCGGGACATGGGCGCTTATCCCCTGGTCAGCGTCCCCACACCGGGGTATGGGGGCGGCCACAGTGAGGGCTATTTCCTGGCAGTCAGACACATTATAGCCCGCATCGCCCGACCGGTCCCCAAACACCACCGCATCAACGTAATCGTCCCCCATCTCACCCCGGCCGAGGTGCGGGAAATCAAAAGAATAATGGATCTTATGGGGGTGGATTATATTCTCTGCCCCGATTATTCGGAAACCCTGGACAGTCCATTTGCGCGTCCTTACCAAAAAATCGCCGGCGGCGGCACCAGTCTGCAGGAGCTGGCCATGATGGGCGGAGCGTCTGCCACCATTGAAATGAGCAGGTGCGTAGAGACCCATTTGTCCCCAGGCCGATACCTGGCCGGCACTTTCGAAGTGCCTTTGTATAATAGCCCCGTTCCTGTAGGGATCGAAGCCACCGACCTTTTTGTCAACCTTCTGAAGGAGTTGACCGGCCAACCCCTCCCCGATGTTCTGCAACGGGAAAGAGGCCGCTTGCTGGACGGCATGATCGACTCCCACAAATATAATGCCGAAGGGCGCGCCGTTATTTTTGGCGATCCTGATATGGTCCTGGCCGTCAGCAGCATCTGCATGGAGAATGGGATTGTCCCGGCGGTGGCTGCCAGCGGCGTTCACAGCAAGGCCCTGGAATTGGAAATGCAAACTTTGACAGCGGGCCGGACCGATGTGGCGACTGTGACGGAAACCGACTTGGCAGTGATCAGGGACCTGGCGGTCAAAGCAGAGGCCAACATCGCCATCGGGCATTCCGACGGCAGATATTTGACGGAACGTGAAGGGATTCCCCTAGTGCGCCTGGGCTTTCCGATTCACGACCGGGTGGGAGGACAGCGCCTGGTATCGGTTGGCTATGCAGGCACGATGATGCTTTTGGACCGCATCACCAACTGTTTACTGGACAGTAAGCTGAGCGCTTACCGGCCCCGAATGCTGAAAAAATACTATTCAGAACCTTCCGGCAAATTCTAGAAAATCGAGGTGAACAAACCATGAAATGCACTTGTACGTCGAAATACAGGATTGAACATGACCCGCAGCGGTCAGATGAAAAAACCCGGCAGCATCCCTGTTTTTCCACTGAGGCCCATCGTCAATACGGCCGCATCCACCTGCCGGTGGCTCCGGCCTGCAATCTCAGTTGCAATTATTGCAACCGCCGCTTTGACTGCAATAATGAAAGCCGTCCCGGCGTGGCCAGCGCGCTGCTTACCCCGGAAGAGGCTTGCCGTCTGTATGTCCGGGTACGCTCCCGGCACGACAACATCAAAGTGGTAGGCATTGCCGGTCCTGGAGACGCCCTGGCCAACTGGCCCGCAACACGGCAGACCATCGGTATGATCAAGGAAATGATTCCGGATACCATTTTCTGCCTGTCCACCAACGGGCTCAAACTGCTCAAGTGCGCGGACGCTCTATTGGAACTGGGGGTTAAGCACATCACTGTCACCGTGAACAGCCTGAAAGCAGCCATCGGCGCCCGGATATACCAACAGGTTTGGTTTGAAGGCCGCCGTTATGATGGCGCGGAAGGAGCCCGACTGCTGATCCGAAACCAGTTGGAAGCCATTCAATATCTGGCCGGACGGGGTGCGGTCATCAAGGTCAACACTGTCATGATACCCGGCATAAACGATCGGCATATCCCCGACATAGTGAAAGCAGTCGGCGCCCGGGGAGCTTTTATCAGCAACATCATGCCTTTGATCCCGGCTCCGGGAAGCGTTTTCGAGAACGCCTCCCCTACCGGTGTTCACGAGCTTCATGCCATGCGTCAAAGGTGTGCGTCAGATCTTCAGCAGATGTATCATTGCCGCCAATGCCGGGCCGACGCCATCGGTTTGCTGGGAAAGGACCTGGTCATGGACGGGGCCGGGGGAGAGCTGTGCCCGGTGAAAGCGATAAAAAAGGTGATTTAAAAATTGTCCTATGAAAAGTGGGAAAGAGGAGGAAAAGCCTATGAACGAAGAGATAGCGGTGGTTCTGGGAGGACATGGGAAAACCGCCACCTTGCATGATTCAGCAGAGATTGTCATCTATAAAAAAACCGGCCGGCAATGGAGCCTGTTAAAGGCCATGCCCTTTTGCATCGGGGAGGTCTTCAATCTCCACCAACTGCGTTTAAAAATGAAAGAATTAATTGCCTTTCTGGGTGAGTGTAAGGTGCTCGCAGCATTATCCGTAAGCGGAGCGCCGTACTTTGAGTTGGAAAAGCACGGTTATGCGATTTGGGAGATTAAAGGCAAACCGCCGGCCTTTCTGCAGATGATTCTGGACGAGGAAACCGAATCTGCTTGCAGGGAGGATGGGCTTGACGAAAAGCCCGGGCCGGCGGCCGAGGAGGTATATCCGGGCCATCTGAGGATTTCTCTCCATGGTATGCAGGGATGCGGAAACGGGCTCAGCTCCAAACAAATTCTGCAGCCGATTCTTAAAAAAGGTGAATTTCTGACCCTGGAAATCCTCTGCGATCATGCTCCCCCCTGGCTGGTGGCCAAAATTCTGAGCGGAGAACTGCGCGGCGTCGTGGAGAAAATTGCCGGAAATGAAAGCAGGATACTCATTGCTTACAGTAAGTAGAAGCGACTGGGGATGTTTTTTGTTTCCTGGCGGCTTGCCGGTTGAAAAATAAAATCGCCAGAAACGACAATATCGTCACTACTGTTTTCTTAATCAAGGAATTGCGAAAAAGCGTAATACTCAGCGTCAATGTTATGATAATCATCACGAAACCCTGAAAAAATGGAATCGCTTTAATATTTTATTTTTGCCAGCCTATGGTTTTCATACTTGCAGGATGGCTGCGCAGACACAGGAGACGATTTTCCGGCTTGTTCTAAAGAGCAAACCGGGGAATCATCTCCTGTTTTCATCAATGGACAAATAATCATTGATAAAAATTTTATTATGAAATAGGAATAAACCATAATTATACTGAATAATAACATAAGATAGTATAATTTGGGGGAAATGGGACAGAAGTTCGGCGCCGCTAGGATATGCAATCAGCTTTTAGGGAGGATGGAGATGGCTTTAGTAGAAGTTGTAAAGTATAATGGCACTCCAGACGTTTTTGCCTGGAAATTTCCCAGTGAGGAACTGGGGAACTGGACTCAGCTTATTGTCAACGAATCTCAGGAAGCGGTTCTGTTTAAAGGGGGGCAGGCCCTTGATGTGTTTCCGAGCGGCAGACATACGCTTGAAACAGCGAATATTCCTATCTTAAACAATATCATCAATCTTCCTTTCGGAGGGCACTCTCCTTTTACTGCCGAGGTGTGGTACGTAAACAAAGTGCATTCGCTGGATGTAAAATGGGGCACCGCTTCCCCGATCCAATTGCAGGACCCGAAATACAAAGTGTTTGTACCGCTGCGTTCTTTCGGGCAATTCGGCATTCGAATCGAAGACTCCAAAAAGTTTCTTATCAAACTGGTCGGTACCTTGCCCGTTTTCGACAAAGAAAACCTGGGGAATTATTTCCGTGGCTTGTATTTAACCAAGGCCAAAGATTCCATAGCTTCTTATTTGATCAACAAACAGATCAGCCTGTTGGAGATTAATGCCTACCTTGACGAATTATCCGATCACATCAAAGCAAAGATGGTCCCGGTTCTGGATGATTACGGCATTCAACTGATCAACTTTTATGTGAACGACATTAACGTGCCTGAGGATGACCCGGCTGTCATCCAGCTCAAATCGGCGTTGGCCAAACGTGCGGAAATGGATATAGTCGGCTACAACTACATTCAGGAGCGGTCTTTTGACACCCTGGAAGGAGCGGCAACCAATCCGGGCTCCATCCAGTCCGGCATGATGGGCGCAGGGATCGGCTTGGGCATGGGCGTCGGCGTCGGAGGCAGCTTTGGTTCACAGATGGGGGGCATAAGTCAGAACATCAATGTTAACAAGGAAATGAAAGCATGCCGCCAATGCAATGCCAGCATGGAAAAGGAGGCCAGATTCTGCGGCAATTGCGGCCACGATAACAGTGAAGCGGCCAGCAATAGCAATGAAGTCGTCAAATGCAGCGGCTGCGGGGCTGTTATTGCTAAGGGAGCTAAATTCTGCCCGGAATGCGGAGATGTCTACATCCCTTGTCCCAATTGCCGGGCTGATGTGCCGTCAGGCGCCGGCGTATGCCCGTCCTGTGGGAGTATGATGCCCCAACCGTGCCCGGGATGCGGGTTTATGATCGAAAAAGCACCGGCCAAATTTTGCCCGGAGTGTGGTCTTCCGCTGGTCAAAAAATGCCCGGGCTGCAACGCTGAAATAAAGGGGACGCTCAAATTCTGTCCCGATTGCGGGAACAAACTGTAATAAGCTGTGGAGGGAGGCTAAATGACATTATGCCGGATAAAATGAAAATGCTTTTGACATTGGCCATAGGCATAATCATCATTGCAGTTACCCTGGTCATATTCCTGGTCGGCTTCTCAAGCGGAGAAAAAACCACGCTGCATTGGCTTTCTCTACTGTTTGTCTTAATTTCGGAAGTGGCCTTGATCGGCGGGCTCATCCTCATGCGCGTCCGTATAGAAACATTGAATGCAACTTTGCTGAAAGCGGGAATAACCTCCACCTTGTTCATCTATTTTGTGATAACCGTATTGCTGGCGGTGTTTAAGCCGTTGTTTGCCGGCAATTTAAATGCATTTATAACCATCCAGGTCACTATGATCGGAATTGCAGCGGCAGCCATCATGGCTTTGCTAATAAGCGCCTCTACTAAAGCTTGATGAGGGGTTAAATTTTTATAAGGAGTTGATTGCGTAATGGCAAGGTTTTTTAAGACGATTTTTGCCGTTCTCGGTTGGGTATGTGTGGCTTTCGCATTTTTGGGTTTAATGGTCAGTCTTGCGGAAGGTATGGATGGAATGGATATATCCATGGTCATATTCTTCGCGGTTGTGGGTGCGGGATTAATCTATGCCGGTAAAAAGAATTCTCAAACCGACAATAATAAAGAATCAATTCAGGTGAATGTTGTACTGTCCGATCAGGCTGGTGCAGGCGGAGAAGCCGGGAAATCGGAGACCACTGAATTGAAGCAGACCGTATGCGCAAGTTGTGGAGCCAGGATTCATGTTGGTTCAGGAGGAACTTGCGAATATTGTGGTTCGCCGGCCATACCAGGTTGATCCATAACGTATAAAGAGGCGGCAGGCTTATGAAAGCCATTTAGCAGGATGTTTACGTTCTGAGCAATATGAGCCATTGCTGCGATTTATCCTTTAAAACGCTTGAAGTTGGGGAAAATATATTGAATAAATTGAGCGAGGGGTGCAGCAGAACAGCTGCACCCCTCGCTAGCCCCGGATATGTTAGTGGAGGGAGCTTTTAAGCAAATCTCTGGCATCCTGATCGCTCAGGTCTACATGATAAAAAAGTTTATAGAAATCCTTAACTTCTTTGACCATATCGATTTTATACAGTTCGGGATAAAAAGTATAGGTCAGCCATTTCAGGCCCAGGAAACGGTTAATTGAAGGTGGACGGTCGAACCAGTTGAAGGGGTAATTAGGAATTTCATACACCTTTTGTGTTTTGACCGCGCTGATATTTCTCCAATCAGCACTGGTGAGGATCTTGTCATAAGCACCTCCCCGGTCGGCTCCCCAGGCCAGGATCACCTCGGGATTCCATTTCAGCACCTGTTCCAGGGATACGCTGCTCATACCGCTGCCGCCTTTGGCTGCCACATCAGCCACATTGACTGTATTAACCAGATTTAACAGCAACCCATGGGGGGAGCTTTTGGGTTCGGTTGCCAGGCCTTCCGGGCCTTCAGCGTAGTATACCCGTAATTTCTTGTTATCGGGGATATTTTGGGTTATATCGGTGACTTCCTGCAGGGTCTCATTGCAATAGGCGATTAATTCCGCAGCCCGTTCTTCGGCCCCTAGAAGCTGGCCGAGGAAGGTCAGGGTCTTTTCAGTTTTATTGATATCATTATCCAGCACTATCACCGGGATATTCAGTTGTTGCTGCAGTTGGTCGGCAGTGCTTATTGACGAATCACTGACCGGATCAGGTCCGATCGAGAATATGACATCCGGTTTGGCCTTAACCAGTTCCTCGGTATTGATCTTCGCATTCATCTGTACCCCGCCCAGGTAAGGCAACTGCTGCACCGCAGGCAGAAGGTATCTTTTTTCTTTATCGGAAAATTGCATAGATGATCCCGCCATCTTTTCCGGAGCGAGACAATATACCATTATCATACCTATGGGGCTGGTGTAATAGACTTTATCAATAGTAACGGGTATGGTCACTGACCGGCCAGCATCATCGGTTATGGTCCTGGTGGATTGGGATGTGCTTGTGGTGGTGCTTGGGGCACAGCCGCTGACAAGGGTGCAAGCCATTATGAATATCATGAGCATGACGACTGCGATTCTGCCATTTTTCGTTTTCAACATTACAAATCCTTCCCCCATTTCTCTTACTTGGTTTCTTTAAGAACTGGCGACGTTATCGATAGTCTTGGGAACTGGAACACATACCTCAACCGTTTTATTCTCAGACACTTTTATGCCGCCGATCCTTGCTCGGATTGCGTACATACTGAACATCGAATCCTCGGTGATCACATCTCCGGGAATACCCACATCCAGTAATCCCCCATCTTTCATCAGCACCACCCTATGAGCACAATAGAAAGCCTGGTCGGGGTCATGAGTTACCATGAGTATGCTCATCCCTTTCCCGGAAAGATCGCGCAAATGTTCAAGCACCTGGTGCTCTCTGCCGAAATCCAGGTTGGCCGTAGGTTCGTCCATTATCAATATCTGCGGCTGCTGCGCCAAAGCCCGGGCGATCAGAACTAGCTGCCTTTCGCCGCCACTAATTTTGGTGTAAATCCTGTCCTTTAAATAGCTGATATTCAATTCTGCCAGTGAATCCTCGGCTATACGTACATCCTCTTCCCCGGGCACCCCCATCCTCGCAAGATAAGCGGTCCTTCCGGTCAGAACAACGTCAATGACCTTGAATGGAAAAGGCGGTACATGCGCCTGAGGTATGTAGGCCATAATTTGAGCACGCCTGGTCAAAGACCATGACTGAATGTCTTCTCCCCCGATCAGGATAGACCCTGAGGAGGGCGATAATAAGCCCAGAATATTTTTCAACAGAGTGGTTTTCCCGCATCCATTCGGCCCTAGAACACAGAGGAACTCGCCGCCGTACATTGTAAAGCTTGCATTTTGAATTACCTGATGCGACGGATATCCAAAGCTTATTCCCCTGATCTCAAGCAAATCTTCACCCCCCGGACCGATGTTGATATACTCCGCTGTTTTGCCCGTTTATATTATTTCCACCCCCTGACGCTGTTTTTGAATATCAGTATGAAAAATGGCACCCCCAGAAGTGCAGTAAGTATTCCCAGAGGCACTTCCACCGAGGCCAGGCAGCGGGCCATATCATCGACTAACAGCAGGTAGCTGGCCCCCAGGATCCCGCTTACTGGCAGCAACACCCGGTAATTAGGTCCGACCATAGCCCGGGCCAGGTGTGGAACGACCAAGCCTATCCAACCGACTATGCCGCACACGGAGACCGCAGCCGCAGTGATCAGAGTTGAGCCTATAATCACGATCCATCTTAGCCGGCGGGTGTTAATACCTAAAGTTCGTGCTTCATCTTCTCCAAAAGCGAGCACATTCAGTTTCCACCTCACCAGGTAAAGGGCACTAAAGCCTATGAGCATTGGCAACAGGATGCTCTCGATATCCCTTTTATCCACCGAGGCAAGACTGCCCATCAACCAGAAAGTAATCTCCGGCAGTTTGTCATTGCTGTCGGCGAAATACTTGATCGCTCCGGTTCCTGAAGAAAATAGGGTACTGATCAATATGCCGCCCAGCACCAAACCCAGGGTGGGATCATAATCAAGGTGCTCATTGATTAAAACGGCTAAGAGCACGGCAATCAGACCGAAGGCAAAGGCACTGGCCTGGACAACATAGATCGACTGAGACAGAAAAATCGTCAGGCAGGCTCCGAACCCGGCTCCCGCTGAGGCCCCCAGGATGTCGGGCGACACCAGGGGGTTTTTAAACATCCCCTGGTAAGCCGCCCCGGCTATGGACAGGGCTGCACCGACCAGCATCGCGACAGTGATGCGCGGCAGCCTGATATTGAACACAACTGTATCCAAATTGCTGGCCCCTGCAGCGCCCGGGCTGAAATAATGGTTGTATAGAGTGGCTAGCAGTTCGGGCAAGGGGATCCCGTAGCGGCCAATGGCAAATGAAAAGAGAAACACCGCGATCGGAATGATCAATAAAACCATTAGCTGTGTTATTCCTAAGTCCAAGCGGTTAAAATATTTGTGCATCCGCTTTCCCCGTACCAATGGTTCCATTAACGTCTGATACAGACCATTTGTCCCCCTTGCTTGAACGCCTTGGTCTTTCCGCCTTCCCGGACAACTTGCCAGCATTCCTTCTCGTCGCGAATAACCATCCCCGCCAAGGCTTCTATCCCATAATTGAAAAGAATCGCAGTCATGGGTACGCTGGGTCCGACCAGTATTACTTGGGCATGATTGGAAACTTCCAGAAGCCTGGGCATGGTCTTATTGATAAATGCAGTGCCGGTAATAAAAACATAATCTTGGTGGGGTAGGATATATTCACTGGCTGAATCGGGATAATCACCAGACTGAGGATTTCTTTCGATTATAGATAGATGACATATTGGATGGAGGGATTCGATTCCGGGAAAATGCCCGATAACTGCTACATTTTTGCCGGCCATTTCCGGTAAGAATCGGACAAACGCATTGGCATCGTTTGCTTCTGAGGTTTTAATAAAATCTTGACCGGTAATCGACATAATATTATCCGGGACATTTAACACCGAGTTAATAGCTGCCTGCCCCAGGGAAGCCAGGCCCATATCCCACGATTTGACGTAAGCAGCCAGCTCTTTAAGCGGCATGCCGACAACACTGGCAGGCTTGTTTTCAGACCTGCCCCCTTTCAAGGTCATTGCCGTGCCGATCCCTTTGGGCGAGCGAATTAAGGTCCAGTGGAGACCGACCATGCAATCCAGTACATTTAGCCCCTCAGGTATCAATTCGATCAGTTCGTTATAGATTTCCCACACGGCGATTCCCTCATTGTCTATAGCTTTTCGTAATATGCGCCATTAGCGCAGGCCCGGCACAAGATCCGGCCGCCCAGCAGTATCTCCCTGCTATCCATGACACTTTCTCCGCATCTCTCACATTTAACCCGACTTAAAGGCTTGCCGGGAAGGTCTTCCGGTTTCAGATTGACTCTTACAGCTTCGACTTTGAATAATTCCTCGTCCGGAATGGCGTTCCAAAAGGCGACAATGTCACCGTTTTCAGGGGCATTTTGTTTGGCTGCTACTGCGATTCTAATCCCCTCATGACTGTTCATATCTATAAATGTAGCCGCCATTTTCCCGTAATCCATCCATTTTAGGCGCCGTTTCCCAAGAGAGCAGCCGGTAACCGAAGATACCGCATCTGCCACGCAGCGATCCGCTTCCACATAAACCAGAAAATCCCGGTTCCGCAAAGGATCGTCGATGCCCAGGTAATTAAGCCCGGCACGAGCCATTCTGACCCCGAATACAATACCGTGGCATATGTGCCCATGGAATCTATGGGCATTTTCAATATCCCGCTCAAAACAATTCGTCATGTTTTTCAAAAACCTCACTTTTTCGTTTTACAGAAATAAATCCTCCGCAACGCCGGTATTTAACAGCTTGTATTTCAGCTACAGTCGCCAAGGCTATTTCTGCCGCCGTCTGTCCTCCGATATCAAGGCCAATAGGTAAATGAACCCGTTCGAGAAGTTCATCCGCAATCCCCGAAATTTTCAGTTGGCTAAAATAGGCGGTTACCTTACGTTTGTTGCCTAAAATTCCTATGTATCTGGCTGGCGATTTGATTACCGCATGCAATGCTGGGGGATCAAATTCATGGTTATACGTAGCTAATACAATGCTAGTGGTCTCGTCAATATCACAAGCTCTCAGCAACGCGACAACGTCTCCCCACAACAGTTCGCTGGCTTCAGGAAATCTTTCCCGGGTAAGCGTTATAGCTCTGTGGTCAATTACAGTTATCCGGTAGCCCAGAATAGCCGCGATTTTATAAATGTTCCAAGCAACATTTCCTGAGCCGGCAATGATTAACTTATCATTGTCGGCGGGTGTATTAACTAAAGATTCATCCCGGTTAACTTCCAACTTGCAGCCCCACTTTTCAGGTTCTGATGAAGTTCTGTAATAAAATGGAGATAGTCTCCCCAACAGACAGAAGGGACTCTAATTTCAAATTAAGAGATGTCCGTTGACCAATTTAGTGTTACGGTGGGCAGACAACTATTAAGAGTGATTGGCATGGAATCTCTGACTTCTGATATATTATTTCAACCGATTATAGTATAACATAACATAACACTACATAACATGATATAATACGAAAACTGTCAACAATTTTTGCAACTACACCAATCGTAACGTTTCATAACTGACTATTAATCGAAATCTATCGTTAGCTAACAATGACAAATCTCTCCTCAAACAACGTAACGAGTCACGAATACGGCAAAATATGTGGCCTCTCCTTTCCTTTCCTGCATGAAAACGGGTCTTTTTCAAAATAATAAGACTGACTATTACTGGGAGAGACGCATTTATCATGAAATGGTTCCAATGGTTAGCCAAAAAAGGAATATCCCCTAATAACTCCCCTGCTGAAGGCGCCAATGCCAATACTGCTAATGTACCCGTATATACGGGGGCTCTGCCTGATACGCCGGTAAGCCTCCATCTTGATGAAAATATTCAGCAGCTGAAATCAATTCTGGGTGAGCAGGTAGATATAATATACCGCCGTATCCGCTTGGGACCAAGCCCGAATAACCCGGCCTGCATCGTCTATATCGAGGGTTTGGTGGACACGCCAGTTCTAAATGAGGACATCATCAAGTCTCTGATGCTCTTTACAAAACAGGGTGATTTGAAAGCCGGCAAAAGCAGTATTCGAGATGATATCCTGAATTCCGTCCTTACCGCCTCAAATGTATGTGAATCATGCAATATAAAACAGTTGGTTGCCAGTGTGCTGTCAGGAGAGGTTATATTACTGGTAGAAGGCCTGAATGCAGCCTTCCTCATCGACATCAAGGCGCACGCCGAGCGGGCCATCAGCGAGCCCCCTTCCGAAGTGCTGGTCAGAGGACCCAGAGAAGGCTTTAATGAAACCTTGAAAACCAATATGACCATGATCCGCCGGCGCATTAAGCATCCCCGGCTGAGGTTTTCAACTATGCCTATAGGAAGGATCACAGCTACCGATGTTGCCCTGGTCTATATCGAGGGCATAGCCGCCCCTGATCTGGTCAACGAAGTCAAACAACGCCTGCAGCGTATCGATATAGATGGCGTTTTGGAAAGCGGTTATCTGGAGGAACTGATCGAAGATCACCCCTTTTCACCCTTTCCGCAGATGCACCATACTGAAAGGCCGGATAGGGTAGCTGGGTCCTTATTGGAAGGACAAGTGGCCATCCTCTGCGACGGCAGTCCTTTTGCCTTAATCATGCCAGCGCAGTTGGCCTCCTTTATCAATTCGCCTGAAGATCACTATGAGCGCTACATATTAAGTACTGCTTTGCGCCATGTGCGCTGGATATCTTTCGGGATTTCACTTTTTCTTCCTTCTCTATATATCGCTATAACCACCTTTCACCAGGAAATGATCCCCACCCGCCTCCTGGTAAGCATATCGGCCTATCGCCAGGGCTTGCCGTTCTCTACGCTGATAGAGGCGTTGATGATGGAGTTTATATTCGAAGTATTGCGGGAGGCCGGGGTACGCCTGCCCCGGGCTATCGGCCAGGCGGTGAGCATCGCAGGAGCCCTGGTCATCGGCCAGTCGGCGGTAACTGCGGGCATTGTGTCCCCATTGATGGTTATAGTTGTGGCGGCCACCGGGATCGCCTCTTTTACCATACCTTCATATAGTCTGGGCATAACCATCCGCTTATTTCGTTTTCCCTTGATGCTGTTGGCAGGCGCCTTCGGCCTGTTCGGGGTGTCAATCGGTTTTATCCTGCTGGTGATCCATACTGTCAACTTACGTTCTTTTAGCGTCCCTTATCTATCCCCCCTGGCCCCTCTGCAGACCAAAGATTTAAAGGATATACTGGTGCGCGCTCCACAGTGGAAAATGAATATGCGGCCGCGGGAGTACGGACAGCTCAACCCTACCCGCATGGCTCCCGGCTTGAAACCAGGCCCTCAGCAGGGCAGCAATAATGGTGGGAGGAAGCAGACATGATTAAACAATCCGTCGTCCTTATCTTGCTGCTCTGTGCAAGCCTGCTCTTAACCGGTTGCTGGGATCGGCGCGAGGTTGAGGAATTGGGGATTGTGCATGGTATCGCCATCGAGTCGGCCGGCAATAATCGGATAAGGGTGGTGTTTCAATACATCAATACTTCGATACAGGGCGGCGGGGGCGGCGGAGGCAGCGGAGAGAATACCATAACTTTTCAAAAGCCCTACCGCAATCAGGTGATAGAGGCGGATTCCGTTTATGATGCTGTCAAACAGCTTCCTCAGGAAACTGTAGCCCGGCGTTTTTTTGCCCATACCGAAGTTCTAATCGTATCTGAAGAATTCGCCCGCGAACGTGGTATTACGGAAATCTCCGATTATATAAGCCGCGATCCTCAGTTTAAACCCAATATCTGGCTCCTGGTGGGGCGCGGCAAAGACATGGCAAGCCTGATGGATACTCCGGGAGTTATTTCACCGATTCCTACCCTGCGGGTCAGTAATGTATTGGAGCACCAGGACGTTGTTTCCTCTTATGCGCCCCTTAGATTGGGAGAATTTATTAGAACGCTGGAGTGCACCTCCGAACAGCCCTTTACCGCCGTCCTCGAGGCTACCCCCAATCCTTCCCGGCCGGTTGAAGCCGGACATGGGATACTCGACGGCCAGGTCCCTGAGCCTGCTAATAGGCTAGCTATTAATGGAACGGCTTTGTTTAAAAATGACAAAATGGTGGGATGGCTTAACCAGCAGGAGAGCCGCGGCCTGTTATGGCTGCGAAACGAGGTAAAACAAGGCATAATAAAGTTTTCCCTGCCCGGTGTTGAGAACGGGATGGCAGCAACAGAAATATATAGGACCCATACCAAAGTAACACCTGTGCTGGAAAATGGCCAAATAATAGTGAATGTCAAGATTGATGCGGAAACCGTGGTTCAAGAAGTGACCCGCAGTTTTCCCATGGATGACACCGAAGATATTCAAAAAATTGAGGAGGCCCAGAATCAGGCGGTAATCAGAGAGGTTCAATCGGCCCTTGATAAAGCCCAAAAGCAAATGCAGGTAGATCCTTTTGGCTTTGGCCAGGCTATTCACCACAAATACCCGGAACTATGGCAACAGATGAGACCGGACTGGGACGAGGTTTTCCCTGAGATACCGGTAAACCTCGAAGTGAATACTACCATCAGACTTACCAATCTGACATCCCGACCGATAGATTTTGAGACCGAACCATAAACCTCAAGGGAGGATTGTTTTTGATCTATTTCTATATAGTATTGTTGCTTATAATAGCCTTTATTGAGATTTCTTACCTGGCTCATCGGAAATACTGGGGAGAATTGTTTGTGACAGCCGGCCTTTTGCTTATAAGCCTGGTGTACGGTATAGCTTTTATGCAGGATTGGCAACTGCCAACTTTAAAAGAAGGGGTTGAGATCATGTTTACGCCGGTTACTCATTACTTGGAGGGTTTATTCGGCTAATTCGTTTCAGGAGGAAATGGTATTGAAAGAAAGCAGTACATATAAAATCGGTGCTTATACCATAGTCGCCATACTGGTGACCCTCGTAGGGACTACCTCGGTTTTGTTCACTCCTTATATAACTGTTGATACGGCCCGGCATGATGCCTGGATTACACCGTTTACTTCATTTTTGCTGGGCTTATATGTCATTTTTGTATGCTGCTGGCTGGGAAGTATCTTCCCGGATAAGGGCTTTATCGAGTACCTTCCTTTGATCATGGGCAAATTTATGGGTAAATTGATCGGGTTTGGCTATATACTTTTTTTCCTGTGGTTTACGGTGACAGTGTTGGCCGAAGCTCTGGCCCTATTGTTTGGGATCGGCATCTTTCGGCTGACCCCGGAGTTAGCGGTGGGGTTGCTGCTATTAATAGCTACCACCTACGCGGTATCTTATGGAATCGAGTGTATCAGCCGCAGTATATGGTATGTATGGCTCATCACAGTGGTCTTTTTCGCAGCAGCCGTATTTATGGCTGCACCGATGGTAAATCTCTCCATCCTGCAGCCGGTCGGAGAATCTGGTCTGAGCGCGATTCTTAAAAGCGGACTTTTGTCCCATGCTTTTAAAGGAGAAATGCTATTTCTGGTGATTCTTTTTCCCTATGTCCACAGCCGGCGCGATGCCCTGGCAGGCGGGATTATCGCCTTGGTCCTGCTTACTATTTTTATCTCTTTAACCATAGTATTGTGCATCACCATTATGGGCGTCGAGACTACGGCCAGGAGTTATTTTTCGATATTTTCGCTGGGCGATTATTTAGAGGCCACCGGAATTAAAATCGTCCTTGCCACAACCTGGATCCTGATTTTCTGGGGTAAAGTCACCCTGGGTCAGTTTGCACTTACTATAGGTTTATCCCAGCTATGCGGATTCAACTCCAACCGGGCTTTAATCCTACCGGTTGCGATGTTGCTCTTAATTTTATCACAGGTATTTTATCCCAGTGCTACTGATCTGTTCAGCCATGTCGGTGATTCCTTCCCGGGATTGGCATTATTCACCGAGTACCTCATCCCCGGTCTGCTGCTCCTGGTTGCCGTAACCAGGCAGAAATTGGGTCAGCTTGACAACCAACCTCAGCAAGTTCAGGCCCCTCCTGCTAGTCAGTCATAATTATGGGGACTATAGCACTATATTGTTAGCCTATTGAAATAAATTCATGACTGTTGTACAATTAAAATGCGCAATAGTCATGGAGGCATATAAATGCGATTGGAACATCACATATTTCTAACATTGGTCATCACGGCGGCGATTGTTACCGGCTCCACTCTTGGGGTGGCCGCTAACTTCCCCTATATATTGAATCAGACTGAAAAATCCCAGAGTCAGCAGATGATTGTGCAGGGGCAGCCTGCAGAAGCGGTTAAAGCAGATACCGAAGCCAATTCCCCCGCAACCTCGGCAATCTATGGGGGCAGTCCGGTATCCAGCGCTGATGTAATGGTAATTACATCAGCAGAAAAGAAGCAGATTATAGAAATGCTTAAAAGCCTGGGCATGACTGACGAAGCCGACTTATCTGCATTTATAAAAGGGTTTCAGCAAAAGCACGCCCTGGACGCCACCGGTTTGTTGGATTCCAAAACACTTCACTTCATAATGGAAGAAGCCAAACTTCTCAAAGTCGATAATACAACCCGCCAGGCCAGCCTGAACTAGCTGGGTCGCCAACCCCGTCCTTTGACATGAAATAACGGAGCCAACCGCTGGTTGGCTCCGTAATGATTTCCGAATAGAATGAATTCTAGTATTTGAAGAATCCCTCGCCGGTCTTGCGGCCCAGTTTGCCTGCGCGAACATATTTAACCAACAGCGGACAGGGGCGATATTTGGGATCACCAAATTCTTTGTAAAGGGTTTCCATGATCTTCAGGCAGATGTCCAGACCGATCATGTCAGCCAGGGCCAGCGGTCCCATGGGATGCCCGGCGCCAAACTTCATGGAGGTGTCGATGTCAGCCTCATTGGCTACGCCTTCCATTAAAGCATACATACCTTCATTCAGCATGGGGATCAAGAGGCGGTTTACCACAAAGCCAGGGGCTTCATTGATTTCTACCGGGGCTTTGCCCATCTGAACGGAAAGGTCTTTGATGAAGTCATAGGTAGCCTGGCTGGTGTTGGCGCCGCGGATGACTTCAACCAGTTTCATGGCCGGTACCGGATTGAAGAAGTGCATGCCGATAACTTTGTCGGCTCTGCCTGTAGCGGCAGCTATTTCGGTCACGCTCAATGCGGATGTGTTGGAGGCCAGAATACATTCGGGTTTGCAGATCTCATCCAGTTCTTTGAAGATGGTCTTTTTAATATCCATAACTTCCAGAGCAGCTTCAATGACCAGATCGCAATCAGCCGCGGCAGCCATGTCAACGGTGCCACTGATTCTGCCCATAACCGCAGCTTTGTCCTCTGCGCTCATTTTGCCTTTGTCTACGTTCTTGCCCAACAGTTTGTCAATACCGGCAATACCTTTGTCTACAAATTCCTGCTTAATGTCGCGCACAATTACTGTGTGGCCAGCCTGAGCGGCAGTCTGCACAATACCGGCACCCATTGTCCCAGCACCCAAAACCATAATTTTCATTCCCAATTCCCTCCTAATATATATATATTTGTGGCGTGATAATTCCTTCTACATCACTTTTCCAAAATCCTTCTTTTTGAATATTTTTTCACAAGTGTAGAAGCCTATCACAAATAGTAAAAGAATGCTAAAGACCCATTATTTCACCCGGGCGAAACCCCGGTATATGGCGCCGCGAGGGGTATCCACGGTAATTAACATCCCGTCTTTAAGCACTTGGGTGGCATCCTGCACTCCAACCACCACCGGTATTTTATAGTTCAATCCCATAATCGCAGCGTCAGATGTAAGCCCCCCGGCTTCGGTTATAATAGCCTTTATTCTGTCAAGGTATGGCACCAGGCTGCTGTTTGCATGGGCTAAGACTACAATATCACCTTCCACCAGACGGTGCAGGTCATGATCATTCTGAATCACCACTGCACGCCCCATAACAGGTTCGTGCCCGATTCCGCTGCCCCGAGCCACAATGTCTCCCACCACATAAACCTTCAGTAGATTAGTTCCTCCAGGGGTGCCTGCCGGAATGCCGGCGGTCAAGACCACCAGGTCACCATGTTTGATATAACTTCCTTGTAAGGCGGCCTGAACCGACTGCTCAAACAGCTCGTCAGTGCTGGAGCTGCCCGCTATCAGGGTCGGATATACCCCCCATACCAGAGCCAGTTTGTTCAGAATGCGGGGTTTGGGAGTAGCGGCCACGATGGTAGCCTGGGGCCGGTATTTCGATATCAGCCTGGCGGTGTGGCCGGTGTGTGTGGCGCTCAGAATAGCCGACGCATCCAGATTCATGGCGGTGGTGCAGGTGGCGTAACTGATGGCATCGGCCACTGTGGAAGTGCCTAAAAAACGCTTTTCCCGCAAAAAATCCTCATATGGCAAGACATCTTCAGCCCGGCGGGCGACACGCGCCATGGTTTCGACCACCTGCACCGGGTATTTACCTGCCGCGGTTTCCCCGGAGAGCATGATGGCATCGGCGCCATCGAATATTGCGTTGGCCACATCTGAAACCTCAGCCCGGGTGGGTCGGGGATTGTTTATCATCGACTCCAGCATCTGGGTGGCGATGATAACCGTCTTGCCGGCAGCAATGCATTGCTTGATAATCTGCTTCTGCACCAGCGGCACTTCTTCGGCCGGAATCTCCACCCCCAGATCTCCGCGAGCCACCATCATCCCGTCAACAACCTTTATAATGCCTTCTAGATTGTCGACCCCTTCCTGACTTTCAATCTTGGCAATAATATCTATATCAGCATGATTTTCTTCCAGTATGCGCCGTATCTCCAGGATATCCTCCGCTGAACGCGCAAAAGAAGCGGCAATAAAGTCAAGCTGATGTTTAATGGCAAACTCAATATCCTGCCGGTCCTTTTCACTTAAAAAAGGAAGGTTAACCCTGACCCCGGGCACATTTATCCCTTTGCGCTCGCCTAATTCCCCGCCGTTTAAGACCCGGCAGACGATGTCCGTACCGGTGGTCTCCTCGACTTGCAGGCTGATCAAACCGTCTGCCAGGAGAATGCAGTCCCCTTTACTCATTTCAGCCGGCAAATTGGGGTAGCTGACCATGACCTGTTTTTCATCGCCGGGCACTTCACGAGTGGTAAGGGTAAACACATCCCCGGCTTTGAGATTTATCAGGCCTTGTCGCAGAGTACCGGTTCGAATCTCCGGTCCTTTGGTGTCCAGCATAATAGCTACAGTTGCGCCGGATGCTTTAGCGGCAGCGCGAATATTGTCCACCCGCTGCCTATGTTCGCTATGGGTGCCGTGGGAGAAATTTAATCGGGCTACGTTCATGCCCGCTCTGATCATTTTTTGCAGCACCTCGACCGCTTCGCTGGCCGGGCCGACGGTGCAGATTATTTTCGTCTTGCGCAATTGCTAGCCTCCCTTATGCAAACCGGTTTTTAAGTCGATAATACCCGCGCAATCTCAAACATTCCCAGTTCAGGCGTCTTGTGTCCGTTTATAACCTCCCCTAAAGGGATGGTATAAAAGCGGTCATCCTGTCCGGCCACCATGACATTGGATTTGCCGCGCATGATGGCATCAATCGCGGCCTTGCCCATGTAAGAAGCCAGGATCCGGTCAACAGCCGTCGGGGTGCCGCCCCGCTGCACGTGGCCCAAAATGCTGATCCGGGTGTCTCGACCAGTCGCGGCCAAAATCTCCTCTCTCAACTTCATAATCGGATAAACCCCCTCAGCCACAATAATAATGCTGTGCAATTTGCCGCGGTCGGTTCCGCTTTTGATTTTTTCTATGACCTGCCCGATATCCGGTTCTATTTCAGGAATAAGGATGGACTCGGCGCCACCTCCCACCCCTGAGGCCAGGGCGATTTCCCCGCAGCGCCTTCCCATAACCTCGATGATGAAGACCCGGCCGTGACTGGTAGCGGTGTCACGAATATTATTGATGGCGCTTAAAACGGTATTTACAGCCGTATCATACCCGATGGAACGGGTGTAGACCACATCATTATCAATGGTTGCGGGTATGCCTATCACCTGCAGTCCTTCGCTTTCGCCGGACAGCTCATAGCCCCCGCGCAGACTGCCATTTCCGCCGATAATGACCAAACTGTCAATTCCCAGACGGTTCAGATGTTCCCGGGCCCGGTCCCGCCCTTCATTGAGCATAAAATCCTTGGAGCGCGAGGTATGCAGAATGGTGCCGCCGCGATGAATAATATCAGCCACTGAGCCGGGAGACATCTTTCCAAATTGACCTGACATCAACCCTTCAAATCCCCGATATACGCCGTAGACATCCATGCCCTCATAGATAGCTGTTCTGACTACTGCTCTTATAGCGGCATTCATGCCCGGAGCATCCCCGCCACTGGTTAATACAGCTATGCGTTTCAAGAAGAGCCCTCCTTGCTGCTAATACGGATGGTGATAGTACAGCAGTCAAGTTTAGTAACAAGAGGCCGGGATCAAGCTTTGGGATTACTTTTACCGGCAGCGCCCCCCTCGCTGTTGGTCGTCCCGTAGCGGTGGGAAACCTCTGCCTTTCCACGCACTTTGACTGCTGACGTGTGCTCTGTGAACTGGAAAATCATAACTTCGCCTTTATCGAGTTTTTCGGTGTGATGAAATTTGGTCTCCCGCCCTCGGGTCAATCCGATAATGGTAACGCCATTTTCCAGAGCCTTAATGATAATATAGTCTTGTCCGATGTAGCCATCATTCATGCACTGTCCCTCCTACTGTGACCGGATTATCAAGCGGTGGCTATACATACCAGGAATGCCGCACTCCGGCGATCTCCAACAGTGATTGTTTAAAACCCAGGTTGGCTTCAACCCGGAATTCATCATTGAGCACCACTCTTTTCCCCGGCATATCCAAAACCACCGGGATTCCACCCGGATGCTGTTTGAGTCTGGCCAATAACTGCTTTTTGCTTGCAGCAATCTGATCGCCGTTTAACCCGATATGCATCTCGCTAATACCGGACTCCAGCTTAAATGCCTTGCGCATAACTATTTTGGGGGTTTCTTCCCGATGGTCATAATATCCCTCAATTACGAGTCCGGCATCAGCCTGGAGGACATCCATATTCTGCCTTAATGCCGAAGGAAATGCCAGGACTTCTATGCGTCCGCTCAAATCCTCCAAAAAAAACTGGGCATAGAGATCCCCTTTGCGGCTGGTGCGGCGGGCAAGATGCAAGACCATGCCGGCCAAACGCACATAGGAATCATCTTTCAGGCCGGGCAGGTCAGCGACCTGATGACTTATCAGCAAAGGCAATAGTTCGCTGTACTCATCCAGGGGATTAGCTGAGACGTAGAAACCCAAGACCTCTTTTTCCCGGGTCAGGCGTTCTTTAACCGACATCTCGCCTTTTACGACCGGAGATGGTTCATCGACCATGGTCTCACTGGGCGCGAACAAAGACATCTGCCGGCTGGCATGATCCAGTTTGAGCTGAGCCGCTATTTCCATGCACTCATCCATAATTGACAGGGCCTCTTTGCGGCTAATCCCAACGCTGTCAAAGCATCCCGCAACAATGAGGTTCTCCAGCATGCGCTTATTGATCTGAGTCAGGTCGATACGCTTGCAGAAGTCAAACAGCGATGAAAAAGGCTGCTGCTTGCGAACCCTGACCACATTTTTGACCGCGTTAATACCTACGTTTTTGATGGCTCCCAATCCGAAGCGAATACCTCCCGCAGTCACGGTGAAGTTTTCAAAGCTCTGGTTGATGTCCGGAGGCAGGATCTTTATTCCCATTCGCTGGCATTCGCGCAAATAGTAAACCACTTTATCCTGGCTGTCGATTATGCTGGTTAAAAAAGCACACATATACTCTATGGGGAAATGAGTTTTTAAATAGGCGGTCTGGTATGAAATCATGGCATAAGCCGCAGAATGGCTTTTATTGAAACCGTAGCCGGCAAAGCTTTCCATAAGATCGAACAGGTGTTGGGCCACCTGCGGTTCGATTTCATTGATTCGCGCGCCACAGACGAATTTGTCCCGCTGGGCTTTCAGCTCCTCGGGCTTCTTCTTGCCCATAGCCCGGCGTAATACGTCGGCTTCCCCCATGGAGAAATTGGCCAGGACACTGGCGATCTGCATCACCTGTTCCTGATAAAGTATCACCCCATAGGTTTCTTTCAGGATATCCTCCAAACGCGGGTCTAAATATTGGATCTCCTGACGGCGATGCTTACAATTTATAAAGTCCTCGACCATTCCGCTCCCTAAGGGACCCGGCCGGTACAAGGCGATAACGGCGATTAAATCCTGGAAACGGCTGGGGGCTAAATCTTTCAGAATGCGCCTGAGGCCATCGCTTTCAAGCTGGAACACCCCTATGGTGTCCCCCCTGGATAATAGCCTATATACCTGGGGATCATCCAAAGGCAGTCGGTCCATATCCAGTTCGACCTTTTTGGTATGCTTGATGATCTCCACCGCACGGTCAATTACCGTCAAGGTGCGCAGTCCCAAAATGTCCATTTTTAAGAGCCCGATATCTTCTACTGTTTCCTTGGTAAATTGAGTCACGGTATGACCTTCCGGGGTCTTTTGCAGAGGCAGGAGGGCGCTTAAGCTTTCCTTGCCGATAACCACCCCGGCGGCATGTATGGAAGCATGCCGGGGCATTCCTTCCAGGGCTCTGGCTGTGTCTATGATCTGCTGGGTATTGTAATCACTTTGAAAAGCCTTGACCAGATCTGCCGACACCTGCAGGGCTTTATCGATGGTGACTCCCAGTTCGGCAGGGATCATTTTGGCGATCCGATCCACTTCCCCATAAGGGATATCTAGCGCCCGCCCTACGTCACGGATAGCCGCGCGCGCGGCCATAGTGCCGAAAGTGATGATCTGCGCCACCTTGTCGGCGCCGTATTTTTCTACAATATAGCCAATCACCCGATCCCGTTTCTCGAAACAGAAGTCAATATCTATATCGGGCATGCTCACCCTCTCCGGATTAAGAAAACGTTCGAACAAGAGGCCATAGGCCAGCGGATCGACGGTGGTGATTCCCAGAACATAGGACACCAGGCTGCCTGCTGCGGAACCGCGGCCCGGTCCTACAGGCACCCCATTGTTTTTAGCCCAATTGACCAGATCCTGCACGATTAAAAAATAGGCGGCAAAACCCATTTCATTGATAACCCGGATCTCATATTCCAAACGCTCCACAGTCTCCGGAGCTGGCGAAGGATACTTTTGCTGAAAGCGCTCCCGGCTTAATGCCGCCAGGTAATCCTCCGGGGTCGATCCATCTGGAATATTATAATAAGGTAGATGAAAGGTCCCGAATTGAAAGTCGAAATTGCAGCAGTCGGCGATGGCCATGGTATTGGCGATGGCATCTGGCTGGGCTGCAAATAATTCCGTCATTTCCTGCCCGGATTTAAGATAAAACTCACTTCCCGGGAAACGCAGGCGCTGTTCATTGGTCACTGCCGTTCCTGTTTGTATACATAATAAGACATCATGTACCCGGGCATCTTTCTTCCTGATATAATGCACATCATTGGTGGCTACCAGCGGGATTCCGGTCTGCCGGCTGATATCTGCCAGGGTTTTATTGACTATTTGTTCCTCAGGCATGCCATGGTTTTGAATCTCCAGGTAAAAGCAGTTCCTGCCAAACCAGGACTGATATTTTAAAGCCAGCTCTGCAGCCTCAGTATGCCTTCCCGCCAGAATTAGCTGGGGAATCTCCCCGCCCACACAGGCCGATAAGGCTATTAAGCCTTCACTGTATTGCTGTAATAGTTCATGGTCAACCCGCGGCTTATAATAAAAGCCTTCCAGATAGGCCCTGGTGACCATCTGCACCAGGTTGCGGTAACCAGTTTCATCCCGGCACAATAAAACCAAATGGTATTGATTGGCGTCCAGGCGGGCCTCTCTGTCAAGCCGGCTGCGGGGAGCCACATAAACCTCGCAGCCGATAATCGGTTTAATTCCTTGTTTTTTAGCCTCACGATAGAAATCCACCGCCCCGTACAACACTCCGTGATCGGTGATGGCCAGTGCCGGCATATCCAATTCTTTGGCCTGGGCCACCAGGTCTTTAATGCGGCAAGCTCCATCTAACAGGCTGTATTCGGTATGATTATGCAAGTGGACAAAATTAGGCATTGCAACTTTCTCCGTCATGCTTATAGCACCATGGTAACGTCACACCAGGTTCCCCCGGTGATGGCGGTCAATTGCTCACAGCTCACCGGCACTGCGGTATTGGGCGTACCGGCCGCAGCGTAGACTACCGGGAAACGCTTCAGACTGTCATCCAAATAGATAGGCAAATCAGATTTCATAGCAAAAGGGCACACTCCTCCGACTGGAAAACCAGTGACCTCCAGAACCTCATCAGGGGCTGCCATTCGCAGCCGTGAGGAGCTTATCTGCTTCACTTTTTTGTTGTCGATCCGGGCATCGCCGGTGGAGACCACCAGCAGGTACTCGCCTTTCTTATCTTTAAGCAGAATGGATTTGGCGATCTGCGCCACTTCGGTTCCAAGAGCCTGGGCTGCCAGAAAAGAAGTGCTGGTATCCTGATCAAACTCAATCACCTTTATTGATGGATCTTTGCTGTAGAGATATTCTTTGACTTTTTCGATAGCAGACATGGTTAATTTTAACTCCTTTAATCGACTTAAACCTTTTTCATTATAACCCAAGGTTGATTCTACATGTAGGGTAACCATGGGGTTTACGTGTCGGGGGACAAAAAAGGAACGCCCCCTTTTGTCCCCCGGCTCAACAGGCAAAGGGGCTATTCCTCTCGAAATAGCCCCTGCGCAATAATTATTTTGAAGGGTTAGGGAAGGAAGATACCCTCTGGGTCCACCCTGTTGTAGAGCAGATAAATTTCTTCCTCGGTCGGTTTTTCAGTTTCACCTTTGCATCTCGAAATATTGAGGTCAAAACTGCAGTTGTCTTTGACTTGCTCGGCGGTAAATCCAGGATGAACCGTATCCAGGTAAATAACTCCGTTCTCATCGAAGCGGAACACGCCCATGTTGGTTATGACAGCAGTGGGGCCGCCTTCGGCAAATTTGCCGAACACTTCTCTGCGGTGTACGAATTCTCCAGAAGGCCACTTAGGGAGCCGCCAACCCGGCGAAGTGATGTAATCAACGTGTTCTTTAAACCTGCGTTTTTCCTGAACCATGATGAATACGGTTCTCTTGGCAAAGGAATTAATATCGGGGTTGCCGCCGCTGCCAGTGAAACGCTTCGAAGGAGCCGAATAATCACCCACCACGGTAGTGTTGACATTGCCATACTGGTCGATTTCAGCCCCGCCTAAGAAGCCAAGATCCACATAACCGCAATGAAGCTGGCCATAAAAAGCTTCAGTCAAGCCGGCTGCAATGGATGCCTGCCAGGCGCAGCGGGAGTCACCCACAGAAGCGGGTAAATCCAAAGCCCTGCCATCTACGCTGCCTGCTTCATAAATACATACCGCGTTGGGTTTATCAGTCACCTGAGCAAGCAGGATAGCCAGCATGGGCAGGCCGGTGCCGGCGAAAACTACGTCGCCATCATTTACCTCTCTGGCAGCCGCAACTGCTAATAGATCAACCGGTTTGTAATTGGTAGCATAGTTTTTCGCCATTTATCTCGTCCCCCTTTTCACCGCTGTTGAGTAACCTAAGACTGAGTTGGCTTTCAGCTTCGTCAAGCGGTTAACGCCCAATTTCTCAATGTATTCCTCATGAGAAGCGACTCCAAATATCCATTCCGCAGCCCATTGGTCAAAGGTCTCCTTGCTCTTGGAGGCAGTGTAAAAGGCCTTGATGAAATCAGCGTCTACATCGTAGTAGAACTGTGATCCAGTGGGGTGGGCCGACCAAGGCAGTTCAACCACATAATCAATCGCGTATCCCGTGGCCATATTCTTTTCCGGTTCCTGGCGGAGATAGGAGTCCGGAACGATTTCCTCAGCGATGACAATAACCTTGTCAGCTGCTTTAATGGCTTCCATGTCAACATAGCGCTGGGCAAACATCCGCACTGTACCTTCATCGCCGACTTGAGAGGCATATATTATGGCCCAATCGGGATTGGCCGCAGGCATCAACAAGATGTCACCCTTATTGTACATTTTGTCTTGAATGATGTCGTATTTTATCATTGGAATCTTGGGATTAGACCCGTCACGCAGCCCGGCTTTCTTCAAATTATCAAACTTGGGATTCAAGATGTCCGTGCCCATGGAAAGGGCAGTGGGGAAAAAGGGCAGGCCATAGGCGCCGGCCAGCAAACGTGCCACGCACTGGGCATGGCTGTAATCCTCCACTATAATTGATCCTTCAATCTGGCCCCGGGCAACCGCTTCACCCAATTTCCCATACAGCTCATGACCAACCCAGCAAGATTCCCACATCTTAATACACCCGGCGCCGGCCAGAACCTCGGTGTGAGTGCCGCCGTTTACTTCAAACAAATGCAGGTCTTTCTTACCCTGGCGAACCATCTCATAGACGAAGGCCATTGGCCGCCGCCAGATGGTGAAACCACTGAAGGTTAGGAAATCCCCGTCGTTGATTAAAGCAACCGCTTCTTTCAATGTGACTTTTTGTGGTTTACCCATTAAAGTACCTCCTCCTTGTCGTCAAATCTCTCCTCTACTGGTCGTAAATCTCTAAGTATCAACACGCCGTTGGCAGCCTTATGGGGTTTTCCCGCCCCGCAAGCGCGGGGCGGGAAATCTGTATCCTACCACTTTCCAATCACTCCACGGCCAATGATCATGCGCTGGATCTGGTTGGAGCCTTCATAGATCTGGGTGATCTTGACGTCTCTCATCATACGTTCGATGGGGAATTCGCTGCAGTAACCATATCCGCCCATCAGCTGTACACAGTTGGTGCAGACCTCCATGCTGGTGTCGGTGGCGAATTTTTTGGCCATGGAGGCTTCTGTTCCATGGGGGAGGCCGTTGTCTTTCAGCCAGGCGGCCCTATAGACAAGAAGCTGAGCTGCATCCAGAGCCGTGGCCATATCGGCTACCATGAACTGCACGCCCTGATTGGCGGCCAGCGGTTTGCCGAACTGCTGTCTCTCCTTGATATAGTTAACGGTATATTCCAGAGCGCCCTCGCCTATGCCAAGTCCCTGGGCCGCTATGGTAACGCGTCCCCCGTTCAGAAGTCCCATGGCTACCTGGAACCCGTTGTTCTGCTCACCCAGCATATTTTCTTTCGGAACTTTAACATCTTCGAAATACAGTTCCACCGTCGGTGAACCGTTCATGCCCATCTTGGCTACCGGTTTGCTCATAGTGAAACCCGGAGTGTCTTTCTCAATAGCCAGACAGGTTATGCCTCGGCCCGGTCCCTGAGTGGGATCGGTTTTTACGAAAGTGCAATAAGTGGTGGCCACTCCGCCGTTGGTGATGAATATCTTGCTGCCGTTGACCAGAAAATGATCTCCTTTGTCTTCGGCTTTGCAGCGGATGGAAGCCGCGTCGGACCCGGCATTGGGTTCGGTCAGGGCATAAGCCCCTACGATTTCGCCAGTAGCCAGAGCCCGCAGGTATTTCTGCTTAAGTCTTTCGGTGCCATATAACCAGGTGCTCATACATCCCAATCCGGTATGCACACTCATGATGACCGCAGTGGAGGCGCAAACTTTAGCCAATTCCTCTACAAAAATAGCGTAATCCAGATAGGTTGCACCGGCGCCGCCCCATTCTTCAGGAATAGGCAGACCGCACAGACCCAGATCGGCCATTTTTTTGAAAGTCACCATCGGGAATTCATGAGTCCTATCTATTTCCGCCGCCAAGGGTTCAACTTCATTTTTGGCGAATTTGCGAAACATATCTCGCATCATTAATGATTCATCACTCAGTGAAAACTCCATGTATTGTTCATCTCCTCCTCATTTATTTCCCCGTGAAGACGGCTTTGCGTTTTTCCACGAAAGCCTTCATGCCTTCTTTTTGTTCTTCGGTGGCGAAGCATACGCCAAAGATATCAGCCTCAATGGTAAGCCCGCGGTCGATGTCCACCTGCACGCCCTCATACATAGCTTTTTTGCACAAACGCACCGAGATCTGTCCGCGGCTGGCGATCTTTTTGGCCAGACCCATCACAAAGTCCATCAGTTCACCAGCAGGCACCACATGGTTGACCAGACCGATGCGCAAGGCTTCGGCAGCATCGATTACATCACCGCTATACAGCAATTCCGCCGCCATACCGGTGCCTACGATGCGCGGCAAGCGCTGTGTGCCTCCGAACCCGGGGGTAACCCCCAGGCCCACCTCCGGCTGCCCGAACTTGCCTTTATCCGAGCTGATGCGGAAGTCGCAGGACATAGCCAGTTCGCATCCTCCACCCAGACAGAATCCGTTTATAGCCGCTATCACCGGTTTAGACATGGTCTCAATCTGCCGAAAAATGCTGCTGCCCAGGATACCGAACTCGCGGCCTTCCAGTGCCGTCATCTCCAGCATGTAAGTGATATCCGCACCGGCCACAAAGGATTTATCGCCGGATCCGGTAATGACCAGGACATCAATCTCAGGGTCTTCCTGAACCAATGCCACTGCAGCCTTAATATCCAATAAGGTATCCTTGTTAAGGGCGTTCAGGGCCTTGGGGCGATTGATGGTGAGCACTCCGATTTTATCTTGTTTTTCAAGTATCACATTGGCAAACTCCATCGTTTTACCCCCCTCGCTTAATAGATTTAATCAGTTCTTTACCGGGTTAAGACTATTTACTGTAATCGAAAATGCCTTTGCCGGTTTTACGACCCAGCCAGCCAGCTTGAACATACTGCTTGAGCAGCGGGGAGGGCCGGTATTTGGGATCACCATAACCGGTGTACATTACATTCAGAATTGACAGGATGGTATCCAGGCCGATGAGGTCAGCCAGGGCGCACGGTCCCATAGGATGGTTCATGCCCAGCTTCATGATATTGTCGATGTTTTCAGCCGGGGCTACACCTTCATAAAGCTCCCACAGGGCTTCATTGATCATCACCTGCAAGACGCGGTTGGATACGAATCCGGGCACGTCTTTGCACCATACCGGCACTTTGCCCATCTTGATCGAGGCTTCCTCGATGATCTGATACACTTCGTCACTGGTGGCCAGGCCTCTGATGATCTCAACCAGCTTCATGACCGGAACCGGATTCATAAAGTGCATGCCGATGACCTGGGCGGGCCGCTTAGTGGTGGCAGCGATTTGGGTGATGGGCAGCGAGGAAGTATTGGTGGCCAGAATAGCGTGGGCCGGCGCAATGGCATCCAGCTGTTCGAAAACCTTTTTCTTAATGTCAAAATTCTCAACAATGGCTTCAATAATCAGGTCGGCATCGGCCGCATCGTCCAGAGTGGTGGAGGGTTTCAGCCTGCCCATTATGGCAGCCATGTCTTCCTCGGTTCTTTTGCCTTTGGATACATCGCGTTGAAGGTTTTTAGCGATGTTGGCCAAGCCTTTGTCTACCAGTTCCATATTAATATCATAAAGGACGGTATCCCATCCGGTCTGAGCTGATACCTGGGCAATGCCGTTGCCCATTTGTCCAGCGCCTATAACCATTACCTTTTTAATCTCCACAAAATTCGCCTCCCTTGATATTTCAATGTTTATTGCCTGATACTAAAATTTATGGTTCAACCTTGATCAGCATGGCATCGCCTTGAGCGTGGCCGGAGCAAATGCCGCACACCCCGTAGCCGCCGCCGCGTCGTTTTAATTCATATCCCAGAGTCATAAGAATCCTGGCGCCGCTGGAGCCTATGGGATGACCGTAAGCAATGGCGGAGCCGTTGACATTTACCTTGGCCACCATGTCTTCCTTACTCATCCCCAGGATTCCCATGCAGCTTACCAGAACCACGGCGGCAAAAGCCTCATTGGCTTCAACCAGGGTAATATCATCAGGGGTGAGGCCGTTTTGTTCCAGAACCTTCTTGATGGATAGGCCGGGAACAGTGGCGATATCCTTGGTCCACTGCGAGACCTCGGCATAGTCGATTATGGTAAATAACGGCTTTAAGCCGAGTTCGTCAGCTTTTTCACGGCTCATCAGCATCACTGCCGAACCGCCGTCATTGACACCCGGTGCATTGCCTGCGGTGACACTCCCCGGGCCGCCGGTAACCGTACTCTTGTGGTTGAACACCGGAGGCAGCTTGGCCAGGTTCTCAATGGTGGTTCCAGGACGAGGTCCCTCGTCTTTGCTCATGACTTCTTTGCCTCTTTTGATTTCCACCGGGAAGATCTCATCATCGAGGCGGCCAGCTTCCATAGCATCAACAGCCCGGGTCTGGGACAGATATGCCCACCAATCCATGTCTTCTCTGGGAATACCGAATTCATCGGATACCTCTGAGCCATGAATAGCCATGTGGCGGTTGTAGAAAGCATCCCACAATCCGTCATACACCATCAGGTCTACCAGCCTGCCATTGGGAAGCCCCATACGGCCGCCAAATCTTTCATCAGGGAGAGAATAGGGGCAGTTGGTCATGCTTTCCATACCACCGGCGATGACAATATCTCCGCGGCCTAATTTAATGAACTGCACACCCAGGTCAATGGTTTTGATGCCGGAAGAACACACCTTGTTTATGGTAATAGAAGGAACTGACTCCGGCAGCCCTGCCAGTATAGTAGCCTGACGGCTGGGCACCTGCCCCACCCCGGCGGGAACAACCTCACCCATGTAGACATAATCAACGTCTTCACCTTTTACCTTGCCTTCCACGCGGCGCATGACTTCTTTGATGGCCAATGCACCTAACTGCGGCGCATCATATTCTTTTAATTTGCCGCCAAATACCCCGTATGGAGTACGGGCCGCAGCCACGCACACTACCTCGCGCAGCTTGGCATATGGATTATCCAGCTTGCGTCCCATTCCAGAGAAGTCTGGTTTTCTTTCCCCAAAGCCGGTAATTGGCACCTTTTTCGGATAATCAGCCCTTTTCATCTCTAATTTCTGTACAAAATCTGACAAATTGGTTGCCTCCTTTACTCATCATTTGACTATTCTGTCTCTAACCAAGCTGTTTGGCTTTCATAACAAACGCGGAAAACGTCCCCACCTCTAAATTTGCATCCCTCCCTCCTTTGGGTTGACTTCAGCCGCTATTTCAAAAGATGAATCCTGTCTTCACCGGTGCTGACCCCTAACTGCCGGGGCCCATAGGCCCCCGGACAGTCAGGCCAATATATGAACGGCTTGCGATACTGGCTTTTAATTGTTGACGGCTGCGGCTTTTTATCTATATAAGTCAGTCATTTTAAAAAGGGGGGTATTGCCTTCGGTGATAAACCCTTATCGCTACATTTATCACCGGCAGGCAATACGATTAAAAAATCATAAGAGGAAAGTTGGGTAACTGAGAGTCGTAAAACTACCTGCCTGAACCTAATCAATGCAACTTGTATGCCATCGCCAAAGCGAGACCGCCTCACAAGCCCGGCCAATGCGGGTATACATGGTCTACCAATAATTTTTCGCAGAGCAAAACGAAAGGAGAAAGTCGAGAGACCCGTTGCATGGATGCAACGGGTCTCTAAATCTACCAATCCTTTTTATTCATTTATATTACTGTCAGTGTTGCATTACTGCGGTTGTTATCCCGGCTCGGGTTGCGGTCCTGTCCGGCAGCAAGCCCCTATATTCCTGTAATCTGGCCGTGATTATGATAAAACTGTTGCATTCGCGCAGCAGTTGTTTCAGGATTGCAACAAGCGTGGGGAAATCATTTGCCCGGAAGTGATCCCATATTTAGCCGCTTTGCGCACGATTGTGGAAGCGTCCACTTTAAGCTCTGCAGCCATTTGGCGCGTAGTACGATATTTGGCATAGGCCTGTTGCAGGATCTGCTTCTCCACACTTTCTACCGCATCCTTGAGCGGAATAATGCCTGACACGGTGATCTGCGAGGAATTATCAGACAAGGCTGCCGGGGCCTCATTGGTGATGTGCACCGGCAAATCCTGCCAGTTCACAACGTCACCGGGGGTAATAACGATCAGTCGTTCGATCAGATTCTCCAGTTCCCTTACGTTGCCCGGCCAGTCATATTCCATAAAAATTTCGATTACCTCCGGGGCAATGCGTTTGGTAAGCTGGTATTTCTGATTGAAAATCTGCACGAAATGCACCACCAGGTTGGGAATATCATCCTTGCGCTCCCTTAATGGAGGCACATAAATGGGCAGTACATTAAGGCGGTAATATAAATCACCGCGAAACTGCTTGTTTTGTACCATTTCCATTAAATCGCGGTTGGTTGCAGCCACAATGCGCACATCTACCTGAATCGGCGTTGTGCCTCCCACCCTGGTGATCTCCTTGCTCTGCAATACCCGCAGCAATTTTACCTGCAGTCCCAAGGGCAGCTCGCCTATTTCATCCAGAAACAGGGTTCCTCCCGAGGCCAATTGGAAAAAGCCCGGTTTGCCCTCTTTTCTGGCGCCGGTAAAGGCGCCATTTTCATAACCGAACAGCTCGGATTCCAGTAGGGTTTCGGGAATAGCGCCGCAGTTCACCTTAATAAAAGGCCCTTGATGACAAGGGCTGTTTTCGTGAATGATCTGGGCGATCAGTTCCTTGCCGGTACCGGTTTCTCCGGTTATCAGAATGGTTGATTCCACCTGGGCGATGCGCACCACCATATCAAGCATTTTTCGCATCTCAGGCGAATTGACCACCAACCGCTCCGGGGCGGCGTATCTCATGCGCAGGGAGCGCAATTCACTTTCATAATGCTGGGTCAAACCCTGAGCCCGTTCCAACTTCTCATTCAATATATTGAGTTCAGTGATGTCCCGTACATTACACACCACCCTGAATATCTCACCATTCTTATCAAATACCGGGTTTCCAGTCGCCAGGGTAATCTTGCCGGTCTTATAATTCTGTATGATGGTCACCGGTTCACGCCGCTGTAATACCAATTTGGTCACCGATTCCGATACAATGCCTTCCTTTTCGATGTCATCCACATTGTGGCCGAGAAATTCATGCCCATTGATACCGCTTATCATCTCGAAGGCTTTGTTCAAGCGCAGGGTAATGCCTTGCCCATCGCTTATATAAAGGCCGTCAAAAGAGGACTCGATAATGGCGTCAAGCTCCTCATTGAGTTCCTTAACATAGTGCAATTCCCTGGAGATCTTCTCCAGTTCCGAAGGATCCTGCAAGACCGCTACCGCGCCAATAATCTTATTATCTTTGATTATCGGACTGCGGTTGGAGACAAACTCGCGCCCTCGCAAGGTTATCTTCTGCATCAATTCAACCTGGCCGGTTTTCATGACCTCCATAAGGCGGCTGTTAGGCAATACATCCAAAATGTGCTCCCCGATCACCTCCGCTCCCAAACCCAGCAAACGCTCGGCAGAGCGGTTAAATACCTTGATAATACCATTCTCATCCACTGATATGATCATATTGTGAGTGGAATCAATGATAGCATCCAGCTCACTGGATATATTCTTGTAAGAATTAAAGAAGGCGTTGGCGATATCACCCCGGGTTAATATCCCCACCACCCTGCCGCCCTGATCCACAACCGGAAGGCGTGGTACGGACGGCGAGACCACATCCTCAAAATCATCGTCGGGCTGCCCGGTGAAAACCTCACGGGTCATCAACTCGACGACCGGGGATTGAAGGTCTAAGGACTGTTTTATAGCCTTGTAGATGTGCCCTTTGGTGAACAGGCCAATCAATATGCCATCTTCGTCTACTACCGGCACCCCGTCTATCTTATTCTCCATGAATAACCGGATCACTTCACAGATGGAACGGTCAGCCCTTACGACGATGGGATCCGCAGTCATAATTTCTTTGAGTTTCACTTATATTCACCTCGGTCTTTATCCCGAAAGACTTATTCTATTATGCTGTTACATGCAAAATACGTACCTATCGACTGCGGCCGTCCAAATTACTGCGCATAATATCACCTGCTCTGCTATAGTTGATGGCATACCAATTATTGCTGTTGTTCGTAATAAAATAGCCGGTGTTGCGCTAATGCAACACCGGCTATAGAAGTTGTCAGGCACAGGACCTCCTTGATTTTTATAATCAAGAAAATCAAATACACAACCCGATAAAGGATGATTTAATTCCATGACGTTCGTCTAAAATAGTGATGATTCGACAATGCTGCACTGCCGCAACACTTGTTGCGCCAATGCAACGCCGCTATTTGCTGTTGGAGGGCGGTGAAATACCGTATTTAGCCGCCTTTCTTACAATTGTTGATACATCCACCTGTAATTCACGAGCGATCTTACGAGCGCTCCGGTATTTGACATAGGCCTGCTCGAGAATTTGTTTTTCCACGCTTTCAACGGCATCCTTGAAAGGAATGATGGCCGAAACCGAGACTGGCGAAGCCGGGCTATCAGCATCGGGGACACCCTCGGGAAGCAGATGAGCGGGCAGATCGTCCCCGGTTATGACATCACCCGCGGTAATGACCACCAGCCGCTCAATAAGGTTTTCCAGCTCGCGTACGTTGCCGGGCCAGCTGTGCTCCATAAAAATATCAACTACTTCGGGAGATACCCTTTTAGTCAGATGGTATTTCTGATTGAATGCCTTCATAAAATAAGCCACTAGATTGGGAATGTCATCTTTGCGCTCCCTTAGAGGGGGAACATATATGGGGAGCACATTGAGCCGGTAATAGAGATCGCCACGGAAAGTTTTGTTTTTAACCATTTCCATCAGATCGCGGTTGGTAGCCGCGATAATGCGCACATCCACACTAAAGGGAGTGGTTCCGCCCACTCTGGTTATCTCCTTACTCTGCAACACCCTCAAAAGCTTTACCTGCAAGCCTAGGGGAAGCTCGGCAATTTCGTCCAGAAACAGGGTGCCGCCGGTTGCAAGTTCAAAATAACCGGGTTTGCCTTCTTTGCGCGCACCGGTAAAAGCACCGCCTTCATAGCCGAAAAGCTCGGATTCGAGGAGATGTTCAGGTATGGCTCCACAGTTTATCTTGAGATAAGGCCCTTTACGGCAGGGGCTGTTTTCATGGATGATCTCTGCAATAAGTTCCTTGCCTGTGCCTGATTCACCGGTAATCAATATCGTGGAATCCACCTGCGCCACCCTCAAGGCCATCTCCAGCATCTTACGCATCGGCACTGAATTGGCAACTAAACGCAGGGGGCTGGCATATTTAATGCGCAGACTGCTGAGCTCGCTGGCATAATGCTGTGACAACCCTTGCATTTGCTCAAGCCGCTGTTTAAGCATATTTAATTCGGTGATATCACGCACGTTGCAGACCACTCGGATGATGTTGCCGTCTTTATCGAAAACCGGGTTTCCAGTGGCCAGAGCAGTTCTTCCGGTTTTGTATTGTTGAATGATGGTGCATGTGTCCCGGCGTTCCAAAACCAGTTTAGTAACCGACCGGTTCACTACCCCTTCGGCTTCGATATCCTCCACACTTCTGTCGATGAATTCATCAGGCTTGACTCCGCTTATCATCTGAAAGGCTTTGTTCAGGCGCAGGGTGATGCCATTGCCGTCAGTGATATAGAGTCCATCAAAAGACGATTCAATAATGGCATCCAATTCTTCGTTCAACTCTCGCACAATCTGCAATTCCTTGGATATCTTTTCAATTTCGGAAATATCGTGCAATACCGCTACCGCACCGATGGTTTTGCCGTCTTTGACGATTGTAGAACGGTTGGAGATGAAATCCCGGCCCGCAATGGTGATCTTCTGCAGTAGTTCCGCCCGGCCGTTCCTCATCACATCCAGGAGTCCGCTGTTGGGAACCACTTCTAAAATGGGCCTGCCGGTCACATCCTCAGCCTTAAGACCCAGTATCATTTCGGCGGCATGGTTGATAACCTTGAGGTTCCCATAGGTATCTATGGATATGATCGCGTTATGGGTGGAATCAATAATGGCGTCCAACTCACTGGAAATATTCTGGTAGGAGTTGAAAAAAGCGTTGGCGATGTCTCCTCTGGTCAACATGCCAACCACTTTATTATGATAGTCTATAACCGGCAAGCGCGGCACCATCGGGCTGACCACCGTCTCAAATTCGTCCTCCGGGTGGCCGGCAAAAACCTCCCTGGTCATCAGGGAATCTACCGTAAGGCCACTATCGATGGAAACCAGCGCAGCCCGGTAAATGTGGCTTTTGGTGAAGAGCCCGATCAGCTGGTTGTGCTCATCAACTACCGGGGCGCCGTCTATCTTGTTTTCAATGAAGATCCGCAGAACTTCGTTCAAGGTCTGATCAGGCCTCAATACAATCGGATCCCTGGTCATTATTTCGTTTATTTTCATGGTTTTACCTCAATTATGGTGGTGCGGGGCGATCAATTACACTTCCTTCAGAATCGCGTTTTCCCGGTTAAACAGTCAAGACTTGGACCCATTTCTCAGCCGTTTACTCATCAGGCCGCCTACTTTACCGCACACCGCATTGCTCAGCGATTCCCAACCTTCATTTTGCACTTGATCCCAAATGCCGATCTCTTTGGCTATTTCTATTTTCAGCAGGTCTTTTTCGGTCAACACCTTGGTTTTTCTATTCTTGGCAGCTATATCGTATTCCTCCTTAAGCTTGACTGTCTTGAGGTCGTATCGACTAACCGGCTTCCAGGCAGAACCGGGCCGCAAAGGGCAGAAAGTCGCGCATCATGCCCCTCCAGTCGGGTTTTAAGCCGGTGCCGCCCGGATCAATCAAATGGTCTTCCACCAGATAGGTTTTCATACCCAGCTTTTGAGCAACCATGTCCTCACCGATATCGTTTCCCACCATTAAACAATCCTCGGGCTGTACTTGAAGCTTGTCGCAAATCTCCTGGTAATATTCCAGATGGGGTTTACAAAAATGCATTACCTCAAAGGAAGTGATAAGGTGAAAAGCGGCTGGATTCAAGCCAGCCCAGGCGATGCGCTGCTCCAGTGCTGTTAAAGGGAATACCGCATTAGTGGCAACAGCTATCTTGACCTTTTTTTGCGCAAGAGCTTGCATCAGCTCGGGCACACCTGCAACCGGTTGGCACAAAGAGCGCAGCCGCGGGAAACCCTCGCGGTAAAAATGATCAAAAAAGGGTTCAAAATCAGCCCGCGGATGCGGCCAGAAGCTGAAGAAATCGTTCATAAACACGTCTTCATTGGTGGCAAGGGGATCACGGTTGGCAATCATGACCCCGGTGGATTTGAACACCTGCTCCACTAGCTCGCGGTGCTTTTTATAACCCGATTGTGCAGCCATTTCAGCCATGGTTCTAAAATAGTACTGTAAAAACTCGTTCATATCGATCTTTAAAAGGGTGCCATCCAGATCGAATAGAATAGCTTTGAACATTATACCCTCCTGACGTATCATCTACTGCCCTTTGTCAAAGGCGTTAAGACAGCTTTTCACTACATCCATACCGTTTACATAATAAGCCAGGCGCAGGGCCTCCACTATTTCCGCTTCGGTGGCGCCGGCGGCGCGGGCCTGGGACGCTACTACTTTTACCCCCTGGGCGGCGCCTTTCAAGGCATCCAGGGCCAGCACGATAAGGTACTTTGTCTTGGCGTCCAGAGCTCCCGGAGCCATGGCCGTCTCTACACTATCGGCACATAAGCGAAAGAGTTCGGCATCATACTCTTTCATTTGCTCCACAAACCAGGGCAACCGGGGTTTGCCATTATTCATAAAATTCCACCTCATTCCTCAAATAAAGCCGATAATATGTAAAATATTGTAATAAATATTATTTCCATAAAGAAGGTATTTATGGAAATATATAGAAATAATTACTAGAAACTAAAGGGGGGTTTATGGTTATGTTTTTTACTTTTCTGCACAAAGATGATGTGCATTATATGGATTTGTCTTTAATCATACAATATCCACCGCAAGATGTGCTGTTTTACTATTACGACTCCTTCATCAAGATACCCCTTGATATCTACCAGCAAACCAGCGACCTGGCCAAAAACGGCCCCCGGGGACGGACTCCCTGCAAGCTGTGGCTGGATTTGTGGGATAGCTATCTGGATGCTGCCGAAGGGGTAGAGGCACTGGCCAGCAATGAATATCTCAATACCATCGGCCCCTACTATTTTCCGGCAACCAATACGCGCTTTTATTTTACCAAGGATAAGCCCGACAGCAGTCAGATGCTTACGGTGCAGGATTTTACAGCTATCTGCACCTTAAGGGAGACTCCGGTCATGCTTGACGAGGTCAGTCTATATCTGAAGCCCAAGAAAAACAGCAAAAAAAGCACCAGGAACAGAGATGATCTGCTCCGGGATATCGAAATGTGTTTACTGAGTTTGCAGGAAATCGAAAAGTTAAACCGGCATCAACATTACCTGCAAAAATTAATCGAACAGCGCCAGGCCATCATATCCCGGGAAGACGTTCTGCCTCCCGAGCCTGATAATATTCCGGAAAAGCCCTTTAAACCGGAAAGCACCAGCAAAGAAAGCTTAATTCCCATTCCAAACCTGCTGATGCGCTCCAGAAAGAAATATCAGGAGGAATGCAGCCAGTACAACCACAACATGAAGGTATATCTGCTGCGCTACCGCGAGTATGAAAAGGCCTGCGATCGCTACAAAGACACCCTGGAAAAATGGATGCAATGCGGAGACGACTTCCGGGAAACCTGTATTCAGGAAATCAACGAGGCCGAGGCCAAATTGAGCAACACCAGGCAAATGCTGTCCTTCTATAACAGCGTCATATCCCGGTCGCCGGTACACGGGTCCTATCAGGACACCAAAACCCTCACCACATTCAAGCAGTATCTTGAAACCGGTCGGGCCAATGACCTGCAGGACTGTATGAACCTCTTTGAAGAAGAACGCCACTGGCACGAAATTAAAGCCAGCCAGGAACGAATTGAAAACACCATTTACTTTCTGCAGAGCAGTGACGAGGGCCTGCGCTTCGCCAACGAGCATATCGACCGCTTGTTAAGCAAAAAACAGGAAGTCCTGGAAAGCATTCATGCTTAGCTATTGACTAACTGCTGCCGGGCTTGTGGTTTGAGAAACACCCGGTATAAGACCATCCCGGCAGCGAATCCGCCCACATGAGCCCAAAATGCGATCTGGGCGCTGGAAGTAGCGTTGTGCAGCAATGATGTGGCTCCGCTCCAGAGTTGAGTAACCGCCCATAACCCGAGAAAAAACCAGGCCGGCATGGTAATTAAGAAGATGGGGAAGATAAGGGTCAACACCCGGGCCCTTTTGAACATTAGAAAGTAAGCTCCCATGATGCCAGCCACCGCACCGGATGCTCCTACCACCGGTATAGTAGACTGCGGATCGGTCCAATAATGGGTCAGGGCGGCAATAACACCGGTGCCCAGGTAAAATAACAGGAATTTCATGCGCCCCATGCAATCCTCCACATTATCTCCAAACAGCCACAGCATCCACATATTTCCAATGACATGCATCCAACTTCCATGCAGGAACATTGAGGTTAAGAATGGAATATATATGTTGGGGTTCATTTGATCGAACTGGACATAGGCGGGCACCAGGCCGAACTGGTAGATTAAGGCATTCAGCTGTGACTCGGAAAGACCACCTTCCAAGTAGAAGATCATGAGATTCAGGATGATAAGACTTACTGTCACCACGGGAAAATGGTTGCTGGGGGTGCTGTCACGCAAAGGAAACATATGTTTGTTCTCCTTAAATGAATTTACAGTATAATCCAGTTATTACCTTCCAAATTTGTTATACCTGTTATATCATATATAATATAATTTATAATATAATTATTATATCGTTACATATTCAAAATGGTGGCGAGTACCCGCAAAAGATACAGAGATCAATTTCCATGAGTATTACAGAGATAAAATACCCCAATAATTACTCCAGTCAATTAATGTGGTTTGTCTTAATCATATCCAAGCACAGCAAATTTTATAGTAGTATTATGCCTGTTTCCGACTAGATGTCTGTAAAGATGGCTTTTCAACCTGGTTAGGATTAAACTAAAGTGTGAAAAACCATTCTACTAGCTTACAGAGCTGTCACCAGGTGGTGATAACTTTTGAGCACTGGGACAATCCTATTAATGTGTTTGTGGGAATAAGCTCTTGGTATCACTACTTTTAGACTCTTATATAGAGGGGGGGATGGAGGAGTTCCAAGTGGGATACCACTTGTAAGTCAGACGAAGGGGAGGTATCTTATGGCGTACGAAAACATTTTACTTGAAAAGGAAGACAGGCTTGCCATACTCTACATTAACAGGCCCAAAGCATTAAATGCTTTGAATGCAGCAACACTGCTTGAGCTGAAAGACGCTATTGCCAAGATCGGCGAAGATGCTGATATCGATGTCTTGATTGTTACCGGCGCCGGGGACAAATCTTTTGTGGCCGGTGCGGACATTGCTTATATGGCGCCATTGAATGCCGCCGAGAGCAGAGCGTTTTCCGCGCTTGGCAATCAGGTATTCCGCAGCATCGAACTGCTGGAGAAACCGGTCATTGCAGCAGTCAACGGGTTCGCCCTGGGTGGGGGCTGCGAACTGGCCATGGCGTGCGATTTCCGCATCGCTTCTTTCCGGGCCAAATTTGGACAACCCGAAGTCGGACTGGGGATTACTCCCGGATTCGGCGGAACTCAGCGCCTGCCACGCTTGATTGGGCCTGGTATGGCCAAACAGCTGCTCTATACCGCGGATGTGATTGATGCCAACGAAGCTCTGCGCATCGGTCTGGTCAATCAGGTTGTACCAGCTGAGGAATTAATGCAGACTGTAAAAGACATTGCCAAGCGCATCATCGCCAAAGGTCAGCTTGCTGTGCGTTATTGCAAGGCAGCAGCTGATAGTGGTATGCAAACTGACATTGACCGCGCTATCGCATTTGAAGCCGATATATTTGGGCTGTGCTTCGCTACCGCAGACCAGAAGGAAGGTATGAATGCATTCGTAGAGAAGAGAGCCGCCAATTTCACCGGTAAATAATAAGGTGAGATTGGTTTTTTATTTTTACTTTAAATTTATAGGAGAGGTGAATATTTAATGTCAAAAGAAGTCGTAATCGTAAGCGCATGCCGTACTCCGCTGGGTTCCTTTGGTGGAGCCTTAAAAGACGTTCCGCCCGCTAAACTGGGCGCCATTGTCATGACCGAAGCTCTGAAAAGAGCCGGCATCACCGGCGAGCAGATCGACGAAGTCGTATTCGGCTGCGTTCTGCAGGCCGGCCTGGGCCAGAACATCGCCCGCCAGTGCATGATCGGCGCTGGCATCCCCAAAGAAGTAACCGCCTTCACTATCAACAAGGTTTGCGGATCTGGCTTGAGAGCAGTCAGCCTGGCTGCCCAGTTGATCAAAGCCGGCGACGTCGACGTCGTTCTGGCCGGTGGTGTGGAGAACATGAGCGCCGCTCCCTACCTGCTTCCCAAAGCTCGCTGGGGATATAGAATGGGCCCCGGACAGATGGTTGACGAAATGGTATTCGGCGGCCTGACCGACATCTTCAATGGCTATCACATGGGCATCACCGCTGAAAATGTAAACGAACAATATGGCATCACCAGAGAAGATCAGGACGCCTTCGCTCTGCGCAGCCAGACCTTAGCTGCAGCCGCTCAGGCAGCCGGCAAGTTCAAAGATGAAATCGTACCGGTGGTCATCCCTGGCAAGAAGGGTGACGTTGTATTTGAGAATGACGAATACATCAAAGCCAACACTACCGCTGAAGGCCTGGCCAAGCTGAAACCCGCCTTCAAGAAAGACGGCAGCGTAACCGCCGGCAACGCCTCCGGCATCAACGACGCTGCTGCTGCAATCGTGGTTATGTCCGCTGAAAAAGCCGCTGAACTGGGACTCAAGCCTATGGCCAAGATCGTCAGTTATGCCTCCGGCGGCGTAGATCCCAAGGTTATGGGAATAGGCCCGGTACCGGCGGTTAGAAAAGCCCTGGCCAAAGCCAACCTGACTATTGATGACATTGATTTGATTGAAGCCAACGAAGCGTTTGCCGCGCAGTCCATCGCCGTAGGCCGTGATTTAGGCTGGGCCGACAAGATGGATAAGGTCAACGTCAACGGCGGCGCTATCGCTATCGGCCACCCGATCGGATCATCCGGCGCCCGCATCCTTTGTACCCTGCTTTATGAGATGCAGAAACGCGGCTCCAAGAAAGGTTTGGCCACCCTGTGCATCGGCGGCGGCATGGGCACTGCCCTGATCGTCGAAATGTAATTTGAATTTGTGCCTGCCCGGTTTTCCCCGGGCAGGAAACATATCAGATTTGGTTTCGGCCAAATACCCCAGGTATTCTCACTGTTTCAACAGACATTAGATATCTTAATAAGGAGGGAACTGTATTGCCACATAACAATTTTTTGATGAACACGCGGGACATCAAGTTCGTGATCAAAGAATGGCTCGACACAGAAAAGCTTTTGTCCTTAGATGCCTATAAGGACTACTATGGGATTGACGACATCGATAATTTCCTCGATGTTAACTTCAAAGTGTGCCGCGATGTAATCTGCCCGGCCAACAAAGAGGCCGACGAAATCGGGGCGACCTTTGTAGGTGGGAACGAACACGCGGTTGTTACACCCGATGTCTTCAAGGATGTTTATAAAACCGTTATGGAAGCTGAGTTGGGGCCTCAGTTTGGTTTCCGCGGCGACGGCAAGATACCGCTGTCCTGGTATGCTCCGATTCTGGAGATGCAGTCCGCTGCATCCGCCGCCATAGTCATGTTCTGGTGTCTGACTCAGGGCGCCACCACTGTGCTCCAGGATTACGGCACCCAAAAACAACAGGATATGTTCCTGCCCAAGATGTACACCGGCGAATGGGGCGGCACCATGGGTCTGACCGAACCGGGAGCGGGCTCCGAAGTGGGCGCGGTGCAGAGCAAGGCATTCCCCACCGAAACCCCCGGCCTGTACAAGCTGAAAGGCCAGAAATGCTTCATCACCTCCGGTGACCATGATCTGGCGGAAAACATCATCCACCTGATGCTGGCCAAGACCCCCGGGGCCAAAGAAGGCACCGCCGGCATCTCTCTGTTCATCGTTCCAAAGTTCTGGGTCAACGAGGATGGCTCCGTGGGTGCTTGGAATGACGTAACTTCCGTTGGCATCGAGCATAAAATGGGTATTCATGGCTCCTCCACCCTCACCCTGGCCATGGGCGAGAACGACAACTGCTACGGCTGGATGGTAGGCGAAAAAGAAGTAGTAGACGGTCGTGGCGTAGGTATGTCACAGATGTTCGCGTATATGAACGAAGAACGCCTGAACACCGGTTTATTCACCCTGGGCTGCATAACTTCCGCTTATTACGCGGCTCTGGATTACACCAAAGTGCGCGTGCAGAGCAAACATTCAACCAATCCCAAAGGACCCAGTGTACGCATCATCGAACACGAAGACGTGCGCCGCATGCTGATGTACCAGAAAGCCGGCATGGAAGCCATCCGGGCTTTGATTTACCAGTCCTATCTGTTCCGTGATCTGGAAGTAGATGCTGCTACCGAGGAAGAAAGAGAATACTATGCTGATATGTTTGCGATCAACAACCCGCTGTGCAAGGCCTATTCATCCGATATGTCCCGCATTCTCACCGGGGAAGCGATCCAATGCCACGGCGGCTACGGCTTCATGGAAGAGTATGCCGGGGCTCAGCTATACAGAGACTGCGTTATCCATGGCATCTGGGAAGGCACCAACTTCATCCAGGCCCAGGACTATACCGGCCGTAAGTTCACCATGAAAGGCAGCGCTCCGTTCCAGAAGTGGGTAAAAGAAATCGATGACTTTGTTGCCAACGAGAAGACTGATGAATTCGCAGCTGAATTCGCTATGATGTCTGAAGCCATGACTTCTTTCAAGAATATCGTTGACATGAATGCTGCCTGGACCGCCGGCGACAAGCAGATGAAACAGCTCTTCGCCACCCGGACCATGCATTCAGGCGCCAGGGTCTACTGCGGCAAGCTGATGCTCTCCCAGGCCATCTTAGCTGCCAAGAAACTGGCTGAACTGGGTGATGACCATTACGATGCCAATTTCTACAAGGGCAAAATCGCCAGCGCCAAGTTCTATATCATGAACCATGTTACTGATGTATTCGGATTCGAAAAGGCCATGAAGGCCGGCGACAGAAGCTGTATTGACGTAGCCGAAGAAGCCTTCATGTAAACCGCTTTAATCCTGTCTCAGGGCAGGAAAAAACCATTATAAACCGTGACAACTGCTTATATCAACAGCCGGGTTTTATAGCTCCCGGCTGTTTTTTTGTCTGACGATGCAGATAAGACAATCGTTCCCTCTGGGTCTTCATTCCGACTTCTAAAGATTTTTTCTGCCCGATGCCAGACCGGCATAACATAAGGAATAAAAGAGCAAAAGTGGAGGAAGGCTACTAACTGTAACCTTTTTGCCGGAGGTGATCATATGGCAGATAATACGCCTTTCCTGCAGGGCATCAATTACTGGCCGATTCATAAAGCCATGTACTGGTGGAAGAATTTTGACCCCAACGAGGTGAACCGCGATTTTAGTCTGTTACAGCAGCATGGGTTTAAGTTGGTGCGCATTTTTCTTACCTGGGAAGACTTCCAGCCCCGGCCAGACCTCATCTCCCCAGCGGCTTTGGAGCATCTTGCCACAACGATGGATATTGCCTGGCGCCACGGGCTGCAGATCATGCCTACCTTCTTCTGCGGCCACATGAGCGGGGTCAATTGGATGCCGGCCTGGATGCTGACCGATTACTCAGCGCCCCAACCCTTCGATATATATGCCGGAGGTGTGATATACACCGACAGGGCTTTGCGGGATTGCTACAGCGATGAAGCCGTTATCGAAGCCCAAGCCCTTCAGATCGCCTCAGTCTGCCAGCACGTCCACGGCCACCAGTCTCTGTACGGCTACGACCTGGGCAATGAAAACTCCAATTTCGCCATACCTCCCGACCGGGAAAGGGCCCGAGGCTGGCTGGATGTAATGACCTCAACCATCCGCAGCTATAGCCCGGGTATGCCGGTTACCATCGGCATGCACAGCGAAGATCTGGAACAGGACCGCCGTATGTGGCCGCAGGATGTCGCCAGGTACTGCGACTACCTTTGCATGCATGGCTATCCCTCCTACCTGGCCTGGGTAAAGGATCCTTTCGACGCTCATGCCCTTCCTTTCCTGGCCACGGTAACCGAGTGGATGGGCGGAAAGCCTGTGCTGCTGGAGGAGTTTGGCGCACCAACCTGTGAAAACGATCAAGAAAGGGCTGAAACCGCAGTTTTAAGCCTTTTCCCCCTTTTTGAAGAAAAGTCGGTTAAGGACTTCTACCAGAGAGCCCTGACTCTGCTGCAACAAGAGCATATCCTGGGTGCCCTGGCCTGGTGCTTCGCGGATTATCACCCCCATCTATGGGATCGCCCTCCTCTGGACAGGAGAATACATGAGAGGTATTTCGGCCTGTTCAGATCTGATCACTCCCCTAAACCAGCTTTGGAGGCTTTCAAGACTCAGCGGCTCTATGAACCCGCCCCGGAGAAGGTAGAGAAGCGCCATCCCTGGCTGCAGGATTATGACCGGGAGGATTTCTATTCGGACCCGATCGGCAATCTCAGCGCTATGTATGAGCAGTACCGGCTGCATAAAGGTCTCGAACCCCAGCTGGCAAATAAATAACAGACGATTAAGATGCCCGCACTGTTTTATCTATGATTAATAAAACATCCGGCTTCGGGGCGGGCATCAAAAACCTGGAGGTATATCATGAAAATTGCAATGCTGTCACCCATCGCCTGGAGGACGCCGCCTCGGCACTATGGCCCCTGGGAATTGGTAGTCTCGAATCTCACTGAAGAGCTGGTAAAACTGGGGCACGAAGTAACATTGTATGCCACCGGTGATTCCAAAACGGCGGCTCGCTTGGAGTATATCTGCCCCTATCCGTATGAGGAGAACCCGGAGATCGATCCCAAGGTTTGGGAAGCGATGCACATCGCCCACCTGTTCGAGAATGCGCACAAATATGACATGATTCACAACAATTACGATTTTATTCCCTTAGCCTTCAGCCGTATGACAGATACACCGGTGGTGACCACCATCCACGGCTTCTCTTCGCCTAAGATAGTACCAATTTACCGCGAATATAACCGCAACAATTATTATGTATCTATCAGCGATTCGGATAGGCACCGCGACTTAGACTATGTCCGTACGGTTTACCACGGCATAAACCTGGATGAGTTTACCTTCAGCGACAAGCCCGGTGATTATCTGGTATTCTTGGGCCGCATACATCCCGATAAGGGCACCGAGCAGGCCATAGAGATTGCCCGGCAAAGCGGGATGAAATTATTGATCGCCGGCATTATCCAGGACAAGGATTACTATAACGAACGTGTGGCTCCGCATATAGACAACCGGCAAATCATATATATCGGCTCGGTAGGCCCGCCTCAAAGGGATGAGCTTTTGCGGAATGCTTATGCGGTCTTGCACCCCATATCATATCAGGAGATGTTCGGTTTGACCGTGGTTGAATCAATGGCCTGCGGCACTCCTGTAATTGCTTTTAACAAGGGTTCGATGCCCGAGGTGATAAAAGACGGCGTAAGCGGTTTCCTGGTACAGAACGTCGCCGAGGCCTGCGAGGTCATGCCCAAGGTTGCCTCCCTGCCGCGCAGTCATTGCCGTCAGTGGGTTGAAACCCGGTTTTCCAGGCAGCGCATGGCCTTAGACTATCAGTCGGTTTACCAGGATATCCTCGGAGGCAATGCCTTTCCCATTGAGAAAACCAGGACTTCACCGGAGATCATGCTTAATTGAGTCCAGCCGGGGGATGTTCTTGAGGCCATCCCCCGCCGGTTTGCTTTTAAAAGACAACCGTTGCTCTTCCTACACATAGGTGATTTTTACTCCACTTTAGTACCCGTCTACTAACCGCCTACCTTTTGCCTCCTCCAGGACTTTGCTCATCAATTGCTTCTCATACCTTACCCATTCAGTCTCATCAACTCCCTTGTGAGTAGAGAGTGCAAAGAGGTACAATAGTCTGAATGAATGCGGTGGCGGGGAGTGAGTTTCTATGGATTTGCGGCGCTATAATCTGAGCCTGCTTCTGTTTTCCCTGGCAAGTTTGATGATGGGGATATACAGTGGTCTGTATGACCCCTCTTTTAACAACTACCTGGCTCAGGTTCATCATCTCGGCGAAATAGCCCGTGGAGCCCTGGAATTTCCCCGCGAGTTGCCAGGTTTTCTGGTGGTAGTGGTTTTTACTCTTCTGCTTTTCTTAAAGGACACCCGGGTGACTATGGTAGCGGCCCTGATGGTGGCGGTGTCGTTGTGGGGGCAGGGGTTTTTCGCGTACAATATGGTCCTGGTGGTATTGTGGATGTTGCTGTGGAGCACCGGCGCTCATCTTTTTATGGTGATGCGCTCGTCACTGGCCTTGCGCCTGGCGGATAAAAACCAGGCCGGAAAATTGCTGGGACAGATCGGAGGCCTTGAAGCGGCCGGGGTTTTATTGGGTTCACTCCTGGTCTATATCGGGGTGAGCCGGTTTGACTTTTCTTTTGCTCTAATCTTCGGTATCGCGGGAAGCTGTGCCCTGACAGCAGCGGTGTGCATGGCCATGATTAAAGGCGAGCCAATTAAGAGACCGCCCCGTTACCTGCTGTTCAAGAAAAAATATAACCTTTTCTATTTACTAAATATCCTGTTCGGAGCCCGCAAGCAGATATTTCTCACCTTTGCCCCCTGGGTCTTGATCCGTCTTTTCGACCAGGGGGTGGAAGTCTTTGCTATTTTGAGTATGATCGGTACGGCGGTGGGCCTTTTCTTTCGTCCCCTCCTGGGCATGGCCATCGACCGCATCGGAGAAAAGCGCATCATTGCGGCTGAATCGCTGGGTCTGATCGTTATCTGCATCCTATATGCCTTTGCACCCGCCTGGTTTCCCGCTAACCTGGCCTTAACAGTGATAATGGCCTGTTTTATCACTGACCAGGTCCTCTTCGCGGTCAATATGGCCCGGGCCACCTATTTGAACCGCATCGTCGACACCCCTGATGATATCGGTCCCACGCTATCTATGGGCGTAACCCTGGATCACATGGTTTCCATGACGGTTCCCATCGGAGGCGGACTGATCTGGGCCAGTTTCGGCTATCAGTGGGTGTTTTTGGCAGCCGCAGGCATTGCCCTGCTCAATCTGCTACTTGCACTCAACATCCCCGATTTATCCCCTCCAGCCGAACCTCAGACCCAAAGCGCGTGAGCAGCGGCAACTGCTTTCCGGAATCATTTCTAGCTCTGTTTTCCATTGACAGCGCTACCTTGAAGGGGTAAATTCAACTTGACGGCACACCGGCACTTGTGGGGAGGAGCAGCAAATGGCGGATCATGTTCTGGTTCACCTGGAGGATGTAACCAAGACCTATGTGATGGGCGAGGTCTCGGTAGAAGCCCTTAAAGCCACCACTATCGACATCTTTGCGGGGGAAGTACTGATAATCCTCGGTCCCAGCGGTTCTGGGAAGAGCACTTTATTAAACCTGATAGGCGGTATGGATCGGGTCAGCAGCGGTGAATTGACTTTTCGCCAGCAGGCTTTGCATCTGGCCGGCAACAATGAACTGACTCAATACCGCCGGGACCATATCGGCTTTGTTTTCCAGTTCTATAATTTGATATCAGATTTAACCGCCTGGGAGAACGTGGAGTTGGCTGCCAGTCTGGTCGATAACCCGCTGTCGACCCAGGAAGTGCTCATGCAGGTGGGGCTTGATGAACGCCTGGACCATTTCCCGTCTCAACTCAGCGGCGGCGAGCAGCAGCGCATATCTATCGCCAGGGCTATAGTAAAACGGCCCTTGATCCTGCTTTGTGATGAACCTACCGGCGCCCTGGATTATCAAACCGGCAAAAGCATACTGGAGCTGCTCTTAGAGGTAAACCGGCTGCATGGCAGCACGGTAGTTATTGTAACCCACAATGCGGCCATCGGCGCCATCGGCGACCGGGTCGTGCGTATGAGCAGCGGCAGAGTGGCGGAGATCCAAGTCAATGCCAGCCGGGCAACACCTGAAGGAATTGAGTGGTAATGAAGGTATTATATCGCAAACTGTGGCGCGGCATATGGACCAGCAAGGGGCAGTTTTTTGCCATGGCCCTGGTTATTACCATAGGCATCTCCCTGTATGTGGCCATGTCGACCACTTATTCCAACCTGGGCTATGCTCAGGAGCGTTTTTATGATGACAATAACTTCGCTGATCATTATTTCCATGTGGTCCACGCCCCGGAAGGGGTAGCCAAGCAGATCGCCAACATACCCGGGATAGAAAAGGTAACCGTACGCATACAGCAGGATGTGGCGGTTATAAAAGAGGACGGCACCCGGGCCTCAGCCCGGCTCACCTCTTACCCTTTGCCCCTGAATCAACAGGTCAATAGCGTCGAATTGGAGCAAGGCCGCCTTTTCGAAGCCTATCCGGCCAACGGCGGGGCGGAGGCCCTGGTTGATCCCTCCTACCTGGAGGCCAATGGCCTGAGTTTCGGTGATAATGTAGAGATAATCGCCGAGGGCAGGCAGGTTCCACTTACTGTGGTGGGGACGGCTATAGGCCCCGAGTTCGTGTACGCCGTCAAAGACCTCTCCGCCATGGTGCCTGACCCTAAAACCTTCGGTATATTCATGATACCTTTGAACCAGGCTCAGGAAGTTTTCAACCTTCCCGGGCAGGTCAACCAGATCCTGGTGGTATTCTCACCCGGGGCGGACACCGATTCCATAGTGGCGCAAATCGAGAACCTGCTTTCTTCCTATGGCAACCTGGCCAGCTATCCTCGCAAGGATCAGCTCAGTCACTCCTTACTGGACTCCGAGCTGACCAGCGGCCGTATCATGGCCAGATTTTTCCCTATCATATTCTTGACCATCGCTGCGGGGATACAAATCGTCTTGCTGCGCCGCATGATCCGCATGCAGCGCTCTCAGATCGGCATTATGAAAGGCCTGGGGTTCAGTAACTCCGCGGTGGTTTTTCATTACAGCAGTTATGCCCTGGCGGTCAGTATGATAGGAGCGCTGGCCGGAAGCAGCCTGGGATTGCTGTTCTCCCAATCCCTCAACGAAATATATGCCATGTACTTTAACCTTCCCAAAGTAGAAGGCTATCATTTTCAGGTAGTGGCATACAGTTTTATACTCGCGGCTGCAGTGGGACTTGCAGCCGGGCTTAGCGCGTCCATGCCTGTCGTCAGCATTAACCCGGCAGAATCAATGCGCGCTCAGCCGCCCGGCAAGACCTCCCGCAATATGCTGGAACGCCTGCCATTTTTCTGGCAGCGCTTGAGCCCTTTGTGGAAGATGAGTTTTCGTTCTGTGGCCCGTAACCGCATGCGGACAGCGGTTACGGTGGCCGGGGTGGTAGCCGCTGTCTCTTTATTGCTGATATCCTTTTTCATGAATGATGCCATAGATTATATGATGAAGCAGTATTATGATAAAGAGATGCTTTACCATTACCTGGTGCGTTTCGATCAACCGGTCAGAACCAGCGAGTTATTGTCCATTTCCCGGATGGAAGGAGTCAATCGTACAGAGGCTTTTATCGAGATCCCGGTGAAAATCCACTACAACGGCAGAACCGTCGAGGATGCGGTCAACGGCCAAGCTGAGGGCAACCAGCTAAAGATGCCTTCCGACAACGAGGGCAATCCCATGGCTATACCCGAGGAAGGCATTGTACTTGGCGAAATCACTGCCCGCAAGCTGGGAGCACAGCCCGGCGACCTGGTTACTGTGGAGACCGCCTATAAAATGGGCGAGCCGCTAACTACCGAACTGCCGGTGGTGTCCATAAACCGGCAGCTTTTCGGCAGTATATGCTATACCTCATTGACCCAGGCCAATCGGCTGCTGCATGAAGCGGATTTAGTGTCCGGCTGCATGCTCCTGGTCGATCCGGGGCAGGCGGCCGCCATCGAGGATGATTTGAGCGATATAACCGGAATCAATTCTATTGCCAGCCGCCAGAAAGAGATCGACAATATCACCAGCCTGATGGAAAGCTCAATCTTATTCGTGGGGATCATGATCTTTTTCTCCCTGATCCTGGGCCTGGCCATCATTTATAACTCCATCGTCATGAGTTACAATGAACGCAAGAAAGAGCTGGCCTCATTGCTGACCCTGGGATTTACCCACACTGAGGTATCCGGCTTGATGTTGAAAGATACACTGATACAGGCAGTGCCGGGATTGCTCATCGGGCTTCCCACCGGGCGCTGGCTGGCAGTTTTCTATATTTCCAGTGTGAGCACCGATATGTTCACCTTTCCGGTGGTTATCTCTCCCTTTAGTTATGTGCTCAGTTTACTGGTAGGTTTGAGTTTTGTCCTGACGGGGTACTGGTTAGCAACGCGGGGATTGTCAACTTTAGACATGATTGAGATGTCAAAATATGTGGACTAACAGGAGGCGGAGGCTAAGAAGATGAAGAAAAAGCGCTGGTTGTATGGGGGCATTGTCCTGGTAGTTGCGGTGTTGGCCGGAGTCGCAGTATACCAGGGCGGTGTTGCCGAGATGGACGCGGTTAAGGTCACCAGGGCGGCTGTCGCCCGGACCGTGGATGATACCGCTGTGGTGCAGGCTGTAAATGAATCGCTTCTTTATGCTCAACAGAGCGGAACGGTGGCTGCTGTGGAGGTTGAGTTAGGCCAGGAGGTCAAGGCCGGCCAAGCCCTGATACGCCTGGATAATCCGGATTTAAATATACAAGCCAGCCAGACCGAGTCGCAGATGAACCAAACCCGGGCAGGCCTAGATTCGGCCTCAGCAGCCCTTAACCGCACCCGCCTGCAGCTGGATGATGCCCGTAAAAACCTGGAACGGGTCAATTCGCTCCTGCAAAGCGGCGCCGCCAGCCAGAGCGAATACGAACAGGCCCTGACCGCTGTGCAGCTTCTGGAAAGCACTGAAAAAGAGCTGACATCTTCACAACAGGCCGCACAGGCGCAATTGAAAAACCTTGAGAGCACGCTGGGGGAAGTACAGGGCAAAAAAGCACAATTGATTGTCACCGCTGCCACTTCCGGTAAAATACTCAGTATTGATGTAAAAAAGGGTGCGGCCATCATGCCCGGTCAGTTGCTGTCCAGCATCGGCTCCAGCCAGCATCTGGAGTTAAAAGCCCACATATTAAGCGATGACCTGGCAGAAATCGCCGTAGGCCAGGCAGTTGACATCACTGCCCCGGTTTTGGGTACAAAAGTCCTTAAAGGACAGATCACCCAAATCTACCCTAAGGCTGAGGAAAAACAATCCGCACTTGGGGTAATTCAGCGCCGCGTACCGGTTATGATCAGTATGGAAGAAACCGGCACACTGCAGCCCGGCTTTGAGGTGCGCATCGCCATTCAGACCAGGCAGGAGCCGGATGCCCTGGTTGTACCCCGCCAGAGTGTCCGTACCGTTTCCAGCGGCGGCAAAGAAGTTTTCTTGATAAAAAACAACCGCATCATGATTCAACCGGTTGAGGTAGGCTTGAGTGACAGCGCACACATCGCTATCGTTTCAGGGTTGAGCGAAGGGGATATAGTAGTGAAAGACGCCAGCAAGGATATCACTGCAGGCGGCCGTGTCAAGCCCCTCTTCCAATGACACGCGGGGACGCTTGCAGAATCCCTTAACATCATCGAGGACTTTCTATAGCGTTCTGGGGCAGATGGCCGCCGTCTGGTCTATTCGTCTTCAGGCTTAAAGTCCAGTGCCCCGGAATTGATGCAAAAGCGCATGCCGGTGGGACGGGGGCCGTCAGGGAATACATGACCCAGGTGCCCCCCGCAGGCTTTGCACATTACTTCGGTTCGGATCATCCCGTGGCTTAAATCCCTGGCCTGGTCCAGGGTTTCTTTGTCAAGGGGCTGGTAGAAACTGGGCCATCCGGAACCGGATTCGTATTTCACCTCAGAACTGAATAAGGGCTGGCCGCAGCCGGCACAACAATAGATGCCCTTTTCGTGATGATCATAATACTTATTATGGAAAGCCATTTCGGTCCCTTTTTGCCTTAAAATGCGATAGGCCTCGTCATCCAGCATCGCTTTCCACTCTTCCTCCGACCTGACCTTTTTCTCCGCCATGATATCATCCTCCTTGGGGTTATTTTAACCCTTTTAACGCAAAGAATGAAAAAAGGAAGCTAAAAAGGAGAACAGGCTGAGGCCAGCGCGGGTCATTTAGGCGAGGTCGATCACATGCAGCCGGCGTTCTTCTTGAAGGTTTATGAATTGATCTTTAACTCGAATCATGGGGCGTTGGGGTTCGTTCTGGTTAACCAGGACTACGGAGGCGATAGAGCCATCGCTCAATTTGACCATTTCACCAGGGATGACGTTTAATACATAGGATATCAGACGCCTGGTTATAAAAGGATCGAGATGGCCCAGGCTGCGGTTGACTACTTCATCCAAGGCTTCAAATAAAGGCAGGGCTTTGCGATAGGGCCGGTCAGAGGTCAGGGCGTCAAAAACATCGGCAACCGCAATAATACGAGAGAAAATATGCAGCTTATGCCCTAAAACCTTAAAAGGATAACCACTGCCGTCAAAGTGTTCGTGATGCTGTAAAATGGCAGTAATAACCTCATTTTCGGTTAACTGCATCTCTTGAGCAATTCTAAAACCGTACAGGGGATGCTGCTGCATTTCTTTATGCTCCTGTGAGGTGAGTTGGGCGGGCTTATTGATCAGATCCATCGGTATTCGGGCTTTGCCGATGTCGTGCAATAGGGCTGCTTTGGCCAGACAGCGCAGGGATTTATTGTTTAGACCCATGCCTTCGCCCAATTTTACAGCGATGATGCTGACTGAAACCGAGTGCTTCATGGTATACTCGTCTTTCTGGCGCAAAAGCTTGATCTGGTTCAATATATTGTTAGACCCGATAATTTCAGGATAAATTAAATCAACTGTATCTTCGACCTGATTGAGGGTGATAGCATGCCCTTGAGACAAACTGAGCATGAATTCCCGGAAAGCTTCTACCGCAGTGCCAATACCAGGAAGGAGCACCGCTTTGCGCATAGCAGCCCGGTTATCGAGTTCGGTCTTTTCTTCAGCAGAGGTTTCTTCCCATAGGTAGACCTCTTCAAATCCTTTTTTCAACAGTTGCTCTATGTGACGCGGCTCGAGGAGAATATCCCTGGCTAACAGCAACCTCCCATCTTGATCATAGATATTGCGGGCCAATTTCTGATTTACCTGCAGATGTTCCAGACTCAACTTAATCACAGTACACTCTCCCTGTGCAGTGATTTCAAGGAAATTTCTATTATTATACTACAATTTTCCTAAATTTAGGTATATATCTTTCTTATTTAGGTCATTTTTAGGTCATTGTATTGTTTATTAATTACTTATCGTTTTTTTTGGCCACTGCCTATAACTGTCACAGAATAATAGTATGGTAGCTTGCGCAAAATGATATTGAGCATACCCAATAAAACCATGAAAGGAGTCTGGAAATGAATTTGAATCACATGGAATTGCAGAATCTGCGGCATCTTATCGGGGCGCATAAGAACACGGAAAAGAAATTGAATTTCTATTCCGAACAATGCCAGGATCCGCAGTGCAAGCAGATGTTCCAGCAGGCAGCCAAATCCTGCAGTCAGACTACTCAGAAACTGATGTCATTTTTAGGTTAAAGGAGAGTTGGTAATGAATAAACATCTAACTGACAAGGAAATGGTCAATGACATCCTGGCATCGACCAATGCCAGCCTAACCAAGTATGCTAACGTTATCAGTGAAACCGCCAACCATCAGCTTCGTTCAACCATCCAACAGATCCGTAATAGTGATGAACAGTTCCAGTATCAGCTCTTCCAAATGGCTGAGCAAAAAGGCTTTTACAAACCCGCGGCCCAGGTCGATACTCAAGATATCCAGACTGTTAAGTCTCAAGTTTCTTCCTGATCCTGCTCCTCTTGAAAGGAACGTTTTTCAACGTTCCTTTTTTGTTTCTGCTTTTAAAGGGTGATTGTGATATATTTAACATAAAATAACAGCAGGGGGGAAGATAATTTATGCGAAAGAAAAGCCCGATCATATTTACTGGACTCTTAATGCTACTTATGCTATTGTCACTTGCAGTCAGCGGATGCCAAAAAACTACGCCTCAACCGCCACAACCTGCTGAAAGCACCCTGATAAACCCGGTGGGCCCACTGGTTTTACCGCTAGCAGGCCTGGAAAACGGGGCGGTTAAAGGCCCGGTCACAGTCAAAGTATCTTACTGGAAAAGCAATGATGAAGCCATTGGCTTATTGACCGGTAACCAAGCTGATTTCGCGGTGTTGCCGGTCACTTTGGCGGCCAATCTATACGCCAATCAGAAGGACCTGGTGATGGTAGGCGTACACGAGTGGAAGGTGTTTTATCTGTTAGCCCGGCAGGGGGTTCAGTTTACCGACTGGTCTTCATTGAAAAACAAATCCATTCACATGCCCGTCGGCAAAGGCCAGACCGTGGACGTGCTGTCCCGATTGGGAGTGATCAGAGCCGGCCTGACTCCTGATCAAGACGTACAATTCGTATACGCTCCGCCGCAAGAAGTGGTAAGTCTTTTTCAGACCGGCAAGATAGATTTTGCCGCCTTGCCCGAACCTTACGTCACCCTGGCCATGAAAGACAACGCCGGATCCATCGTGCTTGATTATCAGAAGTACTGGGGAGAAGTCGCCGCTGTAGAACCCCGGGTTCCTATAGCCGGACTATTTGTAAAAAAGGATTTCGCCGCCAAGAATCCTCAGATGGTAAAGGATGTGGCCCAGATGCTGTCAGATTCGACTGATTGGTGCAATACTAATCCCGATGCTGCAATCGAACAGGCCCAAAATACCCTGCCGCTGCCGGCGGCAGTCATGAAAGCCTCTCTGCAGCGTACCGAATTCAAGTATATTCCCAGCGCCGAGTGCCGTGACGAAGTTAAAAAATACCTGGAAACCATTCAGCAAATTGACCCCAACTCCATAAAACAATTGCCTGATCAGGGGTTTTACGGTGAATGAAGGGATTAAGCAGAGCACTGACCGGCATCATCGTTTTCCTGGTATGCTGGCAGATTCTATCTTTTTTTATAAGTCGCGTAATTATTCCGGTACCATCAGAAACCCTGGGATTGCTGGGTGAACACCTGACCAATCCCAGGATGCTGGAGGCCGCTCTGCAAACTGCCTGGAAAGTAGGTTTAGCTCTGGTCCTGGTGCTTCTCTTAGGCATCATTGCCGGGCTTTTTTTGGGAATATCCGAGGCTTTTTATGAAATGTTCCGCCCCATCATCATGTTTATACAAGCGGTTCCGGTTGTGTCCTGGTTAACTCTGGTTATTTTTGCCTGGGGCGTAGGTTGGAGAGGTCCAGTTTTCATTACCTTCGTTTCCCTGCTGCCGACCGCCGTATTGACCACAGTCTCGGGGATGCGCAATCTGGACAAAGATCTTCTGGAAATGGCCCGTGTCTATCGGGTGCCTTTTAACAAGGTTTTCCACTACATCTACTGGGGCTCACTCTTGCCCTTTATTGCAGCTATAATCGATGTGACCATCGGGCAAGCCTGGAAAGTGGTTCTGGTATCCGAATATCTGGCCGGAGGCAGCGGACTGGGTGTGGAGATATTCAATGCCCGCATGGTGGTCGACTCAGCCGGCGCCTGGTCGGTCACACTTATGGCTTGCATATTGGGCATCACCACTGAACGTCTGGTCAAATACCTTTTAAGGAGGATGTCAAAGCGATGGGGGCCAGCATAGAGCTTAAGGGGATATACAAGGATTTTGCCGGGCTGAGGGTTCTGGAAAACTGGGATCTGGTCATTAGCCCTTCTGAAAGAATCGTAATTTTAGGGCTTTCGGGTTCAGGCAAAACCACCTTTTTAAGATTGCTGGCCGGAATCGAAGCCCCCACACGGGGACAACTCGAAGTCAACAGCCAAAAGATCGGTTTTGTCTTTCAGGAGCCTCGCCTCATCCCCTGGCGTACTATCCGGCAGAATCTACTCTTTGTAAACGATCGGGCTAATATCGATGCGTTGCTTAATAGCTTGCATCTGGAGGAATTTTCCGATTATTACCCATCCCAACTGAGCGGAGGCATGAAGCAGCGGGTCAATTTGGCCCGAGCCCTGGCAGTCTCTCCAGATTTGCTGATTATGGACGAAGCTTTCGCTTCCCTGGATTTAAAGGTCAAGGTTGACATTATGAATGATGTCATGCGGCTTTGGCAGCAACACCGCTTTACCATGGTATCAGTCACCCACGACCTCAAGGAAGCATTGTATCTTGCCGACCGGATTCTCTTGATATCCAGCCGCCCGGCCCGCATCATACAGCAGTTTCCGGTCGATCTGAGCGAACCCCGGATATTCTCCTCGCCGGAACTCTTGTCTCTGGAAGGAGATCTGCTGCGATTGGTATGTCAGGATTAAGCCTACCGTTATTATTAATATATTGTCATTTGTTTATATTGCTAAACATTTGTTTAGAGACTTCTCTTGCAGACCGGTAATAAAGGTTTACGGCGTTCCGCTCCCTATGCCGGGAAGCTCCATCACTTTCATGCCCGAAGGCAGTTCGAAAAGCGATTCCGGCAGGGCCTCGAACTTATAGTTGCTGTATTCCATCACTGTAGTGCTGTTATTGTAGGTGCTCTCGATTCGGATCGGCAGGCCATGATCTTCCCATAACCATATACGGTTGTCAACCTCATCCTGCTTATATTGAACTACCACACAATTTTTCCCGTCCAGGACCTCCTTGCCCAGCGGTTGGGTGTTTTCGTCTACGTTATCAATACTGTGCACTGGATTGATGTCTTCTGCCGGCTGCTCATCAGTGACCTTTATAGCCTGTTCATCCCCGGATGTAAACATGTAGTTGTAGCCTTTGCTGTTGCGGATGAAGATGGCGGTGCTTTGGCTCCCGGCATCAATAGTTTCCGAGCGCAGGTTATTGCCGGCAATCCACAACTTGCCCTGCAGCACACTGCCTTCATCAGGTTTGACCGCAAATTCACAGTAAACCCCGGGATGGTTTTTGCCCTGGGCCAGGATTTCTGCCAGGCTTTTAGCTTTGGCAGTACCGCTGCTCTGTATGGACACACTTTCTTTGGATGCCGGTTCCTTCTGCTCCGCTGAGCCTGACCGGCTGCAGCCAGCCAAACTGAGCAATAACAAAACCACCAGACCTATTAACATCCATCCGGGCCGGTTAAACATCTTTAGCAACCCCTTTCTGCAAACCGTTCTTCTCAAATCCCCGCCAAACTAATACACCTTTAGATTATTCGTTGCCAATCGCCTCAGTTTTGGAGTTGAAACCGTACACCGCAGATAAAGCGCCCTGAGGGCACTTCTGTAAACAATCCCCGCAGCGGATACATTCCGGGCTATTAGCCTCCCGCGCAGGGTCAACGTTCATCCGGCATTGGTTTGCACAAGTTCCGCAACCGGCACATAACTCCCGGTCGCATTTATAATGATACCAGCTAACCCGGTTAAAAAGTCCGTAAATAGCCCCGAGCGGGCATAAAACCCGGCAAAATGGCCTAAATATCATGAAGCTGACAACGATTACCGCAAACAATATCGTCATTTTGAGGACGAACAGGCTGCCGATCGCAGCCTGCAAACCCGGAACCAGACCCACCAGCGGCAGGCCTGCTTCCAATGTACCGGCCGGGCAGATATATTTACAGAAGGCCGGCACTCCCAGGCCTAAAGTACGAGCCCCTGCCAGGGGTATCCAGATTACGAAAACAAGCAGGATGAGGTACTTGCTCCAGCGCATCCATTGAGGCAGCGCCAGTTTTACAAAGGGCGCCTTGTAAAGCCATTCCTGCAGCATGCCGAAGGGACAGATCCAACCGCAGATCCAGCGCCCTAAAAATGAGCCGAACACAACCAGCCAGCCCACAACGTAAAATGACCAATTATAAAAAGGGTCGGCTAAAACGGTCTGCAGCGAACCCAAAGGGCAAGACCCTATCGCCCCCGGGCAAGAATAGCAGTTCAGAGCGGGAATACAGATCTGTTTGAGTTTTCCCCGGTAGATGTGTCCGCTGATAAAGTTCCCCATCAGCGGGTTCCACATGAAGACACTGATTAGCTGCACCCATGCTCTCATATCAACCAATACCAACGCATTCCAGGCATATGGTTATGGCCTTGGCCCATACAGTCAGGTGTTCATTGCGCAGCAACCCGAATAGAATCATGGCCAGACCCAGCGCCGGAAGCACCAGTCTGAGCATCTTTCCTCTCATCTCATCACCCCATATCACCCGGAGTCTATGGCTTTAAGCGCTCATCTGGCTGCAGCGTCCGGTTCAGGCCCGAGCAGCCTGTCAATCACTTTGCTGTAGCCCTCCAGGCTATTGCTGCCGCTGACCAATTCTCCCAGAACTTGACCGCTGCTATCCACGAAAATAGTGGCCGGAACATAATCGAAAGCCCGGCAGACACTTTTCTCCAGGGAAGCGTCGGGAATAACATTCTGATAGAGAGCACCGCTGGCTGAAACAATTCTTCTGGCGGCTTCCACATTCTTATCCACTACCACCCCCAGGATTTTAACCCCGGAGCTTTCATACTTCTTTTGCAGACGCTCCAAGTCAGGCATTTCTTTTATACAAGGTTGGCAAAAGGTACCCCACAGATTGATCATGGTCAGGGTGTGCTGTTGAAAAACCTGTTCGGTCACCGTCTGACCATTAAGGTCGGTTGCCGAAAACTCTGGAATAACATTGCCTGCCAAGGGGTTCTTTCCCGGTTTTGGTGCCGGGCTCCCGGTTTGGTTGCCAACCATTTCCTTTATCGGAGAATTGTGATCAATAGAGTCTGAGGCCGGGCTCCCGGTTTGCTCGTCCCGGCTGCATCCTGACGGAAGAAGTAAAATTAAAACCACGAGCAGTGCAATTAGTCTCTTCATTCACACCTCCGTGAACGGTATTTAAGTGAAAAGGCTATTTCTTATGTTTTTTCACATAAGCCTTTATTTCCTGAATCAATTCTTTTTTCAAAGTTTGAGACTTGATTTTCTTCGAGATTATCTCTTCTTCCGGGAATATTCCGTTAACGGTTTTTCTCACCCGGACGGTTTCCTCGAAAACCAACTCATCCGCCCTGGTCACCCGCACTTTGAGATCATAATCGCGGGTGCCTTCAATGCGCTTTCCTTTCAGCTGGGTTACATTAAGGATTACAAATTCATATTTGAACACATGAATTCCCCCTGATACAGATAATAGCGATTAATACTTAATTCGTAATCGCCTGCTGTTTTCCTTCCGGTAGAGAGGGAGAAACAGGCAGGGCAGGAACGGGGAGGGGAGATCAGGGTGACAATTGGGGGCGGTCCTTTTTGTCACCCAGTTGTCACCCGGCCCCCGAAGCCTACCAGGCCTGGCGGTATATATTCAGTACATCCTCCCGCCCCAGCCTTTGCAAGACTCCCAGTGAGCCTTTTAATACCGCATTGTCAGCCATGGTTTCCAGATCAGCAGCCTCTACGCCAAGGTCGCGCAGGCGCGAAGGAATGTTTAACGATATAAAAAAGGCCTGGAGGGCATCAATTCCTGCCACGATCAGATCATCACCCTCCAAGGCGGTTATGCCAAAGATTTTTTCAGCAAAACGGTGGAAAGTACCGGGATCGTTCTTGTACACATACCGCATCCAGACCGGCAAAAGCACCGCCAGCCCGGCTCCATGCGCCACCGGGTAAAAAGCGCTCAGGCTGTGCTCCATGCCATGGGTAGCCCAATCCCCTCCCCGGGTCCCCGGGGTTGTGCTGCCGTTGAATGCCAGGGTTCCGGCCCAGGCCAGCTGCGCCCTGGCTTGATAATCAGCCGGATCCCGCAAGACCTTGACGGCTTCTCTCATGACCGTTTTAATCAGTCCTTCCATATACTCCCTCATGACCTCCACATCCGTGCTGCCGTCAAAGTAGACCTCCAGGATATGGGTTATCATATCCACCGCTCCCTCGGCGGTGTTATGAGCGGGCAGAGTGCTCTGCACCGAAGGGTCAATGATGGATAAGCGGGGATACAGGTACTTGGAGCCCAGCCCCCACTTGGTCTGGTCATCTTCCCGGGTCAATACGGCATTATTATTCATTTCCGACCCGGTTCCAGATATGGTCAGAACTCCGTATATGGGTAAAGCCTGCTTAATCCGGGCTGCTCCGGCAAAGAAGTCCCATACCTCACCAGGGTGGTGATATCCTGCCGCGATTATTTTAGCACTGTCAAAAACACTGCCTCCGCCGACGGCTATCACTGCTTCAACCTGATATTCCCGGGCCAGCTCAATTCCAGTTTGTACCTTGGAGAGAACAGGATTGGGCTGCACCCCCGGCAGTTCCACAAATCCGACCCCGGCCTCATGCAGGGCAGAAGCAACCTGTTCATAAACCCCGTTGCGAAAAACCGAGCCCTGCCCATAAACCAGCAAAGCCTTCTTGATGCCGTCATTGGCTGCTTCCTTTCCCAATCGTTTGATGGTATCCTGTCCAAATATGATACGGGTAGGATTAACAAAACTGAAATTTCTCATGTTTAAGGCCTCCTTATCGCATATCTGTTATTTCATGGTAGCATACAATGGATTGCTAATCTCACCAAAGAGGTAATTTGTACTGCTATAATCATTTCCAAATATTTTTATGTCATCACCCCCAAAATCAATTGCTGCCTGGCGCATTCTTTAACAGAAGATGCTCACCGCTCTTGACGCTCAACAGGAGCATCGTATCTTCCGATTCGTTCCAAAAACCAGTCTCATAGTACTCTTGTTTGACCTTGAAAAACTACCCCGCCCCAGGGGTAGTTTTTCATTCTGTTTAGCATCAAACAGATAAGCTCAGGCGACTCAAGTTAAGCGCTTTCAAAAATTCCTGGGAATATGCCCGCCTTATGCAAGATTATAGCGTAAGAATGTGTAATGCATAGGCAAAGGGTAATTTTGAACCAGAAAGGTCGTGATGCGATGCCAGCCAGGCGCACGGGAGTTGTCTTGACTCTATTATTAGTCTTCTCTGTTTTCCTGACCGTCGGCCTGTTAAGTGCCTCCACCGTACAAGCGCAGGATGTTAATGTCTATATCAACGGGGTGCAAACCCTTTTCCCCGATCAGCTGCCTTATATCGATGAAAACGACCGCACTATGGTGCCGGTTCGCTTCTGCTCACTGGCCCTGGGCGCCACCGTTGAGTGGGATGCCGAACATATGCAGGTCATCATATCGCGGCCTGAAGATGAAACCGCTTCAACCCGCCAGGTCACTCTTACCATCAACAGCACAGAAATGCTGATTGCCGGCGAGTCTCCCCGGTCAATGGACACCGCAGCCGTGCTCAAGAACGGCCGCACTGTGGTGCCACTGCGCTTTATCTCCGAATTCTTTGCAGCCGAGGTGGTCTGGGATTCCCCCAGCCGCGCCGTACATGTTTTTACCCTGGGTCAAACCCCTGAAGAGCAGGCCCAGATCATTCAGAAGGCCTCTGTTGACGGGGCTGAGTTACCGCGCCTGAATTCGGCTCAAAACCTGCAGCGTCTATTAGATGAATACAATCAAAACAACTACCGGTTAGGACTGCAAAACGACCTGATGAAATCTGCCGCGTCGGTACAGGAACAAGCCGCCCAACCTGCGCCCGCCGCCGGGTTGTTAAGTGGCGGAACTGCTTATTCAGGCACCAACGTTCAGGTTGAAGGAGTGGATGAATCCGATATAGTAAAAACCGACGGGGAATACCTCTATCAGGTAAAAGACCGTGAGGTAATCATTGTGAAGGCCTACCCCGGCAGTGAACTACAGGTGGTGGCACGGGTTCCGGTTACGCAGCGACCCCGCGAGATGTACCTTCACCAGAACCGGTTGATTTTAATTCAGGATTCCGTGCTTAATCGTGATTACCCTGAGCCCGTACCCATGGAAGATACCGCCAAGAGGCTTATGCCGTCAATTTACCCGCCGGCTCAGAGCCGCACCCTAGTGACCATATTCGATACCAGTGAAAAGAGCCGCCCGGCAAAAATTGATGAATACGGCACTCCCGGCAACTACGTGTCATCGCGCAAAATCGGGAACAACATTTATCTAATCAGCAGCGAACATGTCTACCAGCCCTTTGAACCGGTCTATTCCGTCAACGGCCAGGAATACACCAAATCCTACGATCAGATTCGCTATTTCCCCGATATGCAGTTAAGCTCCTATGTGAACATCGCCCAGGTAAAATTAACCTCGGCCGGCAGCCAATTCGCTCTGGAGACCTTCCTGGGATCAAGCGGCAATGTGTATTGTTCGCAGAACAATCTTTATATAGCAGCTTCATTATACCGCCCCGCCTACTACCGCCAGGGGTACACGGAAGACAGCGAAAGCACCGTACTATACAAATTCGGTCTGGGCAACGGGGTGAGTTATGCCAGCCGCGGCCTGGTTCCGGGCACGATATTGAACCAGTTCTCCATGGACGAATATGACGGCTATTTCCGCATCGCCACCACCCGCAACGGATGGAACGCAGATAGATCCGGCAACGCGGTGTATATTCTCAATGCGAGCATGCGGCAGGTCAGTGCCATCCAAGATATAGCTCCGGGAGAAAGAATATACTCCGCCCGATTTATAGGCCCCCGGGCCTATCTGGTTACCTTCAAGCAGGTCGATCCTCTATTTGTGATAGACATGACTCCCTCAGCCCCAAAAATCCTGGGCAAGCTAAAAATCCCGGGGTTCAGCAATTATCTGCATCCTTACGGGGATCACTACCTGATCGGGCTGGGCAGTGAAGTGGAGGATAGCGGCAAAGCCACCCGGACTACAGGATTGAAACTGAGCCTGTTTGATGTTGCCGACGTCAATAACCCCATCGAAGTCAGCAAGGTAGTGATCGGAACTTCCGGAACCCGCTCCGAGGCTACCGACAACCACAAAGCCTTTATGATGTACCAGGATGTGGTAGCCTTTCCGGCGACTGTCTATGAAGGTGCCGGAGAGTATGGATCCTTTGCCTTCCAGGGGGCTTATGTATATAATGTCTCCCCGCAGGGCTTTACCCAGCAGGGCCGCATCACCCATATGGATGAGCAGGACTACCTCAAGGCAGGAGACTATTGGGGCGGAGGCAATCGTGAGATTCAGCGCGTGGTGTTTATCGGCGGCAATTTATACACATTGTCCGAAGGTATGATCAAAGCCAACCAGAACGGTACCCTGGCTGAACTGAACCGGCTGGTAACGGATTAGAGTCCTCCTTATAGGGGTCATCAAACACGATGACCCCTTTGCTTTTCATCCCCAAAAGGAAATGGCCATTCCCCTGTTCATGTACCCACATCCCCGGCCCATGCTGTATGTAAACCTTTCTCTGGCACTATGGCCCGCCGTGCATCCCCTTCCTCACAACTGGCGCCCGACAGTCTACCTGACTCAGGTGGCAAAATCAAGCTCTTTCCTATACAATAATGGTTATGAAACAAATAGCTGCAACCAACCGCATACTGGTTTTCGCGCCCCACCCCGATGATGATGTCCTGGGCTGCGGCGGCAGCATAGCCTGGCATGTTGAGCAGGGACATCAAATCAAGATAGTATATCTAACTTCCGGCGAATCCGGCAGTTTAGAAATCAGCAAAACCGAGCTGGCCGCTTTGAGAGAAAGCGAAGCCCTGGCCGCAGCCCGGACTCTGGGTGTAAAAGAAACCGAATTCCTGCACTGGCCGGACGGCTACCTCATGGTCGAACCGGAATACTTGCTGAAGCTGACCAGCTTAATAAGAGAGGAAAAGCCGCACCGGGTTTACCTGCCGCATAGCCAGGACGCGGTTCGTGATCACCTCGTCACCCACCGCCTGGTTATAGAAGCCATGCGCCGGGCTGCCGGGCCCTGGTTCCAGGAGTGCCTTTTGGAGCCCTGGTCTGTTGCCACCGCACTGGGTTACGAAATATGGACTCCGATTCTATCTCCTGGCTTAGCCCTGGACATTTCTAATTTTATGATTAAAAAAATAGCGGCACTAAATGAGCATCGCTCCCAATTAGAGGGCTTTCGCTATGATGACGCCATCACCGGCCTCAATCGTTACCGCGCGGTTATGAACAGCCGTTATGAGTACTGCGAATGTTTCCAGCTGATAAAAACACGAGAGGTAATGGATCAGCCTGCCTATGAGTAGCATCAATCCGTCCGTCCTCTTGATCACCCCGTTTCACAAAAGCCAGCGCGGCAATACCCTGACCACCCGGCGAATCTGCACCGGCCTGACCCGGCAGGGCTTAACCGCCGAGCTTTTATCACTGGAAGATACCGATTATCAGGTAAAGCTCCATCAGCACCTGGGCAGCGGGCGCTTTAATATGGTGCATGCCTTTAATGGCCTTTATCTGGCCAAAATAATGAGCAGCCATCCGCAATTGCTGGATTATCCCTTGATCGCGACTTTAACCGGAACCGACATCAACCTGCCCGGAAATCAAGAGTATACCGCCCTTGAGCCCGTGTTTACCGCCGCCCAATACATAGTGGTCTTCCATGAGGATTTTAAAAACCGGCTTTTAAGCCACCGCCCCTCTCTGGAAGAAAAGGTGGCGGTAATTCCCCAGGGCATATGTCTGCCCTCCGCACCAGCCCGGAAACCACAGGATTTTGGCATTCCAGTTGGCAGCACCGTGTTCTTGCTGCCCACCGGGCTGCGGCCCGTAAAAAATGTGGATTTGGCCCTGGACGGCTTAGAGCCGCTTGCCAACGAAGACAGCCGGGTGCGATTATTGATAATGGGGCCGGTAATTGATAAAACCTATGGCCTGCACATCTTGCAGCGCATCAAGGCCCTTCCCTGGGTCGTATATATAGGAGAAGTCTCACACACTGAAATCAGCGGGGTGTTTACCTTAGGCGATGTGGTCATGAACTGCTCTGAGGCAGAAGGTCAGCCCCAGGCAGCTCTCGAAGCCATGAGTTTGGGTGTGCCGGCTATTCTAAGCGATGTGCCGGGAAACCGGAGCATCATCAAAAATGGGCGGGAAGGGTTTTACATCAGAACCTCTCGGGATCTTTACCAGGCAGCCCGGATTTTGCTAACCCGGCCCGCCCTTCGGCAAGAGATGGGCCAGGCTGCCGCCGAACTGGTCAAGGCCAGGTTTGATTACACCTGTGAGATCAGGCAGCATATAGAAATATATAAAAAAGCACTGGGCGTCTCCCGGCATTGATCGGCCGGCTGCCGCTCCTGGCCTGCTTGGCCCAGTGCGGCACCAGCCCCCAGCGCATCAGTCTCAATTCGTTGCCAGAACTGTTTTGACTACTACTGGCAGGGTCTGGATCGGTGCCGCATTGCAACGCGGCTTTATGGCGAAACCCGAAGCAGCACATTAATCAGCCTTAAGAAAGGCTCAAGTAACCACCTTAAAAATTACGAACCATTCCTGTATCTGTTCAGTTGTCTGCACCGGTACAAGCCACTCCGGTATCTGCCCATCCAGCAATTGATTGTAGAATATGCCAGGGTTTTCCCCGGCGCCGTAGATCACCTTTTCAGAGGATTTTGGAGTCAGTACAACCAGATCCACCTGGCGTTCGCTGATAACGGAATAGGCTTGCCCGGCATTTGCAGCGGTCATCACCCGGTGGTTAAACAGAATCCCGTCGTCATTGCGATGATATGGGGTTGCGATCACCTGATGAGGAGTGCGGTACAGAACCTCCGGACCATAGTCCATATCAATCAATATCACCGCACTGGCCGGCAGATTATTATCGGGGTCATTCAGCCAGTCGCACAATAACCCGGTTTTGGGTGTGGCGGCGGCTGAATCATTGGCAGGACCCTCCAGCAGCAAACCTAATAAGAGAAAGCCAAACAAGAACAGGAAAATGGTGATGGCCCGGGTCAGAACTCGCAGGCTGCTCCGCCGGATCTCGGATACCTTCGCCAGAATCTGCCCGAGGAACATAGTCAGGGGGAGGATAAGCAGAGCTGAACAATAATAGACCCAACGTATTTGATAAAAAGTCAGGGGAATGAAAAGCAGCAGACCCAACATGCAGGTTAGCAGGTGTTCTGTACGGTAATTACGCGTTTTAACGGCAAACTGCCACAGTATAAAGCCCAGAGCCAATAGGATTGAGCCGATTACCGCCACTTTTGTAGTTGTAGATTCTGACATCAACGGTTGGACTTCTATAACCCAATTAAGCCAGATGGGGGCAATAGCTGGGTTTACCTGGCTGAAAGGCCCTTTAAAGAATGCAGGTACGGTAAGCCACAGGATCAGCCCATCCAGCAAAGCTATAGAGACGGCGGCACAGGAACGCCTCCACACAGCCTGCCGGCTGAATATCCTGAGAATCCATGCCGAAAGCGCAGCCAACAAAAATACAATAATATGTACTGCTGAAATCCGGTCATATTCAAACTGCAGCAGCAGGGCCGGCCGGTGTTCCAACAAAACGAACAGGCACGAAGATAATAGCAGTGACCAGGCAAAACCGGCCAGCTTTAGGCGATAACCCTCACCCTGTGTAATCCACAGCAGGGTCAGGGTGGCAAACACCAGCACAACACCAGTCAAGGCCTCTACACTGACCCACATCGCAATTCCGGCCAACAATCCCGCCCACAGCGCTATAGGGCGATTATGCGCTGGCAGTACCAGGCGCAACAGACAGCCCAGCAATCCGATGAAGAGCAATGACAACAGGCTGTGATGATCCGGGCGGCCGAAATGGTAGACCGACACCAGCAGAAACTGGCCCAGGAATATCAGCCAGAGCAGCCTCCGCTTCTCCTCGTCCAAAACCGGCCTGGCAGCCCAGGCTATTGCTGCCAGGCTAAAAACTCCAAGGATGGGGCTGATAACAATCCCCCACCAATACAAAGCTTTATGGAAGCCCAGCAATGGAGTAAGAAGACCTGCTCCCAATAAAAGTAGAATATCCAGGGCGCGGGTCCAGTGCAGGGTTTCCCCGTAGGGAGCATTGCTGCGGGGTATAAGCGAGTCAAACCAATCGCGGTCTGCGGCCAATTGTTCCACTCTTACCAGACGGGTGAAGGCATCAGTATCCACTAAATCCTTTTCCGGATACCCCTGCACAACATAATAGTAAACCAGCAAAATAGCAAACCAGGCGACCACTGTAAGGTAGAATATTGCCCGGTTGGAATCGGCATGGAGATGATACTTACTCGTTTTCATCAGTGCTTAGTTTCCATTTCCTCGTGGTACTCCTCATCTGTATTCACTTCCCACAGATCGTGTCTAGCCCCCTGTATGTTTTGGGCGGCTAATATACCGGTAAGTATAGAGTGATCCATGTTATTGTAGCGATGCAAGCCGTTGCGGCCGATGGTCTGCAGGTTATCCAGACCATTCAGAAATCGCTTTATGGCCGGCATGGCTTCTTGATAATCGTCATCATAAACAGGATAAGCTTTGGGCACTCTGACCACCCAGCCCCATTTGACGATATCCTTTTCTATCAGGCCGATCTGGCTGATCTCCTCTACTGCCATGTCGATTAAATCATCATCTGGGGACGACCATAACTCATCCCCCTCATTGCAGAAGTACTCCAGGCCCAAAGAACTGCATCCTTCTTCAGGAACCATGCTTGGACTCCATTGTTTGAAATTCTGTACCCGGCCCAGGTTCACCTCGGGGGAATGAACATAAATCCAATTATCCGGGAATAGGAATTCTTTGTTTAAAGCCAGGTTGACGGAAATGAAGTCCCGGTATTTCAAGAGATCTCCGGCCTTGACTACATCCGGATCGAGCCCGGGCCGAAGCAAATGAATCAGATCCCTCAAGGGCAGGCTGCTTATGGCATGATCAGCCTCGATTCGATTCTCCTGCCCGGTTTGGTCTACATATTCCACTGCTATAAACTTTGGTCCATTCATGTTGATCCGGCTCACCCTAGCATTCAGCAGTACTTTTCCGCCACACTTTTCTATGGCCCGGGCCATTGATTCATACATCTGCCCCGGCCCCAGGCGGGGATAGTGAAATTCTTCAATCAAGGTCTTTATGCTGTTCTTTTTAAACTGCTTAAACAGGGCATTGGTAACCGCTTTGACCAGATTCAATCCCTGAATGCGCTGGGCAGCCCATTCAGCTTTTAACTCTTTAGTGGACATGCCCCAAACTTTTTCGGTATATGATTTGAAAAAGTGGTTAAAAAGCCGATAGCCGAACCGGTTGGTAACCCAGTCTTCAAAACTCTCCTCGGGATGAATAGGCTTCACTTTGACTTTCATATAGCTGCCGACTATCTTCATTGATTCGTACAACCCCAGTCCTGATAGGGCATTAAAGGGCTTGATAGGATAGTCAAAGAACTTGCCCCGGTAGAATATCCTGGATAGCCTGGGCCGGAGCAGGAAATCCTCTTCCAGGACCTCGTTCCACAATTGTTCGACTTCCTCTATTTTGGTAAAAAAGCGGTGCCCTCCCTGGTCAAAGCGATAGCCGTCTTTTTCCACGGTCTTACTTATTCCGCCAACCTGTTTTTCCTTCTCAATAAGGGTCACCCGATAGCCCTTTTTGGCCAGTTCATACCCGGCAGCCAACCCGGCGGGGCCGCCCCCCATGATCACGACATTTTCCGCAGCCATACTAAAACCTCTCTCTGCTCATTGATAAACGAATAATCTGCGCCGGCCGAAGAAATTGAAAAAGAAGACCACCGCTACCGATACCGCCTTGGCGTACAGGTACCAAACCCCGAGCCAGACCAGCAGGTAGATGATAAAGTCATTCAGCAACAGTCCTACTACCCCGATGGATGCATACCATATGAACTCCTGAAGTAGCGGAAATTTGCTTTCCTTAAAAACGAACAACCTTGCCAGGATGTAGTTCACCGCCAGGCCGCAGGTAAAAGAAATCGTGGCGGCATGAATATGGTGAAATGCAGCGTACTCCACCAGTACATAGAGCAACCCCACATCCACCGCCAGGGCCGAAACGCTTACCAGGCCGTATTGGGCCATCTCGAGAAATATGGTCAGGTATTTATTTTGTAAACCACGGTGATATTTCTTCATTTGTCAATAATTCATCTTCCCAATTTAATATATCGAATTGAGGATAATTATCCAGTAGGTCTTTGCGCAAGAAAATAAAGATTTGGTACGCATCGACTTCATCTTTCCAAATATCATGGCCGGCTACCGGCTTAACCAGGGCATAATCAGCCACGCCGATCTGGTCCCCCAAAGTGAAGTTGGCATGAACGTTGGTGAATAACACATCGGGCTTCCCTCCGGCAATTAGGTCTTTAGTGTATAATCCTTCTGTGTCAATTCGATGTGTCAGATAGCGTTGGTTTGCGGCTTTATTATTGAAGTTGGAGAATATGTTTTCTTTGAAGTATGCCATGGCAGGAATCCCTTCGGTGTAAGCGTAATCTTCGTAGCTTTCAGCTGTGGCCCCATCTGCTATAATCCTCCAGGCTGCCACGATGTTTAATTGATCCAGCCGGTTCTCCTTCAAAAAAGCAGCCGCTTCGCGTCCGGTACCATAATTGAGGCTAATATCATTTTTTGCAGCAATCACCGACCAGCGCAAGGTGCTTATTAAGGCCAGGGCCAAAACAGCCAGGCCAAAATACCTGAAGTATTTGTTCCTGAACGCTGCTTCATAACTTCCACCAAGTTGGTCCGAACAACACCACATTATAAATAAATAGAACATTACCAATATTCCAATGTGATGATCCCAGAAATAGACCAACCCACTGAATAGTATGAAGAACAGGTATGGGAACAAAAATAACGCTCTCATCCGGGCAGCTTTGGCAATCTCAAAAAGCAATACGATTATTACATAGCTGAGCAGACCGCAGATTAAATAATCAAATAGGCTATTTGTGGCAGTAGCGGAGAAAAATGAAGTGAATATTGCATCAGCCGGTGCTATCAATAACATATAAAAGAGCCATGAGACATTAGAGTTGTTTTCTACTACCGCGTTTACAGCATAAGTATCTGGCAGCGGGTATGCGCTGAGCAGCAACAGAATATTAAAGATCAACAGCGACAGAAGCGCAAAAAACCGTTTGCTCCTAGGAAAAGACTTGATTCCCTGCAGGAAATTAAACTCCCGCCACATCTCGCCAAGCCAGACTAAAGCAATCCCCGCGCATATCACTATACCGTATAAACTTGACCCGCAGATCACTGCCAATGCCGCGGCAAATTGATAGGGCTTGTCATTTCGGTCTTTATAGTAAAGGGCACTCAATACAAAGCCCAGCATCATCATACTGTAGGTTCTGCTGATCACTCCATACTGGTAGAAGAAAAAATAAGTAAACGGGATTGTACAGCGGACTATTCTGGGGAATGGCGCTTTGAAGACAAGAAGCCCCATAGCGGCAATAGCAAAAACAAAATTTACAGCCTTGAGGCCGATTTCGAAAGGAAGGCCCAGTTTGGCAAAAGGCATAAGGGCTAAAAACCAAATAGGGGGGTGGCCTTCATAATGGGTTATGCTGGTCAGCAACTCAACCAGGGAAGCATCCTGAGCAATCAACCAGGCCTGAGCTTCGTCAAACCATGGCTCGTGGAAGTACATGATTACCAGTACTGCCGAAGCGTACAAAATTAAAATGATTGTTTCAGCAAAATAAGGTCGTTTTTTCATAAGTTAGTTGTTTGCTCCAATTAATGCATATATAGGTCTCCCACTGGCAACTGCACGGTACAATTAAGCCACAAGCCATACAAATATTTCATTATTTTCAAAAATTATGGAGAGTCAGTTTCAATATATTGATAATTTTCCCCTACGAAACTATTAATAAGGTATCTAGATATGTTAAGTGGATTTTCGATAGCATACATCAAATCATCTGTCTTGTATTGGCGAGGAATTCGTATTGCACTAAATACACTATTCCATATCATAATTGGTGCATCTGAGTCACCATACTTATGTACTATTTGTTCCTCAGAGTATCCATGTAATCCATGGTCAGCCTGAAGTACAATAACTGCATCTGGGTCGACTTCTAATATCATATCCACTATGTTAATAAGTACTTTAGTACAATAAGTGTGGTGATCTGAGTAGGAAGAAAAGGAATCATTATTTAAATTTAAATTACCTTGTTCATCAAAGTAATAAGGGAAATGAGGCATAAAGTTGTGAATTAATACAAATTGTGGTTTTAAAACCTCTTTGGAATGTAGCGTATCATAAATACTATTGATAAGAGTCGAGAATTTTGTACTTTCAGAACCTCCCAATAATATGTCTTCGGTTTTATCACAATATGTCGTTAGTTGATGATGTTCAGCATCATTTTTATTCATAAAATCAAATACGGCTCCCGGTATACCTCCGAGGAATAAGCTGCCTAATTGATGCGCAAAATAACGCGACCGATAGTATGAGCTATCCGCAAAATCGTCCTTTTCCACATAGTAGGGTAATTTAGCCAGTTCCTTTTCGGGAGTTTTATGGGCAGCTATATAATAAAAAAAATCAGTAGTCGGGAAAAAAATATCTTCGTCAATAGACATGGAAACAGTGGTATATCCCTTTGAATCAAATGCTAGTATAGTTTCATTATAGAATCGTGCATTGTATAAATCTGTGTATGAATAACTTTGAGGATTCATAGCTTTTTCATGGTCTATGAGAATCTCTTTTAAGTAAGTATCATAATATGTTGGGCACATCAAGGCCGGTACAGCAATTCTTGTTTTATGCCCGGATTCTAACATAGCGTCTTTATTGATACTGAATTCACGGTCCGATAATTGTGCATTCAATTTATTTTGAGGGTCATGGAAATAATTTTCCATAGCCTGAAAACCCAGTAATCCGTCACACAGAATCCAATATATGTTTGGAGTAGGTGTTTCACTATGTGAATATTCGGTAACAATTGTGTTGATGGGGATATTATCCGTTGAATTCGCTATAGTAAACAATGGGTATATATTTAAGGTTATCATTACTAGTATCATTATGCTAAAAATTTTCGGAAAATAATTGAATTTATATTTCATAGTATATTTATGAATAACATAAGCAAATATATAGCTAAAAAGAGGAATAAGTAGAACCTTCGTATAATCGTGCTTATTCCCAAATATATGCATATCTAAAAAAGAATCATGAATATAATCGTAGCTAAATATAAGGATAACAAAAAAAATACAAGTAATGAAAGTTGTAGGCAAGGAAGAAAATATATACTGAATTAACCACCAAAAAGCTGCAACAGTAATCATTAAAATCAAATCTAGAACTAATACTTGTTTCAAGGATAAATATTCAATATTTTGATTATACAGAAATAGTAAAGGAATTATCGGTAACAATACTGTGCTTATACAAAGAATTCGTTGATCATTCATGTTCCCTTTTTTTCCTTAGGTGATAAATTACTCGTTCACTGTTAAGGATATTTTCGGATCTAATAAAATCAAAATAATGTTGAAATGCTTTTTCAAATTCTGATTTAGTATAATTAAGGAATATATCGTCCCTAGTAGCAAGCAAAACTTGGACTTGAGAATCTTCTTTTGGCACAAATTCGATGATTAGATTATCTGATAGTAGCGCAAGCCATTCAGCAATCTTTTCAAAAGGTGCATTATTGCTTATGGCAAGATGATGTATAAGTGCAAGAGCCACTATACAATCTGGTTTTTGTCTTTCTTCAATGGATAGGCGCTCACGATTGGCGAAACCCAAGCCAGGACTTGGATTGGTTAAATCTAATAATAAAGGTAAAATACTATTTTTGTATTTTTTCACTAATTGATAATTTTTCTCGACAGCGATAGCATCAAGATCAAACGATATTACTAAAGAGGCCCCATTTTCTAAGACTATACGAGAGAATCTTCCATCATTGGCTCCAAGATCCCAAACAATATTGAAGTCATTCAACTTGAAAAAAGAAGATACGATTTTTTCCTTACTTTTAAGAGCTGTATCGGAATAATTAGTATTGTTATAATAATCCATCCATTCAGTAACAACCCCTTTGAGGGTTATTCTTTGAACAGTACTTATTAAACTGTCTATGAGAGCGACATAATTAAATTTGTTAATATGTACATTCCTGGTTTTCCCTAATACCTTTCCATCTTGCGAATATTTACTTATAGCTCGGGCATGCCAATGTATGTGTTGCTTTGCGCTAAATCCTCCCTTGCCTTTTAATAATTTACTAGCAAGATCTATCGGTATGCCATCAATGTAGATACGCATTAATTGTGATAATCTTATATCTATGTTTGCCATTAACATTAAAGGAGCAAGGAAATGTCGGCAAAACTGACCATAGGCAATCCATGGAGTTCCCTCATGATAAAAATCAAACGATAAGGTGTCAATAAGTTTAGGGACTCCATTAAAAAACTGAATATTGTAAGCGCTTGCATCTTTTAGAATCATTCCATATTTTAGCGCGCATTTATGTATTTTCAGAGTAGTTAATGCTGCATCTTTCAGCTGACTAAACGACCATTCATACGGATATGAAATAAAATTAATCTTTGCAGGCTGAATAACCATATATTTATTTGGATCATTGGTTTCTAAATCAATTGGTTTATGGTCAACTAACAGTTGCTCTGTAACTAGATTTTGGTATAAACCCGAATTCATCAGATGATCATATTGGGCTTTATAGCTGTTGTTAACCTGCCTGAAAACATAATTATCAACCGAAAATATAAAACCTGAAGGGTCACGGAATGAGCTATATTCTTTCTTCATTACTATCTTCCATATTTGTTTTGTTCTTCTTATTAAAAAGTGAAATTGCTTTTTTCTTCGCTAGTGCGAAATATGCCCCTAAACCAGCAATTAATGCCACAATTAGTTGAAAAATCATGCTCCCAAAACCCGGATCAAGATACATAGTAAATACCTCTCTTATTTGTTATTTGACTTAGTTTATTAAACTCAAATTTCTTACTAATTAAGTTACGCTATAAGGCAACACAATCCTGCAAAATTGTCATTTTTTACCTAAATAACAATATAGTTTAATAATTAAACCAGTTGACGCCCTAGATACGTCAAACTTCGGCTATTGTCTCATACTGTTTTTTTGTGCATATATTATCTATTTCGACAACAGCTGATGCCCCACCTCCGTACTGGTTACCGCAATGCTCCCGGCCGGCAGTTCCAGGACGGAGTAAGCATTTTTATAAAAAGGCAGGGTTTTACCTTCGGGCACATTCTCATATAAAGCTACAACCCGCAGATCCCGGTCAAGATAAATAACATCGATGGGAAAGCGCATAAAAAAGGTATGTACGCTCTTGCACGGGGTTATAAGCATGCCCTCACCCGCTGGCAATGACTTGTACGGTAAGAGGCCGCAAAGGCGTTTCCAAAAGGTATTGGCCTGTATAGTGTGTTCACATAGAGATTGATTTGTATCTTGGTTCAGCAACCCGTCATGGCCTCCTTGGTGAGCTGCAATTGCATCGGAAAGAAGCACCTACAGAAGTTTCCGCAAAGTAGTAAATGGTATTAGTAGCAAAAAATACTTAATCGGCTGCCTAACATTACCGTTCTGACATTATTCGTGAACAAACGCAGGTTTCCTTTTTTTTGCAGGCGATGTTCTCCAAATTGCACCGCATCTTCTGATAGAAAAATACACTTTGTAACGCAACAGCTAATCATATTCCCGCATTAAGCAAGAAATACAATATTGATCCCATACTGAATTTATCGTAAGACAGGTCGGAGACTTTAGTACAGAAAACTGATTAACTGCCGCAGAGAAGAAGCGGCAGTTATTAATGACAGGCTAGCGGCAGGAGTTTTCATATCAAAAGCAGAATGCCCAACATTACATAGCAGGCGCCTAAGACTTTCCAGATGGTAAGGCTTTCCCCCAATAACAGAACCGCGCAGATGACCGTGACCAGGGGGGCGCTGGCCATGATCAGGGATACTACGCTCACATCCCCGTATTTGACAGCGGTATAGTAGGCCAGGTCCCCTATCACAGTAGCCAGGATGGCTTCCATGCCCAGGAGCAGTCCCACCTGCCAGGTAAATCCTTTTAAAAGATCCCCGAAAGAGCCGCTCATAGCCACCCAGCTGGTCACGATTATGGCCGCGAACATGGTGCGGACAATTAAGGCCGCGGCAGGATTGACCCCGCGCAGGCCCACTTTGGCGAAAATTGGCGCAATACCCCAGCAGATCATGCCAAATACAGCAATCCAGATAACCATCATACGGTTTCTCCTCAACGCGTCAACCAGGCAGCGCCTGACCTGGTCATACCAATTAAACTTCACACCTCGATATCCTCCTGCCCGGTCTTCGGTACAGAACAGGGGTTGCTGCCGTTGCCAAACTGCTTCAAATGGCCAGGCCACTCCCGGGTCCCGTCGCCTGGCAAGGCTTAAACCTGAGGGTTGGACTCTGTTACCATCCTATTGCTTCCGCTTTCAAATCATGCTAAATTCCAGCCCGCCCATGTTTAACGCCAGCTATAGATATTCGGTTTATGCCCTGATCCTGTACTAAATAGTGCAGTTCATATACCTGGTGTCTGCACCAACCTTTACCTGTCCTGCATATGTTAGGAGTATGGGCGGGATATCTATTAACCGTTTGCATTTATGAAATAACCAGCTCCGGGAGGGTATTATGAGTTGCAAAAAGAACAATCCGCCGCCCCTCTCTATGAGGCAGTTCTTAAATATGTGAGCGATGGGGTGGTCCCTTTTCACGTGCCCGGGCACAAGCAGGGGCGGGGCTTGCCGGAAATGGCTTCCCTTTCAGGACAACAGCTGCTCGGTATGGATGTCAACGGAATGAAAGATTTAGACTTTATCGGCAACCCCTCCGGGGTGATACGGGAAGCTCAGATGCTGATGGCCAGGGCTTTCCATGCCCGGCGGGCCTATTTCCTGGTCAACGGAACTACTTCCGGGGTGCAGGCCATGATCATGGCAGCCTGTGAACCGGGCAGTGAGATCATCATTCCCCGCAACGCCCACAAGTCAACCTTTGGAGGCATCATCCTCAGCGGCGCCATGCCGGTATATGTACAACCGCAGTGCGACCGCCGTTTGGGTATAGCCACCGGGGTGTCCCTGTCGGATATGGAAATGGTTATCAAAGCCCATCCCCATGCCCGAGCGGTTCTGGTGATAAATCCCAGTTATTACGGCATAGCTGCTGATTTAAAGGCAATAGTCAATCTGGCCCACAGCTATGATATGGCGGTCTTAGTCGATGAAGCTCATGGAGCCCATTTGTACTTCCATCCCGGCTTCCCGGTCACCGCCATGGAAGCCGGGGCCGATATGAGTGCCGCCAGTATGCATAAAACCTCGGGTTCGCTGACTCAGTCGTCGGTCCTGTTGTACCGGAGTAAAATGATCGCGGTGGAGCGGGTCAAACATGTGCTTGACTTGACCTATACCTCCAGTGCCTCCTATCTTTTGATGGCTTCCCTGGATCTGGCCCGCAAGCAGATGGCCCTGCAGGGCCGCAAACTGTTGAGCCAGACCCTGCAGCTGGCCAGGGGAGCCCGGGATTCCATCAACCGGATTGCGGAGTTGTATGCTTTCGGGCCAGAGATGTTAGGCAAGCCGGGCTGTTACGGTTTCGATGAAACCAAACTGGGAATTCACGTTGCCGCTCTGGGGATAAGCGGCTATCAGGTTGAAGACACCTTGCGCAAGCGTTTCAATATACAAGTGGAGATGTCGGACTTACACAATATATTGGCCATAGTCACCATCGGGGACAACGAGCTGCAAGTGCGGCAATTGGTTGAGGCCCTGACTCAACTGGCCTCCGAGGCCAAACATAAAAATAGCCCCTTTTATTTCGAAATACCTCCTCCTCCGGAGATGATCGTCTCCCCCCGGGACGCTTTTTACAGCCCCACTAAATCGGTGTCGCTTCAGGCCGCTGACGGCGAAATCGCCGCTGAGATGCTGATGGCCTACCCCCCGGGGATTCCGGTGGTCCTGCCCGGAGAGCGCATAACCGCCAACATGATCGATTATATAGAATTGCTCAAACAGCAGGGCTGCGCCCTGCAAGGCACTGCCGACCCCAAAGTCAACTGCATCCGAATCCTGGGCTCCCAGTGACACGAGGGAAGCTTCCGCTTGCGTCCAACTGTCTATTGGCGATTGAGCAGCCTTACTCCCACCCAATTATCGGCAACATAAAAATCTTTGTGGCTGGGAAACTAACTATATATCACTTATGGGAGGTTTATCAGCTATGGATATAGAGCGGGCACACGATATCGTTAATTCCTTGGGGGTTATTGAGGTATTATACCAGGGAGAACCGATTTGGATAGAAGATATCAACGGGGATCAGGCCCGGATCGATTTCCTCGACCGCCGTCAAAAAGCGGAAGTGCCGGTGCGTGATCTGATTGAGAGTGTGTGAGACAGGGTGCTTCACAGGATTACCAGGATTGATTTTCAGCCCATGGGGGCATGTTTCCAATAATAGCGGCAGCGCTCCTCGCGGCAGCCGTGGGGGTGCCGGTCACTGTCGATACAGTAAATTTCCGCCGCCACGGGCAGGTCGATTTGCAGGGTTTCCTGCAATACCTGAGCAGCAGTGATCAAGGACGTGCGGAGAAAATTCTTGCAGCAGCAGGGGCCGGTTTCGTCGGCTATGGCGGCAATAACCTTTGACACCGCTCTCATGGTAGTGCTGGTCTCCAGGTCGCCAGGGCAGCTCGCCCCCAGGATAACGCTGAAAACCGCGCCCATAGCCGGAGCCATGCCACAAATGCCGGTTAATCCGCAATAGGCGCCGATAGCCTGTTTGCGGGTTCGGCTCAGGGCCTCTTCCATCATCTCCTCAGTTATCTTAAGGGGTCCATGATTTTTCAAGGCCACCATCAAGGCTGCCACGGCTATCCAGGCATGCTCACAGCCCAGCATCGGCAGAGGGATTTTATTTAACATGCCTTCGGCCAGGAGCAAGGGATTATCGCCTTCAGCCAGCTTCATGAAGCTGCGCATGGGGCGCAGATAACGCTCGCCATGGCATGATTCGCAAATATAATGGCCTTGACCGCAGTGTACATGGGCCAGTTCAGTTTTACCGCAGAAATGGCAGCTCATTTCCCGTCCGCCCTGCAGATATTCAATCTTTTCCCCGCACACCTGGCAAAGATCCTGGTTTTCACCGTACCCACCGGCACAGTCCCCGCCCGCTTCTCACCAACGCCTTGGCTTGTGCTCCAGCATCCTGAAATCCCCCGTTTTTTTAACAGCTTAATTAAGTATAACATAGGGGGCTCATGATGGCCGATACCGGCAGGAAAGGGTCGGGATGGCGGGCAGACCGCAGCGGGAGGCCCAGCGCCTTGCAGGCATAACCTGACTCCGCTGGTCGGGTATGTCCAGGCAGAAAAGCTCCCGGACAGCATGTCATATATGGGGCAAAGTGGCTTTCGCTTCTAATTATTAAGGGCTTACCTGTTGGAAGATGTGATCCGCCAGGGATCCCACTGCCAGGTTTTTGGGTATGTAGGTTCCCAATTGCTCCGACCAGTGATACCTGTCACTATAGGCCTTCTTATTCTTGCTGATCTGTTCCAGCTTTTGCAGCAGAATGTCTGCTTCCTCCTTGGTGTTATAAGCCGCCAGGCTGATGCGCACCATGCCCGGCAATTTATGGAGCTGCTTCTTCTGATAGTATTCCAGATGGCCCGGGTTTTCCTTTTCCCCCAAGAGCTGCCTGACATACCCCTGGGCACAGAAGCACCCGGTGCGCACCCCGATGCCGGCTTCGAAACACAGTACGGCTCCCACCAGGGCATGGGGCAGGCCTTTGAGGTTGAAACTGATCACCCCCACCCGGGGGGTACTTCCATACAGGATCACCTCGCGGTTATGACCCAGCTGCTCCATCAAATAAGCAGTAAGTCGCTGTTCGCTGTGGCTCAGCCGCAGCATGCCCAGTTTTTTAATGAAATTCAAAGTGGCAGCAAGGGCGTAAGCACCGGGGACATTA
>DHBS01000007.1:913-4041 GCA_002398825.1 Syntrophomonas sp. UBA4922 | reverse complement strand
ATTGGGGGAGCCGGCCTCGTCCCGGTCCGGGGGAACCCCCCAGTAAACCGCCTGGGAGAATACCATATTCACGGTGCCGCCGCCGCTGTATTCCGGAGCGCCCCGGGCGAATAACTTCCGCGGCCCGATCAATACCCCGCATCCATAGGGGGCGAAAATCTTATGCCCGGAGAAGGCCAAAAAATCGATGTGCTGGGGATGAGCGTGGGGCTTCATATCAAAACTGTGATGGGGAATCAATTGCGCGCCGTCGACCAGTATCCTGGCTCTGAAGCCATGGGCCAGCTCCGCAATCTGATGGACTTTATTGATATGTCCGGTCACATTGGAGGCCCCGCAGACCGCCACCAGTTTGACCCGGGGATAATGCTTTTTTAAGAGGCTGTCGAGGTGATCCATATCCAGCTGGCCCCTGTCATTCAGCCTGAGATACTCAACTCGAGCCTGGCTGCGCCAGGGCAGGTCATTGGAGTGGTGCTCCATGGCGGTAGTGATCACCACATCACCGGGTTTAAGTTCCAGGCGGTAAGATAATTTATTGATGGCCTCAGTGGTGTTTTTGACCAGAATTACGGTGTCCAGACTGGGGTCAGCCCCGACAAAATCGCCGATCACTTCATGGCTGTGGTCATAGACCCGGGACGCTATCAAGGATTTATAGCCGGTGCCACGGTGAACACCGGAATACCATTTCATAAATTCATTCATTTGCTGCAGAACTGATTTAAGAGGCGGGGTGCTGGCAGCGTTGTCAAAAAAAATAAAGGGAGTTTTCTTCTTTCCCAACACCGGCACTTTGATGTTTATGCCATGGATATTATTGCGCAGCGCAGTACTGGGGCTGGTCATAACGGGTATAGAAAACAAATGCATTCATCCTGTCACATAATGTTTTCTTATATGTTATGAATGGAGGCTAGATTTGGGAACACAGTATGCACATTTTACAGAATCAATGACGGGGCGGTTTTATATAAAGAGTTGGATTTCCGCCTTCCTGGCCTGCTGTAAATAGTCATGCACAGTGTTTACTTCAACCCCTTCAAGCATCTCTTCGGCCGTAAAGCCCATGATTTTCATGGAAAGCTCGCAGGCATGAAAGCGCACCCTTTTATTAAAGGCGCCATGCAGAAATTCTCCCAGCTGGGGAGCTTCCTTGGAATCCATCATATTGAGCAGCATTTGTTTGCCAAGGCCGGCCATATTCATTTTAGACAACGGCAGGTCCTCCGCCCCTGAGGGTGTTGCCACAGTGAACATTTTCTCGTATAAATCCTTGTCTTCTGTACTTAGCTTCTCGGGGTCGCGCAACAGCAGCAAGCCCCAGAAGGCGCAAAACACATCAACTTCCATTTCCAGATCACGCGCCCCGTTGGCCAAGATCATTGCTGCCAGGCATTTATCGTAGTCCCCGCTGAATAACAGAATACTGAAACCGCTCTTCTCCATGTCATCACTCCTTAATCGGGTAGGAGGCCACCCATTATTTGAGTGGCCGACCTCCCACACCACCGCTCATGCGGTTCCGCAAGCGGCGGTTCCAAAGTTTACACTTACTTCGCCGAGTAACATTCCGTCAAACTGAGGTATCCGCCACGCTTGAATCTCTCGTTGGATAGGGCTCTTGATAAGATTGGGCTATGGGCAGTACGCCAGTAGCCTTTTCTTGTGTTTGCCCACATCCATGCCTGTTCTTCCTTGATTCCTGCGCGTTTAAGGTTCTCAAAACGCGTACGGACCCTTTTCCATCGTTTCCAGGTTACCATTCGTATGCGACTTCTAGTCCATTCATCGAGTCCTTGTATCAGTTTCTTTGCATCTGCCAGCTTGAAGTAGTTCATCCATCCACGGATCACTTGGTTTAGCCGGGTTTTCCTGGCCTCAATTCCCATCCCGTTACTGCGTCCTGTGATTTCTCGAATTTTGTCCTTGAATTTCCGGACACTCTGGGGATGTATTCTGAGCTTCCCTTCGCCCTTATGGATGTAGAAGCTGTACCCCAGGTATTTGACCTGACTCACGTATGCTACCTGTGTTTTCTCCCGGTTTGCCCTCAGGAATAGCTTTCCTTCTATGTAGGGGAGAATATGGTCTAGCGTGCGCCTAGCTGCTTTCTTGCTCTTGCAGAAAATCAGCAAATCGTCCGCATAGCGGACGAACTTGTGCCCCCGTTTCTCCATTTCCTGGTCACATTCATTCAGCATGATATTTCCAAGTAATGGACTTAGGGGACCGCCTTGCGGTACTCCTTCCGGACTGTCTTCAAACATACCGCCCACCATGACTCCTGCTCTCAGGAATTTATGGATGAGCGAGATTACCCTTCCATCCTTTATCGTTTCTGATAGTATCTGGATGAGCTTGCTCTGGTTGACCGTATCAAAATACTTTTCCAAGTCCATATCGACTACATATTTATAGCCTTCTGTGATGTTGGTCTGGCATCTTCTGAGCGCATCCTGGGCGCTCCTTTTCGGTCTGAATCCAAAGCTGTTATCTGAGAACTGCTTTTCAAAGATTGGACTTAAGACTTGGCATATCGCTTGTTGGATAAACCTATCCACAACGGTTGGTATCCCCAGTTTTCTGGTCTTCCCGTTCTCTTTGGGTATTTCTACCCTGCGCACAGGTTTGGGGCGGTATTTGCCGTCCCGGAGGGATTGCATAAGTTCTTCCTTGTGTTCTTTCAGGAAGGGCAGAAGTTCATCTACCTGCATTCCATCAATTCCACCCGCGCCTTTGTTTCTCGTTACCTGTTTGTAGGCCCGGTTCAGATTGTCTTTGTCTAGGATTTGCTCCAGCAATCCTTCCCTCTGCTCGTTGGTGTTGGTGCTGTCAGTTTCAGCTATCTTTGGTGACCCGCACGCTTCTGCATACTCTCTCTGTTCCGCAGATACCCTTTGCAGATAGCCTTCTTTCCGAAGTTGTCTGTGCTTTGTGTTGTCTCTTTCAGTAACTTTCATTGACCCACACCTCCTTTGGTTCGGCCCTTCCTTCGGCATCGCGCTGCCTCCGTACTATGGCCTCTGCTGACTTCTCACGATAAATCTTGTTTCAACCGGGCTTCATACTCTGTTTCCGCCCGTCCGTGAGACCTCCCCAGGTAAGAACGCAATCTTTCTCTCCAT
>DHBS01000007.1:469-609 GCA_002398825.1 Syntrophomonas sp. UBA4922 | reverse complement strand
CAAGCAATTCCGAGTAGTTATTGGTCTTCGACTTGTTATGCAGTCTTAGCCTTGCTTACAGCCTGATGTGATTTCTGTTCGTCAGACCGGAGATTTGCCTACACCTTCCTTCAGATTCCTCCTCGCGGTGGACACCCTTG
>DHBS01000007.1:0-154 GCA_002398825.1 Syntrophomonas sp. UBA4922 | reverse complement strand
ATACAATCATATATGCTCCCTTGTTAACGGATGGAGAATCCGTCAGGTATTACTCAGCCGACTCCCCGCTTTTCTCCCTGCCCTCGTAAGCCCATTCGGTATAACCCTTATTACTGCAATCACACCATCTGCAGTTCTCTGGAAACAAGCCACT
>DHBS01000003.1:77157-110268 GCA_002398825.1 Syntrophomonas sp. UBA4922 | reverse complement strand
ATCCGCTTCGCTGGCCAGGGCCAGGGCCGGCTGTAAAAGAATAAACGGTACACTCAGCAGGGAACTCCACAGTCCCCTTTGGGTAAGGTTTTTCAAAACGACACCCCTTCCTTCAAAGTAATACTGAACAACATTGTAAATCAGATGATCACTCTTATCAAACAACGACTTTCTCTCTGCTATTTACTCCCCTCCTCCAGCGAACCATCATAACAGGCTGCCCCAATAACAGTAATACCCTTGGCCCATTTGGCTGTGAATAATGCAAATAGGTAAGGGTTGCGAAAATTGTTATAAATAAACAGGCATACAGTATTTCTATACTATTATTTTAGCCCAAAAGTTCAAACATCAGTATGGGCCGATACTGGGATGCAGGAAATGGTGTTGAGCAATCACCCTAAAAGGGGTGGCTATCTTGTAGAATATCGCCGAATTTCGGGGTTATACTTGACTTGTACGGCTTACAGTGTAAAATTATAGTGCCGGAGGATTTTTTAGCCGGCTTTTTCTGATTATAAAGGAGGATGATACCAGTGCAGTACGATATAGGCTCACTTTTCTGGTTGGTATTTTTGCTGATGGCCTTCCTTCCGGTTCTCAAACAACGCCGCATTCTATCATCCCGGCTGGCCTTCCTGCGCCGTATCGAGATGGAACGCCAAAGCAGAGTCATCACCTTGATACATCGTCAGGAGTCGCTCAGTTTTTTGGGCATTCCGTTGAGGCGCTTTATCGACATGGAGGACTCGGAGAAGGTTTTGCGCGCGATTCGACTGACACCGGACGATATGCCCATCGACATCATCCTGCACACCCCGGGCGGAATAGCCCTGGCGGCCGAACAGATAGCCCGGGCCTTGAGAAAACACCCTGCCAAGGTCACCGCAATCATTCCTCATTACGCTATGTCCGGCGGCACCTTGATAGCCCTGGCGGCTGACGAAATCCTGCTTGATGAAAACGCGGTTCTAGGCCCGATAGATCCGCAGATCGGACAGTTTCCGGCCAGCTCGATCATCCGGGTTTTACGCGAGAAGCCGGTTGAAGACATAGATGACGAAACCATCATACTCGCGGATGTAGCGGAAAAGGCTACTGCACAGATCTTTGAGACCGCTGTGGAAGTTATGACGCCGCGTTTGGATGAAGATGCGGCAAGAAATCTGGCCCAGATCCTGAGCGAAGGGCGTTGGACCCATGATTTCGCTCTGGTCTGCTCTACCCTGTCCCAACTGGGACTGCCGGTAAACTGCAATCTGCCCGATTACATCTACGAGCTGATGGATCTCTTTCCCCAGCCGGCCCGCCAAATGCCCTCGGTTGAATATGTACCGGTGCCTTATCGCCGCCCCTCCAGGGGGTGAAGGCCGATTTGTGCCGTTGCCTGATAAAATCAATTTCGGATAACCCCGCCGCTGTTTATGCGCATCCTTACCTAACCATTTAGCCGGAGGACAGCTTGATGTGTTAAAATGGTAAAAAATAAATAGGGTCGGGGGGTTTTTAGATGGACAAAAGAGTTGCCTCCACTGTTGCAGATAAGTTTCAAGCCTTTCTGGACAATTTGGCCGTTGAACACACGGAATTTATCATGGAAACCTTTCGCACTATAACCAGGCAGTTGAACCAGACTTATTACGGCAACAGATCCGAACTGAGATACGCCCGCTTTATCGGTTCGTATGGCAGAGGTACCGCCATCAAGGGCGTAGCCAATATCAATATTTTATACGAAATGCCTCAGCGGGTGCAAAAGCGCCTCGAAGTCTGGCAGCAAAAAGCGCCTCGGGTACTGATCAAGGAAGTGCGGGAGCTGATAGAAGAAGCCTTTCCCATGGTGAAGCTATCTGACCAGTGCCATATCATCATACCCTCTCTGCACAATCTGCAGTTTGAAATCATACCTGCGTTTCCCGGTTTAAAGAAAAGTTATATTTATCCTGACCTGAACAATATGACCGGCTGGTCAACTTTTAATCCGCTTCGGGAAATTGAAGTCATTGAAGATTCAAATTTCCGATATACCGGTAAAACCAAACACCTGGCCAGAATGATGAGAGCCTGGAGAGCTGCCCGCAATGTGCCGATTTCCGGAATGCTCCTGGATACCCTGGTGGTCAGCTTCATGGATGAATGGGAGAATAATGATACAGCTTTCGGATATTACGGTATTATGGGGCGGGACTTTCTGGAATACCTGGCCGGCCGCAGAAAAAACCAGGCAATATACTATGCGCAGGGCAGCAACCGGGAATTACCCTCTACAGAGGACTTTGGCGCCTACGCCAATGATGATTTTAAGCTTGCCTCCCAGGCGGTTGAGCATGAATTGAATGAGAATTATTATGAGGCCAATCGGCTGTGGCTGCAGGTTTATGGCCCATTATTTCCAGTGATGCTGTAGGCCGTCCTGTCACCTGTGACAACAGGAGCGGATTGGTGTTAAGCATATCATTGCCGAGCAAAATGAATACTAGTCTAGAAGGAGGTAGATGGTATGGAGTTTTATGAAGTGATTCGAAACCGCAGAGCGGTGCGCAAGTACAAACCCGATAGGGTCCCTGAAGACCTTGTCTACAGAATCCTTGATGCCGCCAACTGGGCCCCTTCGGGAATGAATACGCAATCATGGGAGTTCGTGGTGGTCAGCGGAGCCAAACTCAAATCCATGGGCGAAAGTCTGGCCCGCATTTATGAACCCATGGCGGCTAAAATGGAAGCGGACAAACGCGAGGCCTATTTAAACAACGTACGTAATTTTTTCGGGGCGCCTTTGGTTATCATAGCTCTGGCTCCGGTTCAGAAAAAAGATGTGATGCGCAAAATGCACCTGAAGGGGGTATGTGCGGCCTTTGAAAACCTGTTGCTGGCAGCCTGTGCCGAAGGATTAGGGAGTTGCTGGATGACTGGACCCTTGCAGGAGGAGGCCTTTTTGCGCGAGCTGCTTTCCATCGGAGAGGACAAAGAGATCGTTGCGGTTACACCCATAGGGTACCCGGAATATATACCCAAAGCCCCACCCCGTCTGGACCCGGAATTGAAGCAAAAGGTAACCTGGTTCAGATAAGCCTGAATTAGAACAGAGGTAACCGGGGATGGTGACAAATGGGGACGGTCCGAGATCACTGAAAACGTAGTCTTTTAAACTGTGATTGCGTATTTTCTGATCCAATCTGATCGGTTAATCAATAATCGGCGCTGCAGCAACTGTCCAAATGATTATTCAGGTCTTGTAAAGCGGATACCAGCTTGGTTATCCGCTTTAAATTATGTGCCAGAGCTGTTAGTTTGGCCTGAATGCGGATGCTTCATAGACCGTAGCCTTTGCCCGATTCATGGATTCTTTTTAATTCTGCGTTCTTAGGTTCAATCTTGGTCCGCTTGCGGAATTGATTAAGGAATTCCGGTATTTTCGCCCTTGGGCTGTATTCATATAACTCACAGCTCCGCCGCCTATGCCTCCGGTAACAACACTGACCGGGTTGTGTGCAGAGTGGTTTTGGGCGCCATCTATGTCCTTTCTATTGGCCTTTTTTCGAATCGATGATCAGTTTCATGGTCTGCCGGGCGATGTCAAGAGTTTGTTTGGCCTGGTCTTCCGTCAAAACCCCTTCAGCCAGGGCCTGGTTCAAAGATTGTCTGAGTTCCTCGGCCAATTTGTCCATGTCGTACACAGTTTTTATTTCCTCCGGGTCGATCTCCATTTTTACTTCTATCTGGTCACGGCCGAGCAAATAGTCTGTGGTCACTTCATACAAATCAGCCAACCGGGCTAACAAAGAGGTATCCGGGTCCCGGTCTCCCCGTTCGTAGTTGGATAAAGATTGGCTGGTAATCCCCAATATCTTAGCCACGTAGGTTTGCTTCCAACCTTTTTCCTCTCGAGCTGATCGCAGTCTTTCTCCTAAGCTCATCCGCCTCACTCCTCGCACCTAGTTTACCAAATTTAAACGCAGAGAATAAATCTTTAAACTAAATGTGTTGACGGCTTCCATATTCTCCCTTATACTAAGACCATCCTTAAACGTTTTGTTTCATGGGAGTGAAAACATGGGGAAGAGGGAATGGCTGAGAATTGGGCAGAACATCGCAAGAATCCGAAAAAGCAAAGGCGTAACCCTGGAATGGGTGGCCGGTAAAATGGGGCGAACACCCCAATGGCTGAGTAACATAGAGAGAAATAGACGATCGATTGAATCCACCGACTTGTATAAAATATCACAGATTCTGGGCGTTGATATTGAGAATTTCTTTAAGGACAATTGAACAGTCCGTTTAATTTTGCACAATAAACCCCAGGTTTTAAAAATACGGGAGGTACCAACAAGATGCCGGAACTCCGACCAGGGATGACGCACAGGCCTGAAAAACCGGATTCAAACCCTGCGCATAAACTGAAAAAAGTCTTGGCCAAAATCATGACTTTGTTCACGCCCATTAAGTTTCATCTCAAACCGCGGGAAAAACCGCCTGAAGATCGCCACGACCAAGACGGCCAAGAAACGATGGGGATGACAGTAAATATTAATATCCTTGGCGTTTGCCAGCCGGAGAAGCTCGCCCAAGGCATGTGCCCATGCTGTAAAAGCATGATCGAGTTGTGGCTTTTGCCTCAGGGGGTTGAAATAACATTGCCGGGGCAGGAATATGATGTCGAAACTCCCTCCAAATAATCTGATGCCATCGGAATATCAGGTAAAATGTTTAACCCCCCAACTGATTCATGAAGAAGGACTGGTAAGCGGCGATGCAGAGGAACAGCAAAACCACTGGGTACTGAGTAGCCAAAGCCGCCATTTGACATTATGGTACAATTCATTTGCCTCAAGCCCGGCTGGATGATATTGTATAATTATAATTGTTTGTATTTTTGATATAAGAAGGGAGGACTTGACGTGAAAGGAGATCCCAAGCTTATCGAAGCCTTGAATTCACTGCTGGCCGACGAACTGACCGCAATCAACCAGTACATCGTCCATTCTGAAATGTGTGCGAGTTGGGGCTATGGTAAACTGCATGATCAATTTGAAAAGCGGGCTATTACTGAAATGAAACATGCCGAGACCTTGATTTCGAGAATACTTTTCCTCGAAGGCGTGCCCATCGTGAGTCAGCTCAAAGATATCCATATCGGCAGTGAGATTCCCAAACAGCTTGAAAACGACCGTCTGGCAGAAGCAGGAGCCATTGCGGCTTATAATCAGGCCATAAAGTTGGCGGGAGACGTAAATGATTACGCCACTCGGGAAATACTGCAACAAATCCTGAACGATGAAGACCGCCATATAGATGAAATCGAAGAGCTTCAGGAACAGGTCGGTCATATGACGCTGCCTGTTTTCCTATCCACCCAGGTCGGATAATAAGGAAGAGGCGCCGGGTGAAACCTCCTATAGTGAAGGTCGTCAACTCCGGTTTTCATTAGATTTCCATATGATTGCGTAACTGAGCGGCAAAACCGCTCAGCTCAGATCGTCGACAAAAACGAATAACTGCGTTGCTCAATAGGTCCGCTCAATCAACGTACTATTTGTACGCCTCAATCGCGGGCCTATTGCGCGTCTTGTTCTTCGCTTCCGTCGCTCGCTCTGCTTTTTTACGTGCACCGCGTGCCCAGCCAAGCAGAGAAAACTATCCTCTACCGCCCCGCTCTAAAATACCAGCTAAACGATCTGGTCCAGGCCTATGACTTTATTTAAGCGTTTATCCGGTTTTAGCGATATGATTCGAGCATAATTAACGGTCATGGCCTTATAGCCGCTAGTGATTGCGATTAGGGCATTTTCTGTAGCTGCTCTCTCCCTGCTGGAGCCGGAGGCATGACCACAGTGGTCCTGGACAGTCCTTTTTGTCACCGTCCCTGCTTGCCTGGCTCAACCGATCATGACTTCTTCCTCGGCGTAGCGAATATCAACCTGCCGTTCTTTTTGAGCAAATGCCACCGCCAGAGTCAAGGGCCCCACCCTGCCAACAAACATGGTAAGAATGATCATTAGCCTGCCCAGAGTGTTCAACTCCGGAGTGTAGTTCAATGACAGCCCCACCGTAGCAAAGGCGGAAACCACCTCAAAAACGATTTTGTTCAGGCTATCGGCTCCTTGTATAAAGGTAAGCAGCAGAATGCTGGCACAGACATAAAAACCGGACATGGCGATAATAGCCAGAGCCCGGATAACGTCCTGCTGAGGAATGCGCCTTCTGAAGATTTCGACATCCTTTTTACCCTGCATCTGGCTGAGTATGGCCGCCCAAACCACGGTAAAAGTCACGGTTTTCATCCCGCCTGCGGTGGAGCCCGGAGAACCGCCGATGAACATCAAGAGGATCATTAAGAACTGGGTGCCTTGAAAAAGGGTGGTGATATCCATAGTCACAAAACCGGCGGTGCGGGTTACGGAGTGAAAGTAGGCGGTCAACACCTTGCCGGGGAAAGATAATTCCTGCAAAGCATGATTGTATTCTGCCACCAATATGAAGAGAGTTCCCAGGAGCAGCAACACTGCAGTGGTGGAGAGCACGATCTTGCTGTGCAGGGAGAAGCGACCGCGGCTTCTAAAGCTGATGATTTCAGCGATGACTACAAAACCCAGTCCTCCCGCAATGATGAGGATGGAAATAACCAAATTTGTCAGGGCGTCGGTTCTGAAGCCGGACAAACTGGCAAAATTGCCGAACAAATCAAAGCCGCCGTTGTTAAACGCGGAAATGGAGTGGAACAATCCGAAATAAAGCGCCTTGGTAAAGCCCATTTGAGGGATCCAATGCAAAGTCAAAAGCAAAGCTCCGGCCAGCTCAATCCCCAGGCTAAAAATAATCAGATAGCGGAAAAGGCTGACTATTCCTCCCGGCGAAGATTTGTTAATGGCGGCTTGCATGAACATTCGCTGCCGCAAGGCGATGCGTTTCCCAAACAAGAGCGCATAAAAGGTAGCCATGGCCATAATGCTCAAACCGCCTAACTGCATCAAAAGCATGATGACAACCTGCCCAAAAAAACTCCAGTAAGTGGCGGTGTCTTCCACTATCAAACCGGTGACACAGACCGCCGAAGTAGCGGTAAAGACGGCTGTCAGCCCATCGCTTTCACCGTTGGCCGTGGCCCAGGGGGTGGCTAATAGCAGGCTGCCCAGTATTATTAGCAGAATGAAACCGCCTGCTACCACCTGCGGCGGACTCAAACGAAAACTGCCCATCCATATCCTCCGAACTATTACTGCTAAAGATCGCTGAGTTTATCGAGATAAATGTTTTTACCTAGAACCACCAGGATATCGTTGGCAAGGACGGTCTGGTTGGAGGTGGGATTAACAATGATCTCTTCCCCGCGTTTAATGGCGATAATATTAACATTATGCTTTTCCCGGATATTGCTCTCCTGGAGGGTCTTACCGACAAACAAAGCAGGGGTAATGATCTCCAGAATACTGTATTCACTGGACAGGTTAATATGATCAAGTACGCTTTTGGTCAAGAGTGACTGGGCCACCCGAATCGCCATGTCCCGCTCCGGATAGACGACCAGGTCGGTGCCGATCTTTTCGAGTACCCGGCCATGCAGGTGGTTTTGGGCTTTGGAGACTACCATGGGAACTTCCATGTCTTTGAGCAAAATGGTGGTCAGAATATTGGACTGTACGTTCTCTCCGATAGCCACCACCACTACGTCAAAATTGCGTATTCCCAGGGTTTTTAAGACCTGTTCATCAGTGCTGTCAGCCTCCACCGCGTAGGTAGCGATGTCGCGGGCCAGATTAACCTTGTTAGGATCAGAATCCACCGCCAGGACATCCAACCCCATGCGGCTCAGCTCCTTGACCAGGCTGAAACCGAAACGGCCCAGCCCCAGTATCGCAAACTGCATATTTTTCATACTATTGTCCCCTATCCATTCCATAATCTTTGTATGGCAGGCTCATAGACTGCAGGCCAGCTTGTGGGCCTCATGTATGGCCTCATGAACCTTTCCGGGACGCCGGGCGTCTCCCAACAGGTAAACATCAGGCTGACCGGTCAGGGCTTCATATAAGGCGTTGTCTGCCCTGGCCCCCAACGCCAGGACGACCGTGTCGGCTTTAATAGTCAGCGGAGCATCGTCTTGCCGCAGTGTCGCACCTGATGCGGAGACTCCCTCAACAGAAGCTTGAGTGTAAATGTTTACCCCGAACATATCAAGATTTTTGAGCAGCAGCCAGCGGGTGGCATTGTTCATGTCACGAGCCAGACTCTTTTGTTGTTCTACGATAGTAATTTTATAACTCCCGGTCAGCAACAGTTTTCGGATCTCATCGGGCGGTTCCGCCTCGTGGATGAGCATGAATTTGGCAGTATCCGCATCCAGGGCGCCCTGTTCAGCCAGGTATAAGGCAGTCTCACAGCCTACCGAGCCCCCGCCGACCACCAATATGTTGGAACCTTCTACCGGAGCCCCGGCCAGCACTTCCCAGGCCTGCAAAACCCGGACCGTCTCACAGGGAAAAGGCACTTCGCTCACCGGCTGGGCTCCGCTGGCAATAATCACCGCATCTGCCCCCCGGGCCAGGGTTTCTTCAGGGGTGGCGGGCTTGCCCAATATCAATTCCACTCCGGCTTGAGCCATACGTTCTTCATAATAGCTTAATAGAGGCAAAAAGTCGGCTTTTCCCGGCGGGACTGCCGCCAAACGCCACTGTCCCCCAATAGCCTCTTGCTTTTCCCACACGGTAACCTGGTGCCCCCGCTCTGCCAGGGTACAGGCCGCTTCCAGTCCGGCCGGGCCGGCCCCGACCACCAGTATTTTCCGTTTGATCTCTGCAGCCGGTATCACCTGGTTATCGTCGCCGCAAAGCGGATTAACCGCGCATATCACCGGCTGGCGTTTGAATATTTGATCCAGGCACAGCATGCAGGCAATGCACTTCCTGAGGGGCTTATGGCCTTTTCGAGCCTTCTCGGGCCACTCCGGATCAGCCAGGAGGCCGCGGGCCACTGAAACCATGTCGGCCTTTCCTGCTAAAAGCACCTGCTCGGCAATCCGGGGGGAAGCAATGCGATTGCTGGCTACCACCGGCACTGCTACCTGGCTTTTAATCTTACCCGCTAAATAGCTGTAAGCACCGGCCGGGACATCTCCGTTCAACTGCGGGATGGCGGTTTCATGCCATCCCCCGGTAACATTGAAGAGGTTTACGCTGGCTTTTTCCAGCTCTTTCGCAAAGACCTGCACATCCTGCCAGGTGGCCCCCCCTTCTATATAATCCTGGCCACCCAGACGCACACTGATTGGATAATCCGGGCCCACCTGACGGCGTACCTCGGCGATGACCTCCAGGCCAAAACGCATCCTATTCGGCAGGGAACCTCCATATTCATCCTGGCGCAGATTGGTAAAAGGCGACAGAAATTGATTGATGATATATCCCGCTGAGCTACTGATTTCGACCAGGTCATAGCCGGCTTCCCGTGCGCGCCTGGCGGCAGCGCCGAAATCCATTATCACTTTTTGAATCTCTTCCCGGGTCAACTCCCGGGGTATACACCCGGTCATTCGCGAGCGCACCGCCGAAGGTGCAAAAACGTCTTTTCCTTCAGTAAAACCGGCCGAGTAGCGGCCTTGCTGCAACAATTGCAGGCCGATCCGGGCGCCATGGGATTTCACCGCATCGGTCAAGCGCTTATGTCCCGGTATAAGACCGTCTTCATGCATAGAAATCCAACCCGCGAAAACCCCGTTGGGTTCAATCGCAGCCCCGCCAATCATTATCAGTCCGGTTCCACCTTTGGAACGGGCCTCATAGAAATTGATCAGTTTTTCGGTGACGGCTCCCTCCTGGGCGTAGTTCAAATGAAATCCCGGCATAACGATGCGGTTTTTAATCATCAGGTTGTGGATTTTAATAGGTTCAAAAAGCATATTACATCCTCCTCACTTGTACTGGGCAGGCAGTTTTCATCAGCATGTATTTATAGTTTCCACAGTTATTGCACAGCACCTCTTAAATATGTAGTTTTCTTTAAAGCAGCCATATGTCAAAGTACTTTAACCATATGCCTAACAAATGTTTAGAAGAAAACTAAAATTCCGCTAAATAAGCTATGAAACTACTAAATATATGTTTATGGCCCTAGACATGAGGAAATTATCTTAAAATTGACAATCATTTCGCTTAACTCAACGAAATGATATGATAATTACTATTCCAAGCCTGGGGTCGTCTTGAATAAACAGTAATAATAAACTGATTTATTCATTTAAAAAAATTATATGGGTCTGGGCGCAGGCAATGGTATGGCCTTCAGAATTTACGGCCTCCCCTTCCATATATGCTACGGTTTTGCCGCAATGCTTGAGGTGTACGGTTATCCGCAGCTGATCTCCGGGGAATACGGGGCGGATAAAAGTAGTATTGATATCCAGGGTAGCGATCTGTCTGCCTGCGGAAATCATGTAGCCCAGATGGCCAAACACATTGTCGAAGGCGGCGGTAATAAAGCCGCCCTGCATAGAGCCCACCGCATTAGTAAACTGTTCTGAGACCGGGAAGAGATGGGTCACTTTTTGGCCTGCGTCCACCTCTAAGGGATTACCTTGAAGCAATTGTACACAAGGCGGCAGCCTGGCAATCTTTCCTTTTGATAATCTCTGCAGTTCTTCGGGAACAAATCTCTCTGACATCGCCCTCCTCCTTATTCCGGGCCGCGGCGAACCAGAATAGGCGGGTGCGGGGCCTTTCGCCTACCCGGTTTGCGCCGGCTTAAGATCATGAAGAACAGAGACAGCAAAGACAGCCCGGCTCCTATGCGGGCCTCCCATAGATACTGCTGAGTGAGTAAATAAGTAGAAGCCAGCAATATAAAACCAAAAACCAGAGCCCATCCCAGGGAAATCATAGCCCGGGTATTCTCTGCCATGCTCTCTTTAAAATCGGGGGCGTCCATTTTAATATGCAGGTCACCGCGCTCCGCTTTGATAAGCACACGTTCCAGCAAACCGGGAATATCAATCATTGCTTTGGCCAGGCCCCGGGCCTTGTCGAAGGCAATGGTATAAACCGTATTCTCACTGCCCAGGAATTTATCGACATAAGGACGTGATACTTCAACAAAGTTTATATCGGGATCCAAATCTACGCAAATGCCGTACAATGTACCCAATGCCCGGCCCAGGAAGGTAAAGCGGGCCGGAATCTGAAAAGGCTGTTCGTAAAGCAGGCGTTCCAAATCCTTGAGGAAATCCTGCAGATCGGTTTGATTGATTTCCTGCCCGCTTCCCAGGGTATGCTCCAGAAATATGGATACCGCTCGAACCAGGAGCATATTGTCTGTATCACGACGCAAAAATCCCAGTCTTTTTAGCTGCTCGACCACCGCAAAATAGTCGCGCCGGGTGATGGCCAAAACCAGTTCCACCAATAGAGGACGCATTTCACCCGATACCGTACCGACCATTCCAAAATCGACCATGACAACTACTCCGCCGGGAGTAACAAAGAGGTTGCCGGGATGAGGGTCGGCATGATAAAAGCCGTCGATTAATATCTGGCGTACATAAATGCCCAGCAACTGGGCCGCAATCTTCTTGCGGTCCAACCCCGCCGCAGCAATCTGCGCATGTTCGGTGATTTTAATGCCTTCCATGAATTCCATGGTTAAAATCCGCCGGGAAGTATATTCCCAGTAGATGGCCGGAGCCGCAAAAAGATGATCTTCTTTACTGTTGGCGGCAACGGTTTCAGCGTTGTGCCCTTCCTGTATATAATCCAGTTCTGCTCTGAGGGTTTCGGCAAATTCCTCGTAAATAGCGTCTAAATCGATAAATCGCTGCCACTCCGTGAATCTTTTAATAAATTCCACTACTTTGCGGATGGATTTCAAATCGATTTCAACCAGTTCATCGATGCCGGGGCGCTGAATTTTAACCGCGGCTTTTCTGCCGTCCGCCAGGAAGGCGGTATGAACCTGTCCCAGAGACGCTGATGCCAGGGGTTGTGGGTCGAAGTGTGCGAAAACAGAGTTCAGGGGCTGTTTTAATTCACTTTCAGCCTGGATACGTATTTCTTCAAAAGGCACCTCGGCCACCTCATCCTGAAGGCCGGCCAATTCCTGAATCGAAGCTTGAGGAAGGATATCGACCCTGGTGCTGAGGAATTGCCCCAGCTTAATCAACAGTCCTCCCAATTCGACTGCGGTTACTCTGAAGTAACGAGCCTGAGAAGCGTATAAAAGCCGCCGCTGTTCCTCCACCCATTCCGGTCTGTGAACAATTTTCTTGAAGCGCAGCGAGTAAAATGCCCAAAAGATATCGACAAACAATTTGACAACTGTATAAGAACGTTTAAGTCCGGCCCAATAGGCAGTTTTGATATGCAAAATTATCACCCGAAAATCCAGTTTAAACCAGGGAAAATCCTGTCAACACAAACACTATCTGCAGTTTACCATATTGTCCGCAAACTGGGGTGAAGTTATCACAACACGATTGGCAGCGGGTCGGATTGACAGAAATATTAAGTCAGAACTTATTTAAACATATATTTATAATAATAGGCTTAAAACGACAGAATAGCTTATATAACAATATAATACGAGATAAACATTAGCTTATATACCTTTCCTGCCCTCTGTTGACAAGTAGCTCAAGGTGTTTGTTGGTTTCTTTTCGATTTGCACATACTAATCAAAACTAAAGACAAAAAGGAGCTATTATTTATGCGCATGAGTGATGCCAATAAACTGGTGGGAAAAATAATGACTGTAAAACAAGGCCAGGATATGACAGAAGTTCAGATTGATATCGGAGACCAGTTGGTAACCGCCACCATCACCGCCAATGCCGCCAAAGATATGAATCTTAATAAAGGCGACGAGGTTTTCGCCATGTTTGACTCCACTTCAGTAACCGTCATTCGCGATAAACCATAGGCGGTTAAGCTTATCGCAGCTGGAGCAGGGCCTGGTGCAAATCGTCTTGCACCGCACTGAGCGGTATGGCCAGCGCAGTGGTATTCTGACCGGACTGATCATGTTTTCTGGCGGCATAAACCACCGCTATTACCTGGCCTGATCCATCAATTACCGGACTGCCGCTTAGTCCGGGAGCCGCGGTGACGAGAATCTCGATATAGGCGAGGCCTTTGCCTTTAGCCGGAATGCTGACATCGCTTATGGCGCCCTTTTGGATCAGTCGTTCCATGTTCAAAGGATTTCCGATTACAACCACGGCCTGGTCTGCTTGCGGAGCGCTGTAGTTTAGCCTTAAGCAGGGCAGGTTCTGAGCCTCAATGTCCACCACCGCCAGATCGGTATCCCCGACCTGCACCCAGTCTTTGCTAAAGTATTTTTTGCCGTCGATAAAAACGACGCTCACCACAGCAGCCCCGGATACCACATGCTGGTTGGTGATGATCAGTCCATCTTCACTGATGTTGAAGCCGGTTCCCCTTTTTACCGTGATCCCCAAGCCATCCTGAGTCTGCGCCTCTATGGACACAATGGCCGGACGGGCCGCCGATGCGACCGGATCCCGGTTTAAGGCCGGGTCCTGGCTAAGCCGGGGATTTGAATCCAGGAGTCGGGAAATATTGGGCAGGGCCAGAAGCAGAAATCCTATCACTACCAAGGCAGCTATCACTCTTAACAGAGGCGAGCGCTGCCGAAATCTGCCGTATTCTTCATCCGTGTCATCCGGGATTATGGAGGGCTGATCTGAATCGTCGTGCAAAACCAATATCTCTTTTCATGTAAAATACTAGCAATATTATAACAGAACAGGGTATATTTTAGATAAACAGCGAAAAAGCCGGGGCCTTTAAGCCCGGCTTTTTATGCATTTCATAAATTGGACTTTACTGAGGCCAGGTAGCCATGAGCCAATGAGACAACAATTCCCCCGGCATATCGCCCCCCTGTGGATGAGGCCTGGTATATTTATATGAAGCGGCTGATGATCTCTTCTTCATCACCGTACATATAGTCGATAATGGGTATCTGAATCATGGTATAGGCGCCCGGGTTCTGCTTCAATGTGGCCCGGGCTGAAGCCACCATGATCTGTGCGGTCAGGGCCGGATTATTGATGTGCATCTCCAGTTTCAGCAACTGATTATGAGACTGGCCGGAGACGCCTTTGCGCTCCATTTCCACCCCATGGCCCATATCGATGAGCTGATCGACATCATCAACCTGGAAAACATGAGTTTCGTCTTTAATAAAATATGGATCGTTTTTGATGACCTGTTTAATAGTCTCAAAGTCCTGACCTACCGAGGTCTGTACATAAACCATGCGGCGGTGCACCCCGGTTCCAAGAGGAATGGTCATGGACAGGGCGTTTTCTACCCCGGGAACTGATTTCACCGCCACCGAGTGGCCCATGCTCATTCCCGGCCCGAAATTGGTGTAGGTTATGCCTTTAGGCGCCATAAATTCAAACATACAGCGCACCATAGAATCAGACCCCGGATCCCAGCCTGCTGAGACCACCGCTACTGTGCCATGGGCTTTGGCTACGGCGTCCAATTCCCGGCGCAGGCCGGCTAATTGGCCATGGATGTCATAGCTGTCCACGGTATTGATGCCCAGCTTCAGAATGTCCGGGGCGTATTCGGGCACTGATCTGGTGGGGGTGCACAGCAGGGCGACCTTGACCCCGTCAAGTTTGGTGATGTTGTCCACCACCGGTACGTCCGCCAGTTCTGGCGGTGCGGGTTCGTTCAGAGAAGAGGATCTGCGCACTACTCCGGCCAGTTCCATATCAGGGGTGCATTTTAGGGTTTCCACGGCATAGCGGCCGATATTTCCATATCCTACGATGGCTACACGGGTTTTTTTTGTCATAACTGCCTCCCAAATTTACTTTTGTAATCCTATATAATCCTATTTATATAGACTAAACCAAAAGCCGTCATAGTCAAGGGGCTGCCATGGAAAAACACTGTATACATGGCGCTTGGCAGGTTATGCGAAGCGATTCTTCAGTTCCCCTGGATAATCGCGCCGTAAAGTATAAATCATTACTCTGAATTCACTCCGCCAGGCCGACCTCCTCTACTCTGCGGGCGGGCTGGCCTTTTTCCGGATATACGAAAAGCAGCAGCCCGGGATGGGGCGCAGTCTCCCGGCTTTGGGGCAGGTATTTAAAATGCTCCAATATGGCCCGCTTTTTAATCTCGCGAATCGATTGCCCTTCGAATTCCGGCAGGTATTGTTCGATGAAGCCGCTTTGTTTAAGTAATTTGTTCAGGGTTTCCGAACCATCGGGGCTGCTGTGAAAGCCGGCGGGCAGGTTAAAAGATAGACGGTCCCTTAATAAGTCAAATTTGAGCCAATCATGATGTTGTTCTCTTGATTCAGGGTACTCACGGTCCAGAAACCGTTTGATTATGCCGTAGCGCTCCGCCGGACTCACCCCAATCCCATAATGGCCCTCTTGATACCAGTAAGCGGCCAGATCTTCCCAAAAACTGAAGGCATCGTTATCATAACGGCGGGTAATGATTTCCTCCAGTGTTGCTTGGGCCAGACCCGCATTATAGTATTTTTCCAGGACGTCTTCGATGTGATGCAGTAAGACCATTTCTTCATAAGATAGCCAGCTTGAAGATAAAACCTCATAAGGGGGATGGCTCTGAAACTGGTAGTGGCCGTTTTCAGCCTCCAGGCGCATCCTGGTTCCAGGGAGCATCTTAAGAAAACCCAGCTGCAGGTGATGCGGTTTTAATTTATAAACCTGATTAAACGCGGTCTTGAAAGTGGAGTAGCTTTCTTCAGGAAGTCCGGCGATCAGATCCAGATGCAGGTGGATATTGTCTGCCCGGCGCAGGCGCCGAATATAAGTTGAGATTTTGTCCCAGTCCCCCGGCCGGTTTATCGCTTTCAGGGTCGGGCCGTGGGTGGACTGCACCCCGATTTCAAAAGCAAAGCGCTGTTGGGGGAGTTTTTCCAAATAATTTAAAAAGGATTCATTGAGCAGCTGGGGGGAGATTTCCATATGGTAGCGGGTTTGTCCGGGCAACCCCGTTATGAATTCCATAATGGTCTGGGCCCGGGTCTGATCACAATTGAAGGTGCGGTCGACAAACTTGATTTCCAAGGGTTTAAGGGCATTCATATGCTCTAAATCAGTCTTTACCCTATGCAGGGACATGAAACGCACCCCGCTTTGCAGGGAAGAAATACAATAACTGCATTTAAACGGGCAGCCCCGGGAGCTTTCGTAATAGAGGATCTGCTTCTGGATCTGATCCATGCCTTCATAAGGGTAAGGCAGCTCATCCAGGGGAGCCACCAGCGGTGATGAATCCTGGCTTACCGGGATTTGTCCCACCCGGAAAGCGACTCCGGGCAGGCGGGGATGAATCTCGCCCTGCTGCAAAGCAGCTAGCAACAGCGGCCACACCGCCTCCCCTTCCCCGCTGATCACATAGTCGACGCTAGGATGAGCGGCCTGGATCTCCTCAGCGCAAAAGCTGACTTCCGGCCCGCCTAAAATGACCGCACATTGCGGGTTGATTTTTTTGATATCGTCGCTGAGCTTCAAAACCATTTCTATGTTCCAGATATAGCAGGAAAAAGCCACCACATCGGGGCGGTGTCGATGCAATTCGGAAAGGATATAGCCGATCGGTTCATTGATGCTGAATTCGCGGATTACGCTGTCAAAGCCTGCCCTCAGGGCGGCCTGACGCAAATACAGGACCGCCAAATTGGAATGGATATATTTAGCATTGATGGCACACAACAGCACCTGCATGGCAATCGACCCCGCAAAGTTAAAAGGGCGATGAATTCATCGCCGTTCCGCTATCAATCTTGCCTCGGTTTATTCTTCGCCCACCAGTTTAACTTCAGGATGCAAATCGATGCCCAGACTACCCCTGGCGGTTTCTTGAATATGTTCGATCAAATCCAATACATCAGCAGCCCTGGCATTGCCGGTATTGACGATAAAGCCGGCATGTTTGGTGGACACCTGGGCGCCGCCGATCTGGAATCCTTTTAGTCCCAGCTGCTCCAAAAGCGGCCCTACAAAATAACCGCTGGGTCTTTTAAAGGTGCTGCCCGCGCTGGGGAGATCCAGGGGCTGCTTATCGCTGCGGCGCTGGGCATAGTCCCTCATGGTGGCTTGAATGGCCTCCGGGTCGGCCGGTTTGAGTTTTAATGCAGCGGATAGCACGATATATTCCCCCGCCTGCAATATACTGCTGCGATAGCCCAACTGCAGCTGTTCTGCATCAAAGTCATAGCGCGTTCCATTGAGATCTACCGCCCTTACCGAGGTGAGTACATCTTTCATTTCACCATTATATGCGCCGGCATTCATCACCACGGCCCCGCCCAAACTGCCCGGTATGCCTTCGGCGAACTCCAGACCGCTTAAGCCCTCTCGAGCCACCACCCGGCAAAGCTCGGCTATCTGTACCCCCGCCTCCGCGTACACCTGCCGGTCCTGAATGCGGATGGTTTTTAACCCTTGGCCCAGTTTCATGACCACCCCGCGTATGCCTTTGTCGCGGACCAGGATATTGCTCCCCAGTCCGAATACGAATAGTGGTAGTTTCTGCTCCCGGCAATATCGCAAAACATTTATGATCTCCTCCGCTGTGGAGGGGATCACCAGAATATCAGCCGGACCTCCGATTTGAAAGGTGGTGTGCAGAGACATGGGTTCATCGTACTTTACATGGTCAGCGGGTATAATATCGCGAATATCCTGATGCATCGTATTCCCCTTTGAGTTGGTGCCAGTCCCCATACGGGCGGCATCTTTATTAATATTTTATTGGTTTGACCGGGGATTTATGCTTGCCCGGCCTGCCTGACCGCAATGCGCGGCGCCTGTGGCATAATAATTACCGACATGCCGGGGCCGTGTTTTTGCCGGGCCATATTCAGGGCTTGAGACAAATCAGGACAGGGGGTGACGAACATGGCCTTGACCATATCGCCAGGCAAGCTGCTTACCATGAGGATATCCGCCTTTTTCAGGATACGGCAGATGGCAAAAGCTTTATGCCCACCCAGCTCAAAACCTTCAAAAAAACGCTTTTCAATGTCCTCCGGGCACCCCGCGTCGGCAATCCATTCAGCAAAGGTATCTTCACCCATTCCTTCCCGGCATTCCGCCACCCAGATGATGGTGCCGCCCGGTTTGACCGCCTGAACCGCCGCATCCAGGGCCTTCTGGGACTGGTATACGTTTATGTCCTTGGGAAAGCCCCCGCAGGAAGCGATGACCACATCGACGGGCTTCTCTATATGAACCAGATTGCCGGCCTCGGCGTATTTGACCGCCTCCAGCCAGGCTTGATAGACATCTCCGGCAGCTGCGTATATGATCTCCTCTTTTCCAGCCGTCACTACGTTCAGGATGAAGTCCAGCCCTGCTGTCCGGGCAGCTTCCAGCATCAGATCGTTGACTGGATTATCAGTATAATTGCCCAGGCAGGCCCGGGGATCGTCCATCATGCGATGATTGGCCTCGATAAGCGAACGGGCCGCTACCCCGGGGAGAATTGACTTGCGCCCGCCGGACCAGCCCGCAAAATAATGCAGTTCCACCACACCGGTTGAGATCAGCAAGTCGGCTTCGGCCACATCGCGGTTTATAAGCAGATCCCAGCCGTTTGACAACCGGCCCAGGCTGGATAAGTTGCCGTCACAATCATGATTTATCACCTGGTAGCGGGCACAGATATCTGTGCCGAATATCTGCCGGTTTTCTTCACGGGTATGGGGCCGGTGAATACCCAGGGCGATGACCAGCTTGATTTGCTCCGGGGGTATCCCCCCCGCTTCGATGGCTTCCAACAGCGGGGGCAGCATCCACCGGTACGGGGTGGGCCGGGTGATATCGTTTACAATCACAACTGCGCTCCGGGCTGATTTGCGCTTGATTATTTCCCCGATGGTCTGGCTGCCTACGGGATGGTTCAAGGCCTGACGGATTATAGTATTATTGTCTTGGACATTTGCCGGCGTTTCCTTACTGGATCCCGGTTTCAGAATGGCTGCTAGATTTTGGTCTGGAATATCAACTTCCAGCCATTCTTTGCCATAAGCCAAGCGATGCTTCAAAACGATCCACCATCCTTCAGCCGGAAGTCTGCCGCCTTCCGAATTTACCGTTAAAGCCGGTATGTATAGGTATTAGTTTATGCTTCTATATCAGGAAAATCAAGTAAGGATGTCTAGCCCTGATTGTCAGTGCCCAAAACACCGGTGAATCGTCATTGTATACATGACCGTTCAAATTGTCTTGAGGCCAAAAAGTGACCCTTAAGGGGTGTCCTTTATGATATAATAGGCTGGAAATTCGACATCAGGTGATGCCGCTTTAGGAGGAAATATATGAATAACGCCGATATCAAGAAAGAATTGGTTAAAATGCTGGGTCGGGATAAAGTGCTGATCGATGACCTGGATTTAATGTATTATTCTTACGACAGTTCCTTTCTCACCAAACTGCAACCGGTGACGCCCACAGCCGTAGTCCTGCCGGCATCGACTGCAGAGGTGCAAAAAGTGGTGCGTTTGGCTTATGAGAATGATGTCAATATCATCCCCCGCGGGGCCGGTACCGGCGAAACCGGAGGGTGTGTAGCCGTCGAAGGCGGCATTGTAATAGATCTTTCCCGCTGGAGAGAGATTGTGGAGATCGATGTGAACAACATGCAGGTAGTGGTTCGCCCCGGGGTTATACATGCTGACCTGAATGACGAATTGGCCAAATTTAATCTGTTCTTTCCGCCCGATCCGGGCAGCAGCAAAATGTGTACCATCGGCGGCATGGTGGCCAATAACGCCTCCGGTCTGCGAGCCGTCAAGTATTGGACCACTGAGCCCTATGTTCTGGGATTGGAAGTGGTCACCCCCACCGGTGATGTAATCATAACCGGTGGTCAGCAGGCCCGCTGCATCAAAAATGTTTCGGGTTTAAACCTTACCAAATTGATGGTCGGTTCTGAAGGGGTTCTGGGGATTGTCACCCAGATTCGCCTGCGCTGTTTCCCCCGTCCCAAAGCGCGGGGCATTGCCATGGCGGTGTTCGACCATTTAGATGACGCCCCGGCCACCGTATTGGAAGTGTATCAAGCCGGAGTTTTGCCTTCGGGGATAGAGATACTGGACGGTTCTGCCATCAAGGCGGTAAACGATTTCAAACCGCACATCAACTTGCCTGAGGCCGAAGCCATACTGCTGTTTGAAGTGGACGGCAACCCGCCCGGGGTGGAATATGAAGGCCAGATTATAAAAGAAGTGGCCGGCCGCCGGGCGCGCCAGGTGGAATGGTCCACTGAAAAGAAACGCATGGCGGAGTTATGGGAAGGCCGCAGTATCACCGCCACCGCCGCGGCCCGGGTAAGAGCTGACGGCAGCCGGATTTTTGCGGGAGAAGATATTAGTGTCCCTATATCAAAAGTAGCCGACGTCCTGCGGGCCATCCGTGCCCTGGGTGAAAAATACGGAATACAAGTGGTTAATTACGGCCACATCGGAGACGGCAATGTGCACTGTGCTCCGGTTATTAATCCTGAAAACCCGGAAGAAGTGGAACTGGTAAAAAAGCTGGTAGATGAAATCCATCTGCTGGCCATAGAGATGAACGGGTCCACTACCGGCGAGCACGGGGTTGGTGCCGCCCGACGCGGTTATGCGGTGCTTGAACACGGCCCGGCGGTTGATTATATGAAAAAGGTAAAAGCCGCCTTCGATCCCAAAGGCATTATGAATCCTGGCAAGCTGTTCTAAAGCCAAGGACCAGATTTAGAAGGAAGGATTAATATGGAATTTAAAGAACTGCCGCCAGTAAAAGAACAGATTATGAAATGTGTGCGCTGCGGCAAATGCCGGGAGCTTTGCCCGGTGTTTGGTGAAATAGGTATAGAGAGCGCCGCCCCGCGTGGACACGTCTTTATGGTGCAGATGCTGCGTGACGGCAAGGTCGAGCCCAGCCCCGAGGTCTATGAGAAGCTGGGGCAGTGCCTGATGTGTGAGACCTGTTCGGCAAATTGCCCCTCCGGCATCGATGTACATGAATTAAATGCGGCCGCACGCGCCTATTTGAACGATAAAAACCCCAACCGCGGCAAGGACTTCTTGTTCGGGAACTTCTGGACCAAACCGGAGATGATGAAGCAGTCTATTAAAGTGGCCAGTCTGGCCCAGCGGCTGGGGCTGCAGAAGCTGGCCCGCAATATCGGTTTGACCCGGCTCTTGCCGGGCGACTTGAAAGATGCTGAAAAGATACTGGATAATATTCCGCCCCACTCGGCCCGCAGTCAGCTTTCGGCATACACCCCGGCCCAGGGTGAAAGCAGATACCGGGTGGGATATTTCCTGGGCTGTGGCACGGATTTTCTAAATCCCGAGATCGCTCAGGCAGCGGTGAACGTCTTGAGCCGCAACGGCTGTGAGGTTTTTATCCCTGAAGGCCTGAAATGCTGCGGCCTGCCTCATATTGCCAATGGCAAAATGGATGTGGCCCGACAATTGACCATACACAACCTCAAACTGTTTGAAAAACTCAATGTGGATTATATCGTCACTGACTGCGGTTCCTGTTCGGCCACCCTTTCCAAGAAGAACCTGAAGTTTGTGCTGGAAGGCACCTCCTACCAGGAGGATGGCGCTGCATTCGCAGCCCGGGTTATGGATCTAACCGTTTTCCTGGTTGATGTTCTAGATATTCAAGTTGATGTCAAGATCGACCGGAAATGGCGGGTCACCTACCACGATCCCTGCCACCTGGTTAATGCCCAGGGGATCACCGAGCAGCCCCGCGAATTGCTGCGCCGCATCCCCGGGGTGGAGCTGGTGGAAATGCCCCATGCAGCCAGTTGCTGCGGCGGGTCTGGAACCTATTCGGTCACCCATCACCAGCTTTCCATGCAAATCCTGGACAAAAAGATGTCCAACGCGGCATCCACCGGGGCTGACATCCTGGCCACCTGCTGCCCCAGCTGCATAATGCAGCTCAACTTCGGCTGCAAGCGCAGCAATTGGAATGCCGAGGTTCTGCACCCCGTGGTATTGCTGAATCGAGCTTATGAACCGGCTCCGGCCGCAGTATAGAACCATTACGAGTCCGGCCTGGTTGTTAACCCAACCAGGCTTTTATATTGGTAATATTAGGATATAATTAATGGTAATGAAAGAGATTTGAGGCCAATGATTCATTTTATCAAGTTTACTCGCTTCATAACAGGAAACTGCTTTGCTATTCGCTTGATCGGCACATGATCAACACCGGAGAGCGAGCTGGAAAAACGAGTTGTTGGATATTTGACAGCAGAAGTGTTTGCTTAACTTTTGCCATTTGCAGGAATGGGAGTGCCGCCAATTGAGCCAGCGACGGATTAAACATATGTTTAAACAGGTGCGCGACGCCAGCCTGAAGTACAACCTGATCGAGGAGGGTGATCGAATTCTGGCCGGAATTTCCGGGGGCAAAGATAGTTTGACCATGCTGTACTTCCTCACGCTGGTGCAGAAATACACTCCGGTGAACTTCTCCATCTCTCCAGTGATGCTGGATATGGGCTGGGGCGAGGACCATCAGGCTGTCGCCGATTATTGCGAATCATTGGGTTTGGAATTGTGGGTGGAGCACACCCATATAGGCCGTATCGTTTTCGAAAACAGACGGGAAAAAAACCCCTGCGCGCTGTGCGCCAATCTGCGCCGCGGCGCCTTAAACCGCATCGCCAGGGATATCGGCTGCAATAAGGTTTCTTTAGGCCATCACATGGATGATGCGGTTCATACCTTCTTTTTATCAATGCTTTTTGAAGGGCGATTCCATGTCTTTAAGCCCAGAACCTACCTGGATCGAATGGATGTTACCCTTATTCGCCCCTTGGTTTATGTTGCCGAAGCGGATATTGAGAAATGCGCGGCCTCCCTTAAGCTGCCGGTGATGGCTTCGCGCTGCCCGGCCAGCGGGCAGACCAAGCGGGATGAAGTCAAACAGGTGTTGGACATCATTGAAGCCCAGTTCCCTGGTGCCAGACAACGTTTTTTGTCAAGTCTGGAAAACGCCGCCCCCGATTGTTTTTGGTCTGTATAGGCGGGCTGTCGGCAGTGACAAACGACCAAAGCCATTTTATCAGTTCCCCGCAGCCGGTTAAATACATGCGAACATGTGTTTTTATCAGCCGGGGTATGCTATAATGTTGACAAACATGATGGGAGGGATTCCCAGTGCCTGAGGATTTAACACCCCGTCAAGAGCAGATTTTGGGTTACATCAGAAACCAGATTAAGAATACCGGATATCCTCCCTCGGTGCGTGAAATCGGCCAGGCGGTTGGCTTGAAATCCAGTTCAACGGTGCATGCCCATCTGGTACAGTTGGAGGAAAAAGGCTATCTGCGCAAGGATCCTACTAAACCACGTGCTATTATTCCGGTGCCGACCCAGGAAGAACAGAGTCTCACCCAGATAGTATCACTGCCCTTGATCGGACAGGTGGCAGCCGGTGTCCCGATTCTGGCCGAGCAGAACATAGATGCTTTCATACCGGTACCCATGGAGTTGATCGGCAGCGGCCAGCACTTCCTTTTACAGGTCAGGGGCGACAGCATGGTCGATGCCGGTATTCTTGACGGAGATTATCTGATTGTCCGTCAGCAAGCCGATGCCAGCAACGGCGAGATCGTGGTGGCCTTGTTGGAAGATGAGGCTACGGTAAAAAGGCTGTTCAAGCATGATGGTTATGTGGAGCTGCGCCCGGAGAACCGGACCATGCAGCCTATCATAGTTCCGCATGCCGTAATAGCAGGCAAAGTAGCGGGCCTGTTGCGCCGTATGTAGGGTGACAAATAAAGACGGGTGACACCTGGGGTTTCCAAGGGTCACCCGTTCCCAACTATCCTCTGCTAGAATTTCTCCAGATACTCCTCGATTTCCCACTCGTAGACCCGCGAACTGTAAGTTTCCCATTCTTTAATCTTGGCATAACAGAAGCGCGAGTGAATATGACGCCCCAGGGCCTGCTGGATCACCTCGTCGCGGTTCAGCTCAGATATGGCTTCATAGAGATTCTCTGGCAGCGATTCGATATTGTTGAGTTTTCTATCCGCCAGGTTCATCTCATATATGTTTTTGTCTACAGGCGGCAGAGGTTCTTCCCGGTTTTTTATCCCTTCCAGACCGGCCTTTAAAATCACTGCCAGACCCAGGTAGGGATTGCAGGTGGGGTCGGGGCTGCGCACTTCGATGCGGGTACCTATCCCCCGCCGGGCCGGGATGCGGATTAAGGGACTGCGGTTGCGGTAAGACCAGGCGATATATACCGGAGCCTCATATCCCGGCACCAGCCTTTTGTACGAATTTACGGTAGGATTGGTGATGGCGGTGATAGCCCGGGAATGCTTCATCACCCCGGCGATAAAATATCGGCAGGCATCGCTCAGCCCAGCCGGATCGTCGGCATTGTAAAAAGCGTTTTTCCCATCTTTAAAAAGTGAAATATGCAGGTGCATCCCTGAACCGGCTACACCGAAAAGCGGTTTAGGCATGAAAGTGGCATGCATGCCGTGTTGTTGAGCCACGGTTCGCACCACTATACGGAAGGTGACGATATTATCAGCCGTTTTCAAGGCGTCCTGGTATTTGAAATCTATCTCATGCTGCCCCGGCGCTACCTCGTGGTGAGCGGCTTCGATCTCAAAGCCTATGCTCTGCAGGGTCTCCACCATGTCCCGGCGGGCGTTCTCACCCTTGTCAACCGGGGGAAGGTCGAAATAACTGGCCTTGTCATTGGTCTTCAATGTGGGGGTGCCGTCTTCGTCCAGGTGGAACATGAAAAATTCGGGTTCCGGCCCCACCTGCATGGAATAACCCATCTCAGCAGCCTCTTTGAGCATATTCTTCAAGGCCTGGCGCGGTGAACCGTGAAAGGGCTGATTATCCGAGTCATAGATGTCACAGATCAAACGCGCCGTTTTGGCATCAGAGTTGGGATTGGACCAGGGTAAAATCAGAAAAGTATCCAAGTCCGGCTTAAGATACATATCAGATTCTTCAATACGCACAAAACCTTCTATAGATGAACCGTCAAACATCAATTCCCCATCCAGGGCTTTCTCCAGTTGATCTTCAGTAATGGAGATAGCCTTCATCACTCCAAGGATGTCGGTGAATTGCAGCCGGATGAATTTAACATTCTCGTCCGCGGCGATTTTCATAATGGTGCTCTTATCCATAATAAGCCTCCTGTTAGCGTTCTCAAAGTCCTAGCATACCACACCTGTCTGCGGCAGTAAACCGCTCCGCGGCATGTATACTATATAACTCTAACCAAAAACGAGACTACCATTATTATCCCTAATAGAAGATTAAAAAACAGTCCCGAGAACAATCCTATCACAGTGCCGAATCCGGCTTTCACAGCCTTGTTTATGTCGTTTACACTGAGGTACTCCCCCAGCATGGCTCCAACCCAGGGTCCTATCAACAATCCCAGGGGAGGAAAAATAAACAGTCCTACAAAAGTGCCGATAAAAGCGCCCCATACTCCGGCCCGGGTGGAGCCCGAATATTTAGCTCCCAGAGTAGTTGACAGATAGTCGACGACTACCGACAACAAGGTGATTCCACCCATCATAGCGATATATGCCACGTTGATAACCTCAAAGCCTTCATACCAGCCATAAGCCACAATGATGCCTAAAATCAGGGGTATACCTGGAATCAATGGAACAATAACTCCCACCAGTCCCGCCAGCATTAAAAGCACCGCCAGAACCAGCACCAGAGTATCGGTCATCATCAATACACCTCCTAAAGGTCAATCAGCTGGCGGCCTTAATGCCCGAATCAGTTGAGCCGCCGCATAACGACAGTGTTCATAGGTTAACCCCCCCTGCACATAGGCACAGTAGGGCTTTCTGGCCGGGGCATCACAGGAGAATTCAATTGAAGATCCCTGTACAAAAGTGCCCGCTGCCATTATCACTGGAACATCATAGCCCGGAAGATGGGCAAATTCCAACTGCACATCACTGTCTACCGGCGAGCAATTCTGCACCACCTGACAGCAGCGCTGCAGCTGGTCTATATGATCGAAACAGATGGACTGTATGATATCAGCCCGGGGCTCACTCCATCCGGGCTCTACCCGGTAGCCCGCCTCTTCGAACAGGGCAGCCAATAAAACCGCCCCCTTCAGTGCCTGCAACACCGTATGCGGAGCCATAAACAGGCCCTGAAAAAACCAGCGCTTATCAACCAGGCTGGAGCCCATTTCCTTGCCCAGTCCGGGTGCGGTAAGGTAATAAGCGATGGACTCGATCAGTGGGGCCCGTCCCGCGATATAACCACCGTTAGGGGCCAGTCCCCCGCCGGGGTTCTTGATCAAGGAGCCTGCCACCAGATCAGCTCCCGCCTGGCAGGGTTCTTGCTGCTCGACAAACTCCCCGTAACAGTTGTCCACCAGAACAATGCAGTCAGGCTTTTGCCCTTTCACCAATTCAACCAGGCGTTTAATCCCTTGGACCGGGATGGCCGGGCGCAGGCTGTAGCCGCGGGAACGCTGGATCAACACCAGTTTGGTATTCCGGTCCACCGCCTCTTTAATAGACTTTTCATCCGGCAGCCCGGCTCGGGTTAGGGGTATCTCCTTATAAAGGATGCCCTTCTTCATTAAAGTGCCTTTGCGCTCAGGGCCTCCGTCAATAATGTTTAACAGGGTGTCATAGGGCCTGCCGCTGATGCTGAGCAATCCATCCCCCGGCTGCAGCAGCGCGAACAAGCAAGCTGTTATGGCATGGGTGCCGGATACGATCTGCGGGCGCACCAGGGCATCCTCGGCCTGAAAAACCTCGGCATAAACCCTTTCTAATGCTGCACGGCCGGTATCTCCATAGCCGTAGCCGGTAGAACCATAAAAATGATGCTCCCGCACCCGGGCTTGCTGAAAGGCCTTCAGCACCCGCTCTCCATTAATATAGGCATTATCTTCAAATAGTCTAAACTGTGGATAAACCAAGCTTTCGGCTTTTCTTACAGCTTCCATGGCATCCGCCAATGATTGCGGCCTCACTTTCCGTCTTTTGTAGTGCATCTACCCTTCATATTATACACGGGCCTGGTGAAGAACCACAATTCGTTTGACATGTGGTGTTTCATCTGGGAAGCGAGGCGTCGTGCAAAAAATATATTACATAAAGCAAAATATATTTTACTTTATGTAATATATTAATTATAATGATGTCAGGAGATGATGCTTTTGAAAAACAAAAAAATAAAAATGGCCAGAGTTGAATTGGACTTGTCTCAAGAACAGCTTGCGGAAATAGTAGGAGTCACCAGGCAGACCATTCATTTGATTGAGTCGGGTAAGTATAATCCCAGTTTGAAATTATGTGTTGAAATCTGCAGGGCCTTGAACAAAACCCTGGATCAACTTTTTTGGGAGGATTGATTAATGAATACCGATAGGATCGTTAAAGAAGCCAGAATCATTATGTATGCAGCCCTGATTGTGGGAATGGCTCTGTTGGCAGTGGGAATAGCCTTTGCCTGGACAGATGCTCGCATCATAGCAAACAACCGGTCGGTGGTCGGATTGTCTTTCATCCCCTTGACAGTGTCTTTCTTTTATTACCTCAAGCTGACCAGGATACGGAACAACCCCCAAACCATGAAAGCAATTATTATCAATGAGAATGATGAAAGGCTGAACGCCTTGAAAAATGAGGCGGATGCCAGAGCGCATAAAATTGTGCAGGCAGCGTTGTTTCTTGCCTATATGGGGTACACCCTAATAGTTCCGGAGGACATCTTTGAGTCTGTCGGATGGTGGATTCTGCTGCTGATTTTGATGCTTTCCCTCATCTCTCAGGGAATATTGACTGCAGCATCACTTCGAAAAGAGCAGGCGATTCATGAAGAGAACGAATGATGTGGAATGATCAAGCCCGCCAGTCTGGCTTTCAGCCGCAAGAACACACCGGTCCGTCGACTCGATCATCACGCCTATGCAGTGTTTTGCCATGATCAGGTTTTGAGGTCCGCAAGTTCCGGCAAATCAACATCCTCAATGGTGGTCAAGTCTTTGCGGGTCAAATGGGTCTTGTCTATGATGCGCAAGGCCTGGCGGCGAATTGATTTTTCGGTGAGATTGCGCACAAAGCGGGCATTGCCGCTGTGGGGATGCCTGTGGCTGGTAAACTCGGTCAGGATATGCTTCAACTTCCAACGGCCGGCGCTGCTTAGTGCATACTCCCTCTCGGCGTAAAGGTGCAGGGCTATTTGGAAAAGTTCTTCACAGAGATAATCATTAAAATGTATGTGTATCGGAAATCTTGATCTTAAGCCGGGATTGGAACGCACGAAATGATCCATTTCGTTGCAGTACCCGGCCAGTATCACCACCAGATTATCCCGGTGGTCCTCCATCTGTTTCACTATAGTGGCGATGGCCTCTTTGCCAAAGTCTTTTTCCCCACCCTGTGCCAGCGTATAGGCCTCGTCAACAAATAGAATACCGCCCAGGGCTTTTTGAACGCTTTCCTTGGCTTTCTGCGCGGTGTGACCGATATACTCCCCTACCAGGTCGGCTCTCTCCACCTCGACCAGATGCCCTTTATCGAGCAGCCCGATATCTTTGAAAATCTTGCCCAGGATGCGCGCTACCGTGGTTTTGCCCGTACCGGGATTGCCCTTGAATATCATATGCAGGGACACCGGCTGTGACTTGAGATTCTGCTCGGAGCGTTTGATCTGTATCAAACTGAAAGCGGTAATCTCGGCCAGCATTTTTTTTACATCCATCAGTCCGATCAATTTATCCAGTTCTTTAAAGGAAGGACGGTCGAAAATTTCCGGGCAAAAATTGCTGGATGCCCGCTGCGGAAAGACCTCGGGATTGTTAAACTTTTTTGATATTTGCACTGTATCACTACTCCTATCTGTTGTACCCTATCATATGACACCCAGACAAAAGTGGTGCTACTTCGGAGCAGGTTGGTTTTACCTGTTTGGGGGCAACAGGGTTGAGGACCGGCCAGCAAGGAAGATTCTATTTGTTGGCCTTTCTTGGTTAGCTTGGTTGGCTGAGCTTTTTACGACGTACAATCATTTATAAAAGAAAGCAATAACCGGTTGAATTGTTCGGGCTGGTCCAGATTTGCCACATGGCCCGCGTTGGCAATGGTTTTTACCGTACAATCCGTATAATGCTTGGTCCAATCCGCAAGATGCTTTTGTATGGTTCCTCTTGTATCCTGCTCACCGGCAACCACCAGCAACGGCGCGTCAAATCTGAACCTTTCTTCATGCAGACAGGCGCTAAAACCCTGCCACGACATAAGAAATTCCCGCTTATCCATTTCCTCGAACATCTGCGCGATATTCAGCAATGCCGGTTTTGTATGGACGCTTCCTTTGGCCATGGCTTTTTTAAGTCCCTGCCAGGTGTAAAGATACTTCATAATCGCCCCGGAGTATGCTAACAGTGTCTTTTCCCATTTAGGATAAGGCATGAATAACGGCGTTACCCCTGTCAGCATATAACCTACTGCGCCCCCGGCAAGGAATGCATATTCCTGCGCGACAAAAGCGCCCATTGAAAGCCCGCACAGTAAATACTGTCCGGGCTTTTCCGTATCGATTATAGCCTGAATATCTTCTGTCGCCAGTTTTACACTGAATTCGTTCGCAGGCCTTGACTTTCCATGGCCGCGGATATCAATGTTGATCACCGGATAGCCATTTTCCTGCAAACATGCAACCTGCGGCTCCCACATGGCGCGATGCAGTCCGTAACCATGCGTTAAAATCACAGTGATGGCTTGTTTCCCCGGCAAATACTCATAAGCTACTTGGCATCCTTCTCGATTTATAAACTTTTCCATAGGTCCTCCCATTCCTCAAGTGTTTACCATTACCCGCTTAATCATTAACGAAGCTTGTCTGTCAAACATATTCATAGCTACAGCTGGTGGGTTACCAGGGCTGGTTCATAAAAAGGACCCTGTTCTCAAACGAACAAGGTCCTTTATAACTACATTCCTCTATTCTTGATTATTTTTCCTCTTCATTCCTGAAATCCAGATTAAGCATGCCGAGCGGGCGGATAGGCGCAACGGTGGAAATAGCGTGTTTATAAACCAGCTGTTGCTTGTTGTCCATTTCTACTATCACGGTAAAATTATCGAATCCCTTCACCACGCCTTTGATTTGGAATCCATTTACCAGGTAGATGGTGACCGGGGTCTTATCCTTCCTAACCAGGTTTAAGAAAGTATCCTGCAGGTTGATCTGGCCTTTCGTCATTTAAGCAGCCCCTCCATTCAATAAAAACTCATACTCTTTATTATCTCTTCCTGTAGACATTTCTACAAGCCCCAAATATGTCCTGCCATTGAAAAAGAAATATTTTTTGCCAATTTATCAGCATCATAAAATTCACCGGGTTCAAGCCATATTATACGGTGGTCTTTTCTGAACCAGGTTAACTGGCGCTTGGCGAAACGACGGGTTTCTTTTTTGATCTCCTCTATCATCATCGCTTTGTTGATAAAGCCTTCCAGATAATACATAACCTGCTTGTATCCCAGAGCTTGCATGGAGGTATGGCTCAAAGAACATCCCTGTTCCCGCAGTCTCAGAACCTCTTCAATCAACCCCTGTTCAATCATCCCGTCGACGCGCTGTTCAATGCGGGCATACAGCTGGCTGCGTTCCATGCTCAAGCCAATCGCCACCAGATGATATTGATGGCGGTTGCGGGCCTGAAAACGGGAAAACGGCTCCCCGGTCAATGCGAATACCTCCAGGGCGCGCACCAGTCGTCTCTGGTCATTGCGGCCGATAATGGCAGCATAATCGGGGTCGACCGCTTGGAGGCGTTCAAAAGCGAAATCAAGCCCGTGAAGCGATATAAGTTTGTTCCAGTAATCCCGGATAGCCTGACGTTTGGCCATGGGGTAAAACTGGTAATCGTCGACCACAGCCTGATAATACAGGCCGGTTCCCCCGGTAAGAACGGGCAGTATACCGTTCTGGTTAAGATGGTTGATAGTAGCTTTGGCCAATTGCTGGTACTGCGCGACGCTGAACTCCTCCCAGGGATCCACGATGTCGATGAGATGGTGGGCTACCCGGGCTTGCTCAACCGGAGTGGCCTTGGCAGTGCCAATATCCATACCCCGGTAAACCTGCATGGAGTCGCAGGACAGTATTTCCCCATTAAGCTTTTCCGCCAGCTCAACAGCCAGCGTGGTTTTACCGCTAGCAGTCGGTCCCACAATGGCCAGCAGTTTATCCAAATTGTAAACCACCTTTGCGCGTCAATCGCTGTTGACGTCGATTATTCCGAAATGAACCTGATTATGTACGCTGCCAACTACCTGATCGAATCCCAGCCTGGAAAACTCAGGGCTTCCGGCTCGTTCCTTCAACAGCACTCTTTTTCGGGCCACCCGCCCGGCTTCGCTTATGGCCTGTTCGCTCAAGGGCAGTGAGTCGCCAAGCATACGGATAGGGCTAAGGGTTTCGCTCTTCAACAGCGGTTTTCTAAACATAGGATCAAAGTATACCAGGTCAAAGGATTTGTCGGGCAGACTCTGTAAATAGCATAAATGGTCGATAGCCTGGACTTTGATGCGGTGAACGGCTTCATCAAGCCAGGGCATCCGGGAATCATAAAGCCGCATGCCCCATTTGATCGTATAAGCGATAGCCGGTGAGGATTCCAGTGCTGTCACCTGGCCCTGGGCAAAATATGCCAGAACGATGCTGTCCGCTCCCAGCCCCATAGTGCAGTCCAGTATAAGATCTCCCGGCTTAACCCGGGCGGCCTCAATGAGAGGATCGGGCTGATCTTTCCTGCGGTAAGCGCTGAGGCGCACTTTGGCCATGCTGGGATGAAAAAACAATTTGTCCTCCCCGATATGCAGAACCGGCACTGGCCGTTGCCAGACCAGGATGGCGTCAGTCTGACATTCTTGCTGTATGGCATAAAGCCCCCTGCGCTGACGGGGTACATACTCAAACTGACTGTCATCCAGAAACTGCCGGAAGGCCGGATCCGGTTCTATCCGGGATTGGGTTGTGGTAGCAACAATCTTCATTGACGACCTCAATCAACGCTTAAACATGTGTTCCAAATCCTCAGAAGATATCTTTATCAAGGTAGGGCGTCCATGGGGGCAGTACTTGTAATCCGGGGTATCTAACAGCTCCATAATCAATTGCGCCATTTCGGCCTGGTTTAGAAGCTGGCCGGCTTTGACTGCCTGCTGGCAAGCCATCCTCATCAAGGCCTTGACGCGCCACTGATCTTTGCCTTCCGGTTGGGGAGCATCCAGCATTTCTACAATGGTTTGCTCTTCGTGCCCGCTCAAGCCCGCAGGCACAGCCCGTATCACTACTGTATTATGCCCCAGCAGGCCGAGGTCGAAACCCAGGCTGCGGAAAAACTCGCTCTGTTCTTGCAAAAGTTCGACCTTTAAAGTCGATAATTCTATTACTACAGGAAATACCAATTCCTGGCACTCCCTGGCCTGAGCCTGATCCCGGTCGAGCAAGCGGTTGAATATGATGCGCTCATGAGCGGCGTGTTGGTCGACAATATAGAGTACCCGGTCTATTTCCGCCAGAATATAAGACTGCCGGAATTGACCTATGATGTTGACGGCAGCGGTAGCAGGGTCTTGATACCGAATGACCGGATCTGGTTCAAGGGTCCTGGGCTTAGGCTGAAAAGCCGGCTTATAGTTCTGAAAGGCGGGGATACCCCCGGAAATCCAACCGCCTGATATGGCTTCGGCCAGATCGGTCCCGGCTGCGGCCTCATGGGCGACGCGCTGATAGCCGCTGATACCTACCTGATGCTCCTGTAAACGGTTTTTTATGACCTCATGAACCGCTCGAAACACATCATGATCCTTGCGGAAACGAACTTCGTTTTTCTGCGGGTGCACATTGATATCCACCTGCCCGGGATCGATGACGATGTTGATTATAGCTACCGGAAACTCCCGCGAGACCAGCATGCCCTGATATGCCTGATCTACCGCCCGGTACAGAAGCGGGCTGCGTATGGGGCGGCAGTTGATATAGAAGCATTGCAGTTTACGGTTGGACTTTTTTAGCTCCGGGCGGGATATATATCCCGACAAAGAG
>DHBS01000003.1:76365-76950 GCA_002398825.1 Syntrophomonas sp. UBA4922 | reverse complement strand
CCCTCGTATGATAAGGGCAGGAGCTGCTCCATCAGGCTGGAACCGTGCACCGCTATGATAGCATCGCGGAGCTGCCCGTTGCCCGGGGTCTTATAGTACAGACGCCCTTCGTTGCTGAATGAGATCGAGATATCCGGACGGGCCAGGGCATAGCGCCCCACCAGCTCATTGATGAAAATCCCCTCACTGACAGGCGATTTCTGAAAGTGCTTGCGTGCCGGGGTATTGTAAAAAAGATCTTCTACCAGCATACGGGTTCCCGGTACGGCTTCACGCTCTTCGCAGGCCAGAATCCGGCCTCCTTCGATGTGGAAGAACAGACCGGGTTCGCCTGCGCAGCGGCTGAAAACCTTAACCCGGGCTACGGCAGCAATACTTGGTAGGGCTTCGCCACGGAATCCCATGGTGATTATTTGCTGCAGATCGTCCACCGAGCTCAGTTTGCTGGTAGCATGGCGCTGAAATGCCAGTGAAATCTCATTAAGGGGTATGCCCCCTCCGTCATCCTCAACCTCGATGCTGAGGCCGCCGCCTCCGGTGATCCGCACCGCAATACGTGAAGCACCGGCGTCGATGGCGTTTTCC
>DHBS01000003.1:75158-76143 GCA_002398825.1 Syntrophomonas sp. UBA4922 | reverse complement strand
AGCCGAATCGACATTTACAGCCTCGTTTCCTGTTTGGTTCGGGTATCTATGACCCGATATTCGTCGCCGGCCTTGTTCTGCAGGTATGCCAGTTCATTATTGCCATTCTGCAAGGTCTGGTAAGCCTCCTGCCCCTCTGCCTGGCAGTTGGGGCAGGCCTGGAAAGGTATCGACACACAGCCCACCGTGTAGGTTTTGCCGGAGGGGTGCTGGGCCGAAGACACGATGGTTTTGAACCCCGCACACTGCGGGCACATGCGCAGTTCAACCCGCTGCTGTTCGTGAATATAATCGGTGTCATAAAATATGTTTCTCATCTCCATGCGGAAGGGGCGCTCCTGCTTGGCCAGGGTTTGAGCCACCTTTTCTTCCCGTTCCCGGAATACCCTGAGTTGTGTATCCACGATGCGCTGTAAGATCTCACGGTTGCCTCCCGGTTCTTTGTATTTGTGAGGCGTAAAATCGGGCTCCTTCAAATTGGAGAAATCGATCCCCGCCATGGCCATAATCAAACCCATGTTGATATACGGCAGGGCTGATTCCACCGAGTAGCCGCCTTCCAGAACCGCAATATCAGGCTTGAGACGCTGGTTTAGCCTCGCATATCCCTGGGCGGTGAAGCACATATTAGCCAGGGGATCGCTGTAATGATTGTCCTGTCCGGCTGAATTGACCACCAGGTCGGGTTTGAATTCTTCCAGTATGGGCATTACCAGATTATCCAGTACAAACAGTATTCCTTCGTCGGTGGTGCGCGGCGACAGCGGGATATTTATGGTGGTTCCATAAGCCAAAGGCCCGCCGTTCTCTTCTACGAAACCGCTGCCCGGATAAAGGGTGCGGCCATCCTGGTGAAAGGAGATAAAAAGCACATCGGGGTCGTCCCAGAAAATTTCCTGGGTGCCGTCCCCATGGTGTACATCGGTGTCCACTATGGCGATGCGCTTCAATCCGTATTTATGGCGCAGGTATTCTATCATGATGG
>DHBS01000003.1:42322-75016 GCA_002398825.1 Syntrophomonas sp. UBA4922 | reverse complement strand
GCGCAGGTATTCTATCATGATGGCCTCATTGTTGATGTTGCAGAAGCCCCGGTTGCCGTGCACCACGGTCATGGAGTGGTGCCCCGGGGGACGGACGATGGCAAAGCCGTTCTTCACTTCGCCGGTTACAACCGCATCGGCCATGCGCAGTGCTGATCCGGCTGAGACCAGATGGGCCTCGGTGATCTGCGATTCTATGTCAGGGACGCAGAAATGCACCCGGGCAATATCCTTGAGGGTGGCCAATCCCGGCTGATATTCACGTATCTGCGGCAAATCCATGATACCCTCTTCAAATATCTGGTCGCGGGTATATAGCAAGCGCTCTTCACGCTCCGGGTGGGTTGGGGTTATGGCCCAGTCAAAGGCCGGGAAAAACAATACTCCGGTCGGCTTCATTCACTCACCCCCTGGTATTCTTCGATGAATCCCGGTGCGACCTGTATGCCTACCTCGAATATCTTGCCTACCCGGTCCCAACCGCGGATCATATTGAACTGTTCTTCCATAAAGAAACCGGCATCAACGGTGTACTTATCGATGCCCCTCTGGCGGCTGATTTCTTCCAGACAGCTGAGGGCCAGCACCTTGGCGTCCGCCAGTTGAAACTTCCGGGGCGATTCGAGGCTGCCTTTTAATCCCCCCGGATCGACAGTATATATATTGCTGGCGGTATCCACATGCAGATGCAGGGCCAGGGTGGGGCGCACCACTGTCGCTCCCAAAGCGTTGGCTACCGGCGCATAGTTGTGGATGAAGGAAGGAACCCCGATCTCCTCGGCCAGCACCGGCACCATGGCATGGGCTGCCGCCCCTATGCCGATAATGCGGTCCAGCCTGAATTTGCGACGATGCACCACTTCCCATACTTTATAGGCCGGCTCATTTTCCCACTCGGTGAACATTTCGGTGATAGCCCGCTTCAAGCGTTCGATAACGGTTTCCACCACAAAAAAGCACAGATTTTGCAGATCCATACCAGCCGAAGCGGCCAGAGACTCCAGTGATTCCTGGGAGCGTCCGGAATCCCCCACCCCCAGTTTGAAATAAATATTAAAAACATCGGTTACGGTTGGTTCGTCCCCGCCGAAACAGGCGGCAGGTCCGATGCGCATCGGACCCACCTTGATGCTGTTCTCCCGGCAGCGGATGACGCTGTCCCCGCCCAGAGCGATGGAGCGCACCGCAAAAGCATTGATATGGGTATGATGCTTTTCGATTTGAGCTCCTTTGGAAGCGTACAGGGGCTGTCCGGCGATAAGCAAAGATATATCGGTAGTGGTGCCGCCGATATCGACCACTACCGAGTTTTGCTGGTCACGGCTCAAAGCGGTGGCGCCCATGGTGCTGGCAGCCGGGCCGGAGAATACGGTCTCGCAGGGTTGATTGCGCGAGGCCTCCAAAGGCATGGTGCCTCCGTCCGCTTTGAGGATGTGAATCTCGGCATCTGCAATCCGAGCCTGTATGGCCTGGCTGATGCGGTCTGCAAAACGGTTCCATTCCGGCATGGTCATGGCGGTAAAATAAGTGGTGGCAGCCCGCCTCGGAAAATTTAGTTTGCCGGAGACTTCAGCACTTATGGTCACTTGCATTTCAGGGTCGTTTTGCCGGATGAATTCTCTGATCTGTTGTTCCAAGGAATGGTTGCGGTTGGAGAATTTGCAGGCTACGGCTATGCGCTTAATCCCTTTCTGCTTGATATCCTGCCAAACCTCTTGGAGTTCTCTTTGATCGATGGCTTCAATTACCCGGCCGCGGAAATCTACGGCTCCTTTTAGAAAATAGATGTCCCGGCTGACACCGTAGGCTTGATGAGGAAGTCCGTACCCGGGCAGCATCAAAAGGGCAGTCAGTTCCCCCTGCCCGGTAACCAGCAAATTGGTAACCAGGGTGGTGCTCAGCACAATACGGTTAATGGCTTTTCCGTCCGCTGCCGCCAGGAGTCCATCCAGGACCTCTAAGAGGCTCTCCTGCAGATGATCCGCTTGGGTGGGCTTTTTAACCGCAGCCAATATCCGGCCGTCATCGAACAATACTCCGTCAGTGAAGGTACCACCCACATCGATACCAATTAACATGGCAACACCTCCTTATGTAAATAAGCATATCAATTAAACTCGCTTTTCCATCGATAAAGGATATTTAAAGCTTCACGCGGGCTGAGGCTGTCCACATCCAGCCGGCGCAGTTCTGTGAGGAGCGGGTTTTCGGCCGCAAATAAAGCCGGTTGTTCGAACACCAGTGAAGCTGAGGCTTCTTGCGGCCTGTTTTCCAGCTGGTTTAGAATCTCCTCGGCACGTTTCAGCACCGTCCCTGGCAATCCGGCCAGACTGGCCACATGGATTCCGTAACTTTTATCAGCTTTTCCCGGTAACACCTTTTTTAAAAAAACTACCGTATCTCCAGTCTCTTTTACCGATACCGAGAGGTTGACGATACCGTTGGTATCTTCGGCCAGGGAGGTAAGTTCGTGATAATGGGTGGCAAAAAGGGTACGGGCTTTAATTCTGTTGGCCAGATCCTCACTGACTGCCCTGGCGATGCTCAGCCCGTCGAAAGTACTGGTGCCCCTCCCGATCTCATCCAGTATCACCAGGCTGCCCAGGCTGGCGTTATGAAGTATGTTGGCTACCTCCACCATTTCCACCATAAAGGTGCTCTGGCCTGAAGCCAGGTCATCACTGGCCCCTACCCGGGTGAATACCTGGTCGGCCACACCGATATGAGCCTCACGGGCTGGCACAAAACTCCCTATCTGGGCCAGGATAACGATCAGGGCGGTTTGCCGCATATATGTGCTTTTGCCCCCCATGTTGGGGCCGGTGATAAGCATAAAGCGGGACTGGTCTGAATCCATGCGAATATCATTGGGCACAAAGCGGCCGTCCTGAAGGAATTGCTCTACTACCGGGTGGCGCCCTCCCTTGATTTCAATTTTACCACTTTCATCCACCCGGGGACGAACATAATCATTGCGGAAGGCGCATTCTGCCAGGGACAGGAGCACATCCACCGCAGCCACCCGCCCGGCGCTGTCCTGAATGCGCTGCAGGTGCCCCGCCAGGGCATTTCTAACTTTGGCAAAAACTTCGTATTCCAGTGCGAACAGGCGCTCTCTGGCGCCCAGGATTTTGTCTTCGTACTGTTTTAGCGGTTCAGTTATGAAGCGTTCAGTATTGACCAGGGTCTGCTTGCGTATATAGTCCGGGGGCACCAGGTGCAGATTGGAACGGCTGATTTCCAGGTAATAACCGAATACCTTATTAAATCCTACTTTTAGATGCTTTATGCCGGTGCGCTCTTTTTCTTTATTTTCATAATCGACTAACCAGGCTGATCCTTCGTTGGAGAGTTGTTTCAATTCATCGATTTCTTCATCAAAGCCGGGTTTTATAAGGCCGCCCTCTTTTACGGCTAAAGGGGCGTCATCTTCGATGGCCAGATCAATCAAGCCGGCCAGATCATCCAGATTGTCCATGGCGCTCGCATGGCGAAGGGTTTCATTTTGGCATTTTTGCAGTATGCTTATTAAATCCTTTAAGGCCAGGCAGGATGATTTCAGGGCTAAAAGATCCCGGGGGTTAGCCAGGCCGCTTCCCAGCTTTCCACTCAGGCGCTCCATGTCGTAGATGCGTTTTAAGACCACCGCCAGTTGCTCCCGCAGCACAATTTGCCGGAACAGCTCTTCTACTCCATCCAGGCGTTCGTTAATAGCGCCAACTTCCCGCAGGGGAAGTTCCAGCCACCTTCTCAAAAGCCTTTTTCCCATGCTGGTGTGACACAAATCCAGGATGCTGAATAAAGAGCCCTGCTTGCCGCCTTCGCGAAGATTGCCGGTGATTTCAAGATTCCTCCGTGAAGCGGCATCGATGGTCAGGTATTTCTCAGGGCGATATATTTTTATCTTTAATATGTGCTCCAAGTGCTGTTGATGAGTAGCCTGCAAAAACAGGACAATAGCGGCTGCGGCCATAATGCCGGCACTGAAATTTTTGAGACCGTAGCCGTCCAGAGTGGCGGTATGAAAATGATCTGTTAGGATGTTTTGAGCTTTGACCTGGTTTAAAGCTTCCTCAGGGATGCCTGCCGCCGAGGCTTTAAGCGGCCAGGCCGGGTTGGTCCAGTACTGGGAGTAAAGCTCCCCGCTGTTGTCTATCAGGCATTCCGCGGGGGCGATGCGCTGCAACTCGGCGCTCAATGCAACCAGGCCGGCGGGTCCGTCAAACTCTGCCACCATAAACTCGCCGGTGGAAACATCCACCCAGGCTAACCCCGAACAGTTCCTGGTTTCGACCACTGCTGCCAAATAATTGTTGAGATCTTCCTGCAAGAGGTTCTCGTCGGTTATAGTTCCCGGGGTAACTATTCTGACCACCTCTCGCTTGACAATGCCCCGGGCGTTTTTGGGATCTTCCACCTGCTCGCATATCGCGATTTTGTGGCCTAGCGTAATAAGCTTGGCTATGTAAGTATTGGCGGCATGGTAGGGAATTCCGCACATCGGAATGCGTTCACTGTGCCCGCCGTCGCGGGCCGTCAAAACAATCTCCAATTCCCGGGATGCGGTTTCGGCATCCTGGAAAAACATCTCGTAAAAATCCCCCAGGCGGAAAAAAAGGATAGCGTCCTGGTGTTGTTTTTTTATCTCCAAATATTGCTCAATCATGGGGGTAAACTGCGACAAGATTAGTCTCCTCCTTGTTCCCAGAGACCGCAGGATCTGGTTCCGACAAAAAGAAAGACCCAAATCAGGGCCTTGGGCAAAACATTAAAGCTGGGGAATAATCTTTACATACCGCAGCCGCTGCATGAACCGCCGCACCCATCGGGACTGCACCCGCCCGAAAGGCTCTGATTCATGGCATAGTACACTGCCTGCATCAGATTGTTGAATCTGTCCTGTGCATCCATGACCTGCTGTATCAAGGCATTGTTCTGCATCTGCTGCTCCAGTATGCTGAGATGATTTTCATCCTGGGGGGTGATATTTTGCCCGGCCCGCTGCTGGTTTTCAAGATTCATTCGAGCAGCCTGGTATTTCATCACCAGACCAAACGCAGTTTCGTCTGCCTGCAATTGATCCTGCAGCTTTTTTACTTCCATGAGTTCATCGGATTCGGCTATGGACGATCCAAGATCCATGGCTAATTTAATAATGGCGTCTCTGTGCAAGGGTATCTGCCTCCTATCTTTAAAGGCCGCAATCTTCTGCTATTTTGCCAAATAGCGAAAATGTCCTGGCTTCTGTTATTTTAACACGGATTGTCTGGCCAGCGATATTGTCAGGCCCAGAAAAAATAATAATGCGGTTGGTGCGGCTGCGTGAAGTCAATCTGCTGGGGTCGGTCTTGCTGGGACCTTCCACCAGGACTTGTTCACAATTGCCTTCCAGGCTACGGTTGATCTCCAGGGCGATCCCGTATTGCAGCTGAGTCAACTGGTGCAACCGGCTGCGCTTGATATCGACGGGGAGCTGGTCTTCCATCTCGGCCGCTTTCGTGCCGGTGCGGGGAGAATACATAAAGGTAAAAGCCGAGTCGAAGCGTACTTTCTGAACCATGTCCAGGGTGTCGGCAAAATCCTGTTCGCTTTCACCGGGAAAACCAACGATGATATCAGTGCTTATGGCCACTCCCGGGACCCGCTCGCGCAGGGCCAGAGCCCTCTCCAGGTAGTGTTCCCGGGTGTAGCCCCGGTTCATAAGTTGTAGAATCCGGTTGCTGCCTGACTGCATGGCCACATGAATATGTTCACAGACCCTGGGGTTGTCGGCCACGGTATCGATCAGTTTGTCCGACAGGTCCTTGGGATGCGAGGTGGTGAAGCGTATGCGCTCAATTCCATCTATCTCTGACACCATATTGAGCAGATCGGGAAAGTCGACGGACCCGTTAAGCCCCCTGCCATAGGAGTTGACATTTTGCCCCAACAGGGTAACCTCTTTATAGCCTGCTTCAGCCAATTTCCTGATCTCATTGACGATATCTTCCGCTTCCCTACTGCGCTCCCTGCCGCGGGTATAGGGCACGATGCAGTAGCTGCAGAAATTATTGCAGCCGAACATGATATTGACAAAGGCGCTAAAACCCCCGGAGCGTCGCGACGGCAAGGGCTCGATGATGGCGCCTTCCTTATCCCACACCTGCACCACCGGATGCCGGCCTTCTTCAGCTCGACGGATCAAGCCGGGCAGCTCATGTATATTAAGTGTTCCGAAAATTATGTCTACATGGTGCTTTTTGAGTATTTGTCTCACTTCAGCCAGCTGAGCCATGCATCCCCCAAAAGCCACCAGTTTAGAGGGGTCTTTGCGCCTCAAGGCCGCGATTTCGCCCAGCTTGCCGAATACCTTGTTCTCTGCCGAGTGCCTCACGCTGCAGGTATTGAATACAATCAAGGAGGCTTCCTCCGGGCTGGGCGCCGAATGGTACCCACAGCCTTCCAGGAGGCCGGCTATAACTTCTGAATCACGCACATTCATCTGGCAGCCATAGGTTAAGATGTGATAGCTTTTGCCCTGATCTTGCGCTTCCGGCATTACTGACATGTTCTATACCCCTTTATGGTCTAATATAATAAAGCCGGGCTTGACCCGGCTGTTGCGATCAAAATCTAATCCTGTGGCTCGTCAATGGCCTCTTCCACCAGTTTCCTGATTTGATCCAGGCTTACCCCGCCGGCCAGTCGCGGTTTGCCGTTGATCACCGTGATGGGATATTTGTAGCCCACCGAAAGTATGTTGAGAATCTTGGGATAGGCCTTCAGTCCGGTCTGCTCGACATCGACGTATCTTACCTCCACCTTGTCGCCATACTGCTCCTGCAGCACTTCGGCGACCATTCTGGTTGTCGCGCTGTAGTCTTCTGTGCCGCAGCAGCCCCCTGCAGTACAACCTTCACAGCCGTGGATTTCCCCTTGTGAACCCGCTAATATCTCTATTATTATTTTCTCTTGGTTTGACATAGCCATCCTCCTTAAACCAGCCGTTATCTTCAATAAATGATACATGATATGAAAACCCGGCTGGTTCGATTACCAGCATACCCCAAATTATACCCGGACGCAAGCCGTGAGAAGAGCATAGATGGACCGGGGGTAAGGTTTTCAAATGAACTGGCTGTGGCCCGCCGCGCGGTCATGAAAAGTTTTAAGCTTTAGCTCCAGGAATACCACCGTTATTATAATCTGACGGCGTTTTCGAGGGCTCTAAGGCGGTCCACCCTATGCCAGGAATACAACCATTATTGTAATCTGACCTTTAATCGAAATATTGTGCGCCGCCCAGAGTTATGGCGGTTATTCTGCTATCAGGCTGCAGGTTCTGATTGATGCGGTCATGGTTTTCCATACTGGAGAAGATAACCAGGACGCCGGGCTCGGTTTCAAACCAACCGGCTAAAGGCTGATCGCTCTGGTTGCCCACCCACTCTTTATAAAGTGCCCGGTATTTCTGCAGGGCATCCCGGCTCAAGTCGCCCACTTTAATCTCCAGGTTGGTGGGATAAAGGGCGGAATATACATCAACTTGCAGGACTTTTCCGGAAGTCTGTCCCACGACCACCTGGCAGTCCTCCGCATAGCTGCGAATCTTAAACGGCTCTCTGAAATGTCCGCCTTCATCAACCAGTTTTTCAGTATAATCCTGCCCTAACAGGCTGTCCAGCTGAGATACGGTCATTCCCAGCCTGAGCCCTCCCAAACTGGCTGCGCTCTGGCCTGCGGGAGGAGTATTTTCGCCGGGGTCTGACTGGCCCTGGTTGCCGGAAGTATCGGGTTCACCGCTGGCCGGCGGTGTCGAAGGCGGCTGGTTGCCCGCCCTGCTCTGACATCCCCATAATGTTACTGATAGTGATAAAACCAAAATCAGGACCAGAATTCTCTTCATATAAATAACCTCTCCAATAATCTTATAATTATGGCTTAACGGGTGGTTTCAGCCCAGATGACGCTCCCGCACTGCGGGCACTCGCCCAGGGCGTAGAGTGTGCCGTCGCTGAGGCGGCAGCCGGTAAGGCTGCTATTACAGCATCTCCAGAAACGCCTGGATACGAACCTGCAGCTGTTCACTGTCGGCCGGGCTGTAGTCGGTTTCCAGGTGCATAAAGGGTATGCCCCGGTCCTGCAGGGCCGCTTTGACCAGATGGCTTTCAATGGAATACAGCCCGCAAAACTGCAATGCATAATCTATTACGCCATCCACCCGGTAATCTTGCACCAGACGGATGATGTCATCCACCCGGCCGCTGTTGGTTGTGAAGCAGGCGCAGTTGGTTTTCATGTAGCGGCTGGCTATAGCCAGTATCTGCCCATCCAGATCAGTGGGAGTCTCATCTACCAGGTTTTCAAAGTAGCGGGTGCCGGTGCACATTTCCTCACATACTACTGCCCCGCCGCTGCTCTCAACCAGGTGATGCACTTTCCAGTTGGGCAACGCCATGGGACTGCCGGTGACCAGTATGCGCGGCGCATCGGCCGGAGCCACCCCCTCATGGCGGGCGATTCTCTCTTCTAACTCATCACAGAGAACATTGGTATTGTCTATGAAACGCTGTATATCGTCATAGAAAGCCACCTGGGTGACAGTCAGGGCGTCTTTCCCGCTGATAGGGACCGGAGAAGCCTGGCGGGTGCTGTGCAGGCGCTGCAGAGCCCGGCGTTTATCGTTTATGAGGCGGATGCTCCGGCTCAGATTCTCCGCGGTCAGTTTATTCCCGGTGATGTCCTCAGCGATTTTGACCAGATCCCAGATCTCTGCGGCGAAGCGCCGGACGTCCTGGTCGCGTTTCATCTGGGGAAGGTCCATGATGTGCATGGGCTTATATTGACTCAGAATCTCCCAGGCTTTTTTCTTGCCATCGCAGGTGGTTTCTCCAATGTACATATCCGCCAGCTGGCAGAAAGGGCTGGTGCGGTCTAATCTCGAACCTAGTGAGGATTTGATCAGGGCGCAGGTGTTGCGGGGCAATACGCTTTCACCACCCGGAACCCAGAACTCGTCGCCGCCGCACAGGCCGGTAGTAACGGCCCCCAGGGCACAAAGCACTTCGTCGGGGACATAGACACAGTAAGTGCCGAAGATCTTGCCGCCCTTTTGTTTGAATTCATAAAGCTCATAAGGCCTCTGACCATGAACGGTTTTCACCACATTGCTGAAATAATTCATTTTTTGGGGGCGGTTTTGCTGGGATAACAGGATTTCTTTGAAAACCATGGGAAAGGAATTAAGAAATTCATCATGTTTTTCCAGGTCCATACCGATGTCAGCCCACATCTGCCTAATCTCTTGATAAGTGGCCATCTGTAATTGTCTCCTTTCATCAATAAGACTGAAAATATTCCCGGCTCGATCTATCCTGCACATTTATAATCTGGAGTTATAAAGATAATAACCTGATATACGGTTTTATTGTACGGGGAGGCGTTTGAGAGGTCAAGGGAAATGAAAACCAAACGTGTCAAGGCCGTAGCGCTTGACACGTGATTGGGCAATATGTAATTCCAATTGGCAATTACTTTAAAAGAAACACTATCTTGGTTAAGAGTTCGCTTTCAGGCACTTCCATAGGGGAATTGTAATATAACTCGTATACCACCCCGGTAGGTTGGTGTCCGTTATCCTTAATCCACTGGGTTAAAGCCTCATAGGTGGGCCCCATTTCCTGGTAAGGGCCGGCGTAAAGAGCAGTGGCCTTTTTGCCGGCGGGAATCTCACTGGCTTTAATCTGGCCTTGTTCAGGCACGGCAGCGGCTACTGGAAATCCCATCTCAACATCCAGGTTTTCCATGTCCATATTGTAATAACATGCAAAGGCTGCATCCGCCGGTTGTTGTCCCAATTCCCCAAGATAAGTGATTATAGAGTGATAAGCTGCTCCCAGTTCTTGCGGCAGTTGGGCCACCGAAGTAGTTTTTCTGACGGACAGGACCGGCTGTGCGGCGGTTTCAATTATCTCAAACTTTTGATCCATAAAACGACCTCCCGTTTTTAATCATTGTAACCTAAAACAGGTATTTAGCTGCATTTTAAATGTTTTGGGCGAAATCTTGGCCATGCGGCGCGAGGTCCGGAAGAATTTCGCCCTAGAGGCTTAAGGCCCGGGAGATAACGGCGGCCGCCTCGGCGCGGTTGGCTCCTCGCCCGGGTTTGTAAGTATTGTCGGTGTAGCCCTTGATGATAGCTTTTTGACCGGCAGCCAGGACCGCATCCTGCGCCCAGTCTGAGATAGCGGCCCCGTCAGCATAGGCAGCTTTCAGGCTGCCCTTGACATCTGCATCGATTTCAGCCGCCTCCACGGTCATAACCGCCATCTGTTCCCGGGTGATGGGGTCGTCAGGCCCGAAAAAGGTGGAATTGTAACCACTGACAATGCCACCGGCGGCTGCGGAGGAAATATAATCCTTGGCCCAGTGTGACGAAGTGTCAAGAAATACTTTGCCGGTTTTCTTACTGATGTCAAAGGCTTTGACCAGGGCGGCTGCGAATTCGGCCCGGCTAATTGGCCGGTCGGGCTGGAATGTTCCGTCCGGATAGCCTTCCAAGACTCCGCTCTTCATCAATTTACGGATGTCTTCTTCCGCCCAATGAGCGGCAATATCCCTGAATTGTGATGTGGCCTTGTTGCTCAGGAATTTTTCTGCCGGCGGGACTATCGGCTTCTGAGGGGGAAGCTGGTATTTATCAGGGATAACCGGAAGGGATGCCTGCCACGGTTTTTCCGGGCTCTGGGAGGAGTCATCCAGAATCCGGCGTGCTTCAACAAAGTGCTCCCCATACCAGTATTTGAAGCTGGTGGTGATGCCGATGGCAGTAGGACGGCCTGAAATGGTCTGGATAATGGCGGGCTCCCCATTGATTTCCCCCATGTAAATAGCCACATGGCCGATGTGAGTACCGCTGCCATTGCTGTCTTTTTTCCAGAAGGTGAAGATATCTCCCGGCCTGAGATTTTCGGTGCCAACCAGTTCATATTTGTCGCTGCCCGGAATTTCGCGGGAGTATACCCCGGCAACTTTTCGGCCCACCTGAGGATATTTCCTCGAAGCTGAGGTTATGGTATATCCAAAATCTTTGTAAAGCAGTGCAGTGAAAATCGAACAGTCAATATAGCCGGTGCCCCCGTATTTGTAGTGACCGTATATCATATAACCGTGCTCCATATACCAGATAGCCCGGGCTACCAGGGCCTGGGCCTCACTGTTGTTATAGCCGGCCAGAAAAGCGTCAGCTAAGGCTTTGTCGTTTTTTAAATATGCCGCATAGTTGTCCTGGTATCTCTGTATGCGGCTCTCAATGCTGCTGGCCGCCCATGAGGCAGATGTGCCGGATGCGGAAATCATTACCCCCAAAATGGTTGCAATAATTAGCTTTCTTAACATGACTTGCCTCCTCTATGAAAGAATTGGTTCTATTTACAAATTTGCCATACATTTGGCTATGACCTTTATGTAATTTGTGGTAATGATGCCAGGGAAGTTTTTCCCCGCGTCATTTTTTGGTTAACAGAGGATGTGAAGTCAGGAGGCCGGTGGGGATTTTTAGTTTTAGAACAGCTCCGCAGGTCTTACAGGGGCTCCCTTTGAGACTGCCGGGTTCATATACACGCAATCAAATCCCCCCGGGGCATTAGGAATCGGTGGCATAACAAATATACTGCGAATATTTCAAGCCCCACCCCAACACACTAAGTGTAGATATTGAGAAAGGAAGGAAAGAATGGATACAAAGCAGAAAGAACAATCTTCAATAAACGAGCAAAGCAAGAATGAACAGCTGGAAATCTTTAGCATGAATCACGATATGGAACCCTTGACGACCAATCAGGGACTGCGCCTTTCCGATACGGATAATTCACTTAAAGCCGGATCTCGCGGCCCCACACTAATGGAGGACTTCCATTTTCGCGAAAAACTCACCCATTTCGACCATGAACGCATTCCCGAGCGCGTAGTTCATGCGCGCGGCTTTGGAGCCCATGGCTACTTTCAAATTTATGAACCTTTAACAGAATTGACCAAGGCCAGATTCTTGCAGGACCCTGCCGTTAAAACCCCGGTCTTCGTAAGGTTTTCGACGGTGGTGGGTTCCCGTGGGTCAGCGGATACCGTCCGTGATGTACGCGGTTTTGCCACTAAGTTTTATACTGAAGAAGGCAACTATGATTTAGTCGGCAACAATATCCCCATCTTTTTTATCCAGGACGGCATTAAATTCCCCGACGTGGTGCATGCTATCAAACCCGAACCGCACCATGAAATGCCGCAGGCTTCTTCCGCCCATGATACCTTTTGGGATTTTGTGGTCAGCACTCCGGAATTGGCTCATATGATCATGTGGTTGATGTCTGACCGGGCCATTCCACGCAGTTTCCGGATGATGGAGGGCTTTGCCGTCAATACCTTCCGTCTTATCAATGAGCAGGGCAAGGCTCGTTTCGTAAAATTCCATTGGAAACCGCTGCTGGGGGTGCACTCCCTGGTTTGGGACGAAGCCCAGAAAATCGCAGGGAAAAACCCCGATTTCCATCGCGGTGATTTATGGAATGCCATAGAGGATGGAGAGTACCCCGAATATGAACTGGGTATTCAGGTATTGGAAGAAGATCAGGAGTTCGCCTTTGATTTTGACATTCTTGATCCTACCAAGTTCTGGCCGGAAGAACTGGTGCCGGTTCGCCGCATCGGGAAAATGGCCCTGAACCGCAACGTTGACAACTTTTTTGCGGAAACCGAGCAGGTAGCCTTTCACCCCGGCCATGTAGTTCCCGGGATTGATTTTACCAATGATCCTCTCTTACAGAGTCGTCTGTTTTCCTATTTGGATACCCAGCTGATCCGCCTGGGCGGCCCGAATTTTCACGAGATTCCTATCAACAGGCCGGTTGCTCAAGTCCACAACAACCAGCGTGACGGCTATCATCGCATGACCATCGACCGTGGCCTGGTCAGTTATTCTCCCAACAGCATGCAGGGCAACAACCCCCACCCTGCCCCGGAGCACGAGAATGGCTATGTTCATTACAATGAAAAGGTGGAAGGCAAGAAAATTCGCGAACGCAGCGTCAGTTTTACAGACCATTACAGCCAGGCTACCCTGTTCTGGAACAGTATGTCTGCAGTGGAGAGGAAACATATTATCGAAGCCTTTCATTTTGAAGTCGGGAAGGTTAAGGATAAAAATATACGCCAGCGTGTGGTAAATATGTTTAACCATGTGGATACCCAGTTAGCTATTGAAATCGCCCATGGCATCGGCGTGTCCCCTCCGGAAGTGCCGGGCGGTACGGGCGTTGCCTATTCTTCACCGGCAGTCAGCCAGGAAAACACCACTAAACTGCCGAACACCCGAAGAGTGGCAGTGCTGGTGGAAAATGGCTACAATCACGATGACATCCTACAGGTTCTGGAAGCCTTGCAGTCAGTGGCGGTTCATCCCGTAATCGTCAGCAAGCAGCAGGGCATGCTTACCAGCACCGACGGGCGCCAGTTGGAGGTACAGGAAAGCTACAGCACTACCGGGTCGGTTCTGCACGATGCCGTATATGTGCCCGGAGGCCGTAAAAGCATTGACAGCCTGATGCAGCAGGGCGATGCCATTCATTTTATCAATGAAGCCTTTAAGCACTGCAAAGCCATCGCCGCATCCAATGAAGGTGTTGACCTCTTGACAACGGCTGATGTCAACCATATTTCCATGGCGGAAACATACAGTCATGGACTATTCTCCGATACGGGGGTTGTAACCATTAGAGATAGCTCCGATTTGAAAGACTTTGCGCAGGAATTCATTCACGCTATTGCGGAGCATCGTCATTGGGCCAGGCAGCAACAGAAAGAACTCGTGCCAGCTTAAGACCCCCAATGGGGTCGTCAGTCTTTGCAACCATCCCCACTCGCCTCCGAGCGCAAGGCCATCAACTGCGGTTATACAGTTGATGGCCTTTAGTAGTATGCTCGAATGGAGGTCTGTTATATTTAACGCGGATCGTAACCGACCACCGACCAGATTCCGGTTTCGTCCTGACGCACCAGACGCTTTAAATATACCTTGCTGACCGGTCCCGCGGACACTTCAACCACCGCCTGCACCCCATTGTTTATTGCTGTCTTAAAGGAGGCCGCTCCGATCTGGGGCTCACCCACAATGCCTTCCGGCGAAACTTTGAGATTGACAAAGGTGAGCGAAACCTGTAAAGGATCCAGCTGCCAGGGACTGCTGCCCCGATCCGCCTGCTGCTGATCGGCCTTGACAATGTCCATATCCACCGCAACTTTGACCCGGGCCTGGCCGGCCAGATCCCGGCTGGCTTCAGGAAGAGCGAGGCCGGGTGCGATCTGGGCCGCCAGGGCCGCCCGCTGAGCCCCGGATACCTGGATCTCAATGCCATCCTGCCTCCAGCGCAGGCTCTCCCCCCATACCTCCAGCGGGCCTCCCGCAGCCGTACCCAGCGCGGAATTGGCAGCCGGTTCAAAGACGCCCTGGGCGACCTTTTCCACAATAGTAGTATCACCATAGTCAAGGACGATGCGGCTTGCAAAAGCCAGGATACGGGATGGGGACTCCTCCGGGAGCAGCGGAATAAAACCGCTTATCTCAGCCGCTTCCTCCACGGTGCTGACAATCTGTCCGGGGTCGCTATCCGCCACTTTAAAACCTGGCGGCAATTGGTAGTCGAATATACCTGGATCAATCTGGGTATTGGCTTCGAAGCTCACAAATGTATAAGTGGTCTGCAGTGCGTTTTGCATCGCGGTTTGAAGTTGAATGGGCAGATCGGTCTCTTTATCAACCCACAGATAATACTCCAGACCTCCCGGAGGGGATATTCGCATTTTGCTGGCCTGACGACCGGCTATGACCTCTGAACCCACCACCTGATGCGGATAGCTTAAAGCCCGAGCGGCCTCGTCGCGCAAATCAAACCCCTGACGGGCAGGATCAGGGAGTAAGGGCAGCAAGGCCACCTCCTGCTTTTGCGGGCGCAGCTGCCATTTCTGCCGGCCGTTGTTGACTGTCAGGGTGCCGTCACTCTGCTTGATGGCATACTTGTCTCCTTCTGACCAGAGCTCCACCTGCCGTACCAGCCATTCCTGACCGGCTTCATTATGGGAGCGCATTTCCAGCACTCCGTGATAGCTGGATAACTGCCCTACTGCCTGCTGCATTGCCAGAGCCACATCCGTATGGAATATACCGGGGCGGCTGACGAACATCGCAAAGATCAGCACGCAGGCTGCCAGCGCGGTGGCGGCCGGCAGCAGCCATCCGGGCCGGACCGGTTTCCTCCGGGCGGTCCTATTTCGTTTGTTCAACCGAACAGCACCTTTCTCATTAAGTTCCTCCCGGGAACTCTGAGCCATTTCAAGAGCTACCTTTTGTGCCAACCGGTGCGCATAGCCCTCTTCGGGAAGAGCCGGTTCTTTTAAGGTTTTCACTGCTTTAACCGTCTCACACAGCCTGGCTAGTTCAGGGTCAGCGCCATAGCAATCGTTTTCAGGTTTTTTTTCTCGGTTCAAGTCATCAATATATTCGGAAAGAATATTTTCTTTATTATCCACCTTTTCATCCCTCCCGGTTTAGTCATGCTCATCCAGCATCTGCGCTAAGGCCTGCAGGGCCCGGTACTGTGTGACGCGAACCGCTGCTGCGCTTTTTCCCAGCATTTTAGCCGTTTCCGCCACAGAGTAACCTTTTAATATTCTTAGATCAAGTACGGCCTTTTGATCAGGTTTCAATTGGGTCAAGGCATTTTCAATCTGCATTCTTTCGGCAATGGTCTTTTGCTCATCCGCCGCGACCGTTTCCAGCGGTTTGGCCTCTTCGAAACTGATGAGTTTACCCTGGCGCTGTTTTTGCCGCCAACCATCCCGGATTATATTGAGTGCAACCATTTTCATAAAAGCCTGGATATTGTCAGGCTGGGTATTATGGCGCTGGCAGTAGGTCAGGGTTCTTACAAAGGTATCCTGGGTGATATCCTCCGCTTCTTCCCGGTTCTGTACCCTGTAATAGATAAACCCATAAAGCGGTTCCCATAATTCCAGACAAATGTGCTCAATTGACCGAGATTCGCCTTGCGCAGCTTTTCTGAGATGTTCAGCAGTAATCACAAATCGTCTCACCTTCTTTTAACCGATCGGCTTTAAAAATAAAGACGACAAAACCCTGGCAGGTGTTACATGGAGACTTAAGAGATGTTTAAGTCATAGTTCAAACCAGGCCCCCCAATAATCAGCCTCTTGATTAAACAGTATACCCAAGAAAATGCGTAAGCGTGAGGGCGGGGGCGGATAACCGCTGTCTTGGTATATTTTGGCATGGACACTAGAGAAGCATGAAAAAGCCGATCAAGGTAATATGATACCCTGATCGGCATATGATCAGAAGCAGACAGTTGTTTACTCCAGTTTATTTCACTATGGTGATGAACTGCCTGAACATCTCGTTATCAGCTATCCGCATCATTTCAAAAAGGGCTATCTCAGTCGTGGTGATGATTGCGCCCTGATCGCGCATGCGTTCCAAGGCTACCAGCCGATTCCAGGATTTGCGGGATGACACCGCGTCTGAAGCCACATGGACCTCATAATGTTCTTCGAGCAGGCCGCTGACAGATTGGTATACGCAGACATGAGCCTCAATACCGGCTACCAGCAGCTGTTTTCGCCCGGTTTCACTGACCTTTTTTAAAAAATTTTCATTTAGACAGGCATTAAAAGTGATTTTCTCTATGGGAGGCACATCTTCCAGGAGTCTGCTTACCTCAGGAATTGTCGCTCCAAGTCCCTGGGGATACTGTTCCAGCATGATGATGGGTAGTTTAAACAGTTTGGCCGCTTTTATGAGCTTGAGCCAATTATCGAAAACCAGATTGGACTCATGCACCGTCCTGGCCAGCGTCCCCTGTATATCTACCAACAACAAGGCAGTATTATCCATAACCAGCATTTGGCACCCTCCTCCAGAAAGATCATTGTATGGTTATTCTATCATGAATCTCTATGCACAGAACCAACTCATGTTAAAATCGCAATAAACTGGACTGTAGAAATTATGGCAGGTTAAGCGATTGGGACTTGACAGGCAGAGCCCTTTTCCCCCAAGGTTTTAAATAAGAAGTGAGCAACAAGAAAAGCAGGATAGAAAGCGAGATTATAGTTCCGATCATCAGCATCTGATGGCTGTGCAAATAAGTTGTATTCTCCACGAGATGGATTTGCCCTGCCGAACTCAAGGCAATGGTCTCTTCAAGCCAATGGCGCATAAAGGTGCTCCCAAATAATATGGCAGCTATATTCCCCAGGGTTTTTACTATGATCCAATAATACCTGGTGAGGCCCCAGTTGGTCCTTACTGAAATCCAGATACCGGTGATCATGCAGCCTAAAGCACCGGGAATGACCAGGAACCAATCAAAATACCTGGCGAACAGATGGGCCGCGTTGATTTGAGCATTTTCTGTAATCAGATTGGCAGCCATACTGGTCAATAAGAGTGCCCCCAGAACTCCGGCAAAATATATTATCACGAAAATGATGTGGGCTATAAGCCACCACTTTTTTTGCTTCTGGCTTAATTGGGCGGAAAAGAGCCTTGAAAGCATCACCAGGCCATATACAAAAATCAGAATGCTTACTAAAGTAATGAGTAATTCCAGCATAAACTTACCTCCATAAATAAGGGGACAGAGAACCTTTATCCTGATCCCGTCCCCGCCATGGTTTTAAGCAGCCAGCCCGGGTGGGCGGCGACTGGCTCCAAGACTTCTATTTGCGGCGATCGGTTCCGGTTAAGGCCAGGGCAAGGAACAATCCGGTGCCTGCCAGGAAGAATATCATAACCGAAGCTATGGCAATGAACATCTCACCAGTGGCATAACGGGTTACTAATCCGGTGAAAAGACTGAAAAGCAAAAGCCCTACCGATATGGCGTAAAGAGCCGCCCTGACCTTGTTCATGGCATATTTATTTCTGCTTTCCCTGGTCAGTACGCTATAAGTCACCAGGGCTCCCCCGGCAACCACGAATATCCCGGCGCCCGCTACCTCAACCCCGGAGCCGCGCATGAAATACAGCATGGCTGAGGTGAATAATCCGAAAAGAATCAGCAACACCCCGATCACTATGCCTGCGGTTGAAATACGAGCGCTCATAGATGTATATACCGTTTGTCTGGCGGTATCTTGCCCCAGCCTGCGCATATCATCGACCAGGCCGCCCAGGTCACCCATTGAAATCACCGCCTCTCTGAAGGCCTGATCATCATCCAGACCGCGGGCTTTGATATCCTGAGTCTTTTCCTTAAGATTGGTTGCCAGTTCTTCCTTTAAATCAAAGAGTTGTTGACTGGCTCCAACCCCGGAAAATAAATGGTCCAGGTAATCGTTGATTTTTTTATTGAGGGGACTATCACTTTTCAACATTTTCAAGGCCTCCTTCTATCAATTTATCCAGAATATCCTTGGCAAAGCGCCAGTCTTTTCTATTCTGTTCATAGTTCTCCCGGCCTTTTTCCGTGATGCGGTAATACTTGCGCCTGCCTCCCTGGGACTCATCGCCCCAATAAGAGGCAATCAAATCGTCATGCTCCAAGCGTCTGAAAGCCGAATACAGGGTGGCTTCTTTCAGTTCATATTGCTGTCCGCTCAATGCGATGATGGTTTTATAAATCTCGTATCCGTAGCTGTCTCCTTGCCGCAGTATGTTCAGGATGATGGTATCGGTGTGACCGCGTATCAAATCTGTCGTAATTCTGCCACCCATATTATTACACCTCCTATAGTATAATATATAACATATTACTATGTCTGTCAATGTAGATGGGATAAGCGGCATGAATAAGGGGACCTTGCCGGCATGTCATTCCTTAAATGGAAGACATACTGTCAAAGTCCCCGGAGAAAGAGGTTGGCATGTGGTTTTGCTTGTAATAGCCCATCATAATGGGCGGCTTGAACCGGTCATTATGATAGATACAAAACTATGGTTTTTAATGACCGGGCATCAAGATATGACCTCAACGCCTATTAAACTTATTCGGATAAATAGTTCTGTACATTATACTGTTGGTACAACCCGTCCATCCAGGCGGAATATTCATCACTTATTTTTTCATCCAGCAAAGTATTTCTGATGCCTTCTTTACTGGCTTCATAGTTGGGTTCCTGGGCGGCCTTTTTGTCGGTGACATTTATGATATGGTAGCCGTACTCGGTCTGCACAGGAGCGCTGATGGCACCGACTCCTAATGAGAAAGCGGCTTCCTCAAATTCCTCCACCATGGTATTTCTTTCGAAGTATCCCAAATCTCCGCCGCTATCCTTGTTGCTGGTGTCAGTGGAATACTCCTGCGCAAGTTGAGCAAAATCGGCGCCGCCATCCAACTTGGCCTTAACTTCATTGGCTTTTTCCGCACTGTCAACCAGAATGTGACTGGCTTTGACCTGCTCGGGCTGCGCAAAGGAATCCTGGTTTTCTTCAAAATAAGCTTGTATATCTTCTTCGCTTACAGTGATGTTTGGGGCCATCAGCTTTTTAACCTGAAGGTTTGTCGCCGTATCCTCCTTCACTTCATCTATAGTGTGGCCGTTGGCCTGAATAGTGTCAATAAAGGCTTGCTCGCCTCCGTAGTAGTCATAATATTTATTAAGTTCCGTTTGGATCTCTGCTTCGGAAACCACAATGTTCTGTTTTGCGGATTCGAGCTTGATGATCTTTTGAGCTATCAGAGAATCCAGAATCTGATTGCCGTTGGCTTTAACCAGCGAATCATAAAACTCATCTTTAGTGATTTTTTCGCTATCGACGCTGGCCACCACCGGCTGCCTCAGTTGTGCTGCCCCATAGCCCGCTCCCACACCAATGATGGTGAAAATCACAATTAAGGCTATCAGCCGCGTTAAGTTGGATTTGCTTTCATTCATTGTTTCGAATCACACTCCTTAATGTCTCTGTATATGGTAGCACACCATTATGTCGGTTTCGTGTACATTTGCATGGTATATAATGGAAAAACCCCGGGATAGGATATGGTTTAAAGGCCGAAGCCGGTTTCGAGATAACTGCGGGATAGATCAACCAGGGCCAAAACATTCCAATTGGGGTTATACAGTCCAAACGTCCTGTTCCTAGGGTGAAACCTTCTATTTTCGCAAGGTTTTCTCCAATTCCTCGATTTCCCTGCGGGCCAGGTCATCACACCCCGCCATGGATTCCAGGTGATGCTGCAATTCGTGCAGAACCGTATCCATAATCTCTTGTTCCCAGCTTTCCAGGGGCTCGTCATGTAACAAAGCAGCGAATGAACCGTAGTAAAAAACGATGAGACACCCCAGATGCTCGTCCTCGACATACTCACCCATTATGTAAAATTCATCTTCGCGCTTTTTCTTCCGCAGAACATTGAAGCCTCCGTTGAGGCAGCGATAATAATAAGACGGGACGCGATTAACCGCTTCATCCACCATTTCCGTAAATTCATCAAATGTAGGTTTGGCCACAATACATCCTCCTTGTCTCTGATCGTGCGGCAATAGAGATTTCGCTCTATATATTTTAACGGCTTTATGATACAAAGTTAATAAACAGCAGCCTAACAGGAGGGTGATTCATGAACCAACCAGCCAAATCGTTAAACAGCCTGGGAAACATCATATTGACCGCCACTGTTTTGATCACCTATATATTATCAATCCTACCAGTAGCAGATTTGCCTATTGCCACTGCTGTGCCGTTTTATGTTTGGATGCTGTTGTTTGCTATGCAATTCGTTCTGATGATATTTTGGTTTCGTATGCGCAGGAGCGTTCTGGCTGCTGTGGGTATAATTTTGGGGTTGGTTGGCTTAGCTCTGTTAGCTGTAGCGGCCTCCCAGCATTACGCCGCCACTCCCGGTATTACCGGTGACAATAGCATTGCGGTTCTGGAAAAGGTGCGGTTAGGCGGCACAGAACAATGGATAACCATCCGGGGGAAAGACGCCGACAAACCGGTATTGTTATATCTGGGAATCGGAGGTCCGGGCGCAGGCGGTTTTCCCGCCAATTCCCTGACCCTTAAGCCCCTGGAGGATGATTTTGTGGTGGTAAATTGGGATCAGCCCGGCACCGGCAAGTCTTATGGAGCGGTTCCCATATCCACACTGACGGTGGATCGATTCGTCTCTGATGCCCGGGAACTGACGGAATTACTGTGCCAGCGCTTTAATCAAGATAAGATCTATGTAATGGGGCTGTCCTGGGGTACTATAATCGGCACCAAACTGGTGCATCAGCATCCTGAAAACTACTATGCCTATATAGGAACCGGACAAATGGTCAATACCGTTGAAAACGACCGACTGGGTTATCGGTTAAGCCTGCAGCTGGCTGCTGAAAAAGGCGAACAGGATTTGCTGCAAAAGCTCAGCGGTTATGGCGAGCCACCTTATTTCGGGGAGGGTATGGCCTATAAATATGCCGCCTACAACAACGTTCTGTTTGAGCATATGGGAAATATACGCGTGGAAATGGTAGCCTTTCTGGTCCCGCAGTTCGCGGACGAATATGGTCTGGTTGACAAAGTCAATTTCGCCAGGGGGTTAATACAGTCATTTACCGTGGTCTACCCGCAATTAGAGGATCTGGACTTCACCACTCAAGCGGCCAGAATGGAGGTTCCCATGTACTTCCTGGCGGGGCGCCAGGATGTCAATGCCATGTCTTCGCTGCTGGAGCGTTATTACAATGTGCTCGAGGCCCCCTACAAAGAGCTGATCTGGCTTGAATCCGGTCATGGCGCCGGTCCTGAAGAGATACGGGACGCCATGTTAAACCACGTGCTGGTTAATAGTCCTCCCCTGCAGAATCCCATAGGGCTGACACAGTAATAGTAAATTGCTTCTACTCCCTGACAAGTGATGCTTTTAAGCGGAGGTGCCCGGCTCCCCTACTTCGCCTTGTAATCCATACCCATGTATTTGTCTCCTGTTTTGAGTTCGCTAAGCATTTGATTGAGTCTCTTAAGCTGAGTTTCATAGCGTTTTGCTCGTGTAATCCAGCCTATATAATCATTTTGTTGATATGGCGGCCGGCGTTTGTACTTATCCATCAAACCTTCCTTCAAGAGTGCGTCCAGAACAAAATCCGGAACCGGATGAACAGGGCGCTGCAAAGCTGACATGCAATTATCCCCTTTCGGTGCGATTAGTTTGAATGACCCGGTCAAGCATTAAACAATTCTTTTATGAACATAATGCCACAAAAGCGATAAGGGCTGAAGGCCATGTGTAAATATTGCTTCATTAGAAATACTTGGGTTATAATAAGCCCAAAATGGCTTGGAAAGGATCGTTGCAATTGGAACTGATTTATACCGGCAAAACCAAGAATGTTTACCGTCTTGCAGACGGCAATTATTTGCTGAAATTCAAAGATGATGCTACCGGAGCGGACGGGGTATTTGACCCGGGCTGCAACACCATTGGTTTGACAATTGAAGGCGCCGGACGGGCCGGGCTGCGGTTGACAAAGTACTTCTTTGAGCTATTAGAAAAACAGGGCATCCCTACCCATTATATCGACGCGGATATCGAAAATGCCACTATGACCGTTAAACCCGCGCTACTATTCGGCAAAGGCCTGGAAGTCGTGTGCCGTTTGCGCGCGGTAGGCAGTTTCTTGCGCCGCTATGGCGATTATGTACAGGAAGCGCAGCCTCTGGATTATTTTGTGGAAGTGACCTTGAAGGACGATGCCCGCGAGGACCCTCCCATTACCGAGGACGCCCTGGAACTCCTGGGCATTCTTTCCAAGTCCGAGTATCAGGTATTAAAAGAACTCACCCGTAAAATTACCAGAGTGGTGAAGGATGAAATGGCCAAAAAAGGCTTGGAACTGTATGACATCAAATTTGAATTCGGCCGGGTGGGGCCTGAGCAGCAGATAACGCTGGTGGACGAGATTTCCGGCGGCAATATGAGAGCCTACCAAGACGGCCGGCACATCCAACCTCTGGATCTGGAAAAAATCATGCTCAATGACTAGAGAACGAGGCGAGTCTGTCATTACGCCGAGGTGTGAGGACAGACTCGAGTTTTTTCTGTATACTTGTTGCATGCATCCCCACGCGTCATTCCGCGTACGATCTAATCCCGTGATCCCTGGCAGCGGCTGCAAGCTAAATCGTCTTCCGGTCACAGCAGGCCGAAGAGATAGGCACAGAGGATTCCGCCTACCACGACTATAACCAGATTGAGGCGCAAGAAGGCCAGGATAGCCGATCCCATTATTCCGGCGATGGCGGTTGATATATTGCCGGTGGAATAAAGCGCCCCCGGGAAAATAAGCGCGCCCAGGACGGCATAAGGGATGAACTGCAGGCAGGCCCGCAGGTAAGGCGGCATTCGTATATCGCGCAAAAAAACCAGTGGCAGCATACGGGGTATATAGGTAACCGCAGCCATTAAGACAACGATCAGCATCAGTTCTAAAGCGCTCAGCTCTCCACCCCCTCCGGATAAAACGCCGCCCCCAGCATCGCCGCCAGGCTGGCCGAAATGACCAACTTCCAGCCGGTGGCCAGGAAGCTGAGCACCGGCACCCAGTTCATAAGCCCCTGAAGGGCTACAGCCGCTGATACCACCACTATGACCGGCAGACCGTTGCGCAAAGAAGGTACCAGGAGCCCGATAAACATCGCATAGAGAGCAATACCCATACTGGCCTGTATTGCCGCGGGCAATCCGCCGGCTAGCAATACCCCCGCCCCGGTTCCCAATACCCAGGATGAGTAAGCGATCAGGTTAAGTCCCAGTACAAAAGGCGCTGTCAGAATGGATGGGGTTTGCAGGGAGGCTACCGTAAAGGTCTCATCAGTTATCCCAAAAGCCAGAAGGCTTCTCCATTTTTTGGACAATTCCGGAGCCAGACGCTGGGAGAGTGAAGCGGTCATCAAGAAATGGCGCAGGTTGATCACCAGGGTGGTCAAAATGATTTCCCAGGCCTGTGTGCCCAAAGCCAGAAGGTTTACGGCGATGAACTGGCTGGCTCCGGCAAAGACCAGTAATGACATCAATACGGCCACATAGAGGGAAACCCCTGCCGAGCGCGCCAGAAGCCCAAAGGCGATGGCAATGGGAAGATAGCCAATAGCGATGGGCAGTCCGGCTTTTAGCCCCTGTGCAAAAGTTTGCGCTGTATTTGCTTCAGCCGGCGTGAACCGGGCCTCCTGTTCCTCAGCTGATTTATTGACATTGCTGCTCTCATTCATAGATAAAAGTCTACCATACAAATAAACTCGCAGCCCAGATTTATTTCCGGCATTCTAGTAATCTTAAAATGACACTCCGGGTAACCCAAAAACCCGGGGCGGTACTTTCGGACAGCTGTACCGCCGGGTTTCAGGCCATAAATAATAAGGCTTAAATGATTTCAGTTATCTCTAATCGGTTGTGCCTCGAGCCGGTTTGGTATTTGAGCTTTGCGCTTAAAGTATTTCAATCGCATCCCCTTTGCGTATCACGCCTCCGCTCAAGGCTTTACAGAATAATCCTTCGGCGGGTAAAAGGCTGATGCCCAGAGTTCTGGTCACTACGCTGGGATGATCTTCTTTGCCAATCTGGGTCACCTCTATGACTGCCTCTTGACCCAGTTTCAGTCTGCTGCCTACAGCAATTGCGGAGAAATCCAATCCGTCAATTAAAATATTTTCCGCAAAACCGCCGGGACCAACATTTAAATCATGCTGCCGATTGGCTTTGAGTACGCTTTGCCGGTTGAGACAGGTGATCTGCCGTCCCCAATCTCCCGCATGCCCATCATTTTCTATGCCGTAGCCGGCTATCACTCTGGCTTCGGCGACTTCCTGTTTCAGCTGTCCCCTTTCCGGGCTAATCGAAATTGCATAAATCTTCCCCTTTTCCATTTAGAACCGCCTTTCCAGCTATGAATCCTTAATCTGCACCGGAGGCTTGTCATCAGTCTTACGCAAAACTCTGACCAGCATGAACTCTTTCCAGATTTAACAGGTGCTGCTTTAATTCCAATCCGCCGCCATATCCCACCAGTTTGCCATTAGCGCCAATAACGCGGTGACAGGGCACTATGATAGAGATGGGATTGCGGTTGTTGGCCCTGCCAACAGCCCGGTAAGCCCTGGGCCTGCCTATCTGCTCGGCGATCTGTTTATAGCTGCGGGTCTGGCCGTAAGGAATCTTCAGCAATGCCTTCCACACCATCTGCTGCATCGCTGTTCCTTCCAGATGCAATGGTAAATCAAAAAATCTGCGTTTACCCTGCAAATACTCCTCCATCTGGTGAGCCGTTTGTCTGATGAGACTGGTTTCCTTTTGGACCGCATCGCCGGGTGCGATTTCGTTGGCGAAAAACAAGTCGGTAACAGCCTGGCCATTATCGGCTATGCCAATAAGTCCGACATCGGTTTTATAATAGTACAAGTTTTTAATTGTTGCCACCTCCCGCTGGTCTGGATAGACGGAGGGATTGTAGGAGCAAAATTCCTGTCTCGTCCCCGCCTCTTTTTCGGCAGAATCTAATCAGCATAGTCCTTGCGGTTTTACATCCGGTTTGTCGACAATCCTGCCCTCACTAACTAGAATACAAAATAATATGAGTTGAGCAAATATGATGCTGCTATTTAACCGTTATTTTTCACAAAAATGTTTTTACCCGGCCGATGCCAACCCGGGATTGACTATGGGCCTGAAGGTTTCTGGTGAGAGTCTCACAGGGCCCAACCCGCTTTTAACAGGTGTTTGTAATATGCTCAAGAGCCTGGGAACCAATATTAAAGGTCAGTATTTCGCTCCTCCGGCTAATGTCTTTTTCTGTTAAACTGGGCTTTCCCTGCCGCTACTTTCCTCTATTGTCCGGGGTTCTTAATCTGCCTGATATTTAGCCTCTGGGCCAAGGGATCGGTCCAGCTTAAGATAATCCCGGTGTAGTTGGCGCATTAAAGGCCTTTCTCAATGAGAAAGGCCTTTAATAACGAGAGAGGTTATTGTATGTTAATAGGATCTATGTAAACCAGGTCAGTGTCAATAAATTACGGGCAACCCCAGCCGATTTTAGGTAAAATCTCGGATATCGAATGTCCGGAGCTTAACTGCCCGCCTGCTTCAATAATTCGTAGCGTTTTTTCGCAGTTTCATATAAATCAGTAATTTCTGCTCCGGTATCTCCGCAGAATTTATTAAGATTTGAACGAAAGCCGTCAACATCGGATTGCATGGCTTTTTGCTTTTCTTCCAACTCGACAAAATGGCCTTCGAGTTGGATCTGATCGGCATAGAGACGGTTCTTCAGTTCCAAAACACAGTCCAGCAATTCGGATATATCCTGCTCCGCCTTTTCTGCGCGCTTTTTTTCAGCGTCCAGTTCACGCTGCAGGTTTTCATTTACGATCAACTGTTCATTAAGCAGGTTTAACTGATGGTAAATCGCATCAATTTCACCTTTGTAGCTTACGGGCTTAGAGTTTTCATCAACTTGTTTTTCCAGCACCTGGGCCTTCTGTTCCATCTCTAAAAAGGCCTGATATAGATCTTCGGTCTTTTTCTTACTTTGAGACAATTGTTCCTCGAGTTCTTCTATTCTGGCTTCGAGCATCTCCCGCATTTCAAGGCTGTTGGCCAATTCGATGCGTTTGGCTCTGATTTCTTTCTCGGCCTTGCTTTCAGTATCTTTGAGGGCCAGGGCTAATTCATTGTTTTGCTGCCTCAATTCCTCGCAGAGCTTGGTGCGTTCATCCAATTCCCCTCGCGACAACGCGATTTCCTGTTCCAATACCGCGATGCGAAACTTCTGAGCACGATATTTGTTTTCTAAATCGATCTTTTCTTCAGTGATTTCTTTGCTGTGCTTTTCTAAATCAGCTGCCTGTTGGGCCAGTTCGCTGTATTCCGAGCCCAGCTGCTGTCTTTCGGATTCCAGCTGGTTCAATTCCGCTGAATAGCGTTCCTCTATCTCTTTAAGTTGAATCTCATTTTCCTGACACCGGGTCTGGTAATCGCTGAGGTCGGCCGTAACAACCTCCAATTTTTCATGTAAAGCGGCCTTTTCTGCCTCATTTTCCTGTCTCAAAGTTTCAGATTCCTTCATAATTTTCCTCTTGTAGGATTCAAGTGCTTCGATTTTGTCTAACAAGGCCTTTTCTGCATCCTGATAATGATGTTGTATAGTGTTTATGCACTGTTTAACATCATCTTCACTTATACCGCCTATGATTTGACGGCGCAATTCCGACACTATGGTCATCGCTTCAACATTAGCTCTTAATTGATCAAAATCTTCTTCATTGAAGGCAGCGGCATCGACCGTCATCACTTCGACCTCCTTCAACTGCATCGCGAATTTGCTGCACACATTTTAGCATATTAGGACTTAAAGGCATATAAGTTAATAATCCCATTATTTAACCTATATTTTAGGACTAATGTACCAAAAAGCATATCAAGCAGTCTGACTTTTTGCCGAATCTGACAGCTAGGTTAACAGAGAAGCCGAAAAATAGGGATAGTTATTTTCGGAAAAATGAAAATGATTAATTTCTAAAGCCAGTCATTAAAATACTAAAAACCAAATGAAAGGTAAGGATGCTGACACTTTTAGCTTTATCTGAAATGCGCGGGGCGAAATAACATGAACAAGAAAAGCCCGCCGTTATAGACGGGCCGGGATAGATCACGCTAATTAATTACCTTATCTCCAATTATTAAATCCGGTGTTATGATAAAAACAACCATTTACCGCCTGCCTTGAAGATACAAAAAGATGGCCTGTTAAGCCGGTATGCTCCTTGTGTCAATGCTGCTTTTACGCCTCTGAAAAACCGTTTTCTAAGCGACAGCTGAAGATAAAGGATCATTATTTATTGATTTTTTCTCTGATCGTTTTCATTTCCTGAGCAAGCTCAATAATCGATTTATTCATTTCATTGATGGTGTGATCCAGATTGGGAACATTCGAACATGTGGTAAATGGTGCAGGACAATCGCAGCCGCAAATCGGAGAGCCCCCTCCGCATCCACAGATATCAACCGCGCTGATATGATCTATGATATCCCGGGAATAGCCTTCTTCCATCAATGCGTCCAAACGAGCATTCCAAATTGTTAATGAGCCTTCCACAATCTTTTGTTTGGCGATTTTGATCTCTTGCAATCTTTTTTCATCCATAATACTCAGCTCCTTAATTATTGCTTTTAGAAAATCCCTTCATTGGTTCCCAATGGCAAAATGATCCTAATAATAAAGCAATTGGACCTTTTGAACGCCTCCCTTCTTATTGAAATTTGGCCATGCTGCTGGCAGCTAATTGAATCAACTGAGAATAAGTCGTCCGGGTCATCGGGCAGACCGGTTTTTGTTCCCGAATGGAGGATCTGGGACAGTATTTTCCTTGACACAAAGGATAAACCGGACAAGAATCGCAAATGTGGTTTTTATCGTAGGAATTGGAAACCCACAGATTCCAGCGCAAGGGATCAATTTCGAGTTTGCCGTCGGGCAATAATTTGCCTACATGATTATTGGCATCCTCAAAGGATACCGAACATTTGTAAACGGTTCCATCAGAACCAACCACAATTGAAGATTCTTTGGCGGCATAGCAAACCTGACCGTGCGATTGTAAACTCTTCTTGATCAATTTATCCAAATATCCGTAAGGAAGATATTTTTCGCTAAGATCCATTTCAATGACTTTGGCAATATCCGGTTCACACACAGCTATGTTCTCATCATTGGGGCCTCCATATTTGCCGATGGGGCGGAGATACAGACCAAATCTGCGATCGTTTCCAAATGTTTTAGAAAGTGATGCAAAAAAATCTTCCATCAGCGGAATCGATTCGTCATTGAAATTTATGCGCAGCGAAACCGAGAAATCATGATCGCTTTGCTGCATCTGCAATAGATTATTGTAGATGGTTTGAAAGGTCTTGCCTCCGCCTGCCAAAATACGGGTGGTATCATGGCACGCCTCGGGACCGTCCAATGTAATTTGAAAATCTTTGATCCGGTTTTTAATCAGCTGTTCAAAAACCGTGGGAGTCAGCAGGTAGGCGTTGGTAGTCATGTGGCTATGATATGATACCCCTGATTTGGCGCAGCTGGCCAAAAAGGAAGACGACAGGTCATCAATAATATCGGCAGCCAGCAAGGGCTCACCGCCAAACCAGCGAATACTAAGACTTTTACATTCGGCAGCCTTCTTTTCAACAAATCGTTTGAGACCTTCCACAACAGCGGGTTCCATCCGCCCGCGCCGGTGCGTTTCGTAACAATACACACATCTGAAATTACAATTTTCGTGAGGAAGGATGATGATATCAAAATGGCCGGATTTATTCTCCTTATGCAGTATATCTGTGACATAATTTTTCTCATCAATGCCGGTAGGAAAGAAAAAAAGATTTTGGCAAAGCTCATGGAGGGTATTATTCTGCAGATCATGAGAAAAAATCTCCCGATTCAGCCGCGATTCAATTTTTGCAAAATCCGTAGAGGGAACCAGCGCCAGAGCACCCATAAAACTATTATGGAAAATAGCGTCGCCGGATTCAGTTCGGAATATTACCGTATAGCGTGATAACTTCCAGTTTGGCAAAACAAATTTCCCCCACTCTTTTATAAAAAGTTATTAAACGTCTAAATCTGCCTCTACCTTCCCAGGTAAGAAAAATGCATATAATCGTTTGACGATTTCCAGGCGTTGCCGCCCCACGTAAAGCCATACTTATTAAATGCTGTCACCACATCGCCGTTCTCCGGTATGGAATGAGGACTGTTCGCCGGAGCCCAGAAAGAGCCGGCTACAATCGTTCCGCTGCTGTTTATCATATAATTTTCGTTCGGATTGATGTCAACCGCCAGACCCCAATTGTGCTCCGAAGTGTTGCCTGAACGCCAGGCATACCCTTGAACGCTATATATGGGGAACTTCTCCTGCCCTTCAAATATTTCCTTGAATACTGATTGGAACAGATCCGCTATAGCCTTATTGACTGTCAAGTTAAGCTTGGCAGGATATTTTTCTCCATTTGCGCGTAGCTGCCATACATCGATTGAAATAGTGACCATGTTGGCTTGCGCTTCCGCAGCGCTTTGATACACCTGCTTGTCTGTTGAGCCAAAGACCAGCGTATATTTTGCTTCATTAGACCCCGGTTCCCGCAGAGGATCTATCGATGATTCCTGTCTTGAGTCTCTATGATATCCTCTACTGCCGCCCATATTGTTAAATAGCGATTTGTTAACAGTTCTTTCTTCGCCCCAGACATACACATTCGTCTTATCTTCATTGATATCGGATTGGAAATTTTCAATTTTGATATTTCGGTCATATTTCTTTACCCGGGTTTTACCCTTGAGAGTCGAAAATGGTTGCGCTCCATGATCGCTGACGCGATTCGGATTGACCATGGCATAGACATTGATAATCCTGTCATTATTGCTAAAAGCCGGAGGGATGCCGCCGCTGTGATTGCCTGCCAAAGGGTATTCATTCCCGGCGGGATATGCAAAGGCAGGTGCAGTCCCCGAAATAATCAGGGTAAGGGTTAATGCAGATCCCATTAAAAGCTTCTTCAAATCCTGCAAAATATTTTTCTCCTTTGCTACTATATTTTTGCGGCCAAGCATGGCAGCCGGCCGTGTCTTGTTCCATCTCATGCCTAAGCTACAATAAAAGGAATGATTTGGCGTATTCTCTTTTAAAAAATATTTTTTGATCATGTCTTTATGGAAATAAAAAACAAGCATCTGTTGAAGCATAGACGCTTGTTTACATATCATCTATGATTCGGCAGTCTGGCAATCTTGGCCAATCGCTTTAGACCCAGGACTTTGCGGCCCATCCTTTCGGAAGGTGTGCTATTATCGTCACAAATCTTATTCATTTCGCTTTGAGGTCAACATTAGCTCTTAATTGATTAAAATCTTCTTCTTGAAGGCAGCGGCATCGACTGTCATCATCCCGGCCTGCTTCAACTGCATCGAGAATTTTGCTGCCAATATTTTAACATATTAGGACTTAAAGGCATATAAGTTAAGGATACTATTATTTTATAAATAATATAGGACTAAAGAACTAAATCATGTTTGACAAGCCGGGGTATAACCAGTCCGCCTGTGCGATCATCTCTTTAACCAGGTTTGATATATTCTCCGGCTGTGGCATAGTTTCAAGATTTTTAAAGGCTCGCCGATGATTGCGCGGATTCTGAAATAAGGATGCATCGAGTCCTTGGAGTTTTATGATAGAAGATTACCCGGGGTACGGCTTATCTGTACACCTGCTTATTGACTGGCGCTCAACCATATGGCACTATAGATAAGGTGGCTTACTGTGTCTTTCAAGACCATTGTAATTATGGCAATCCACGGATCTTATCCGGATGACCAGACCAAACCCGGCTGCGGCGAACCATTCCCACCGGGCCCAGGTTTATTGCAGGTGCAGTAATTTTAATATTTTGTAAATGGGACGGAGAGTGTTTCCCGATCGTTTATCGTAATGAAAGAAGTATTGATGATGAATAGAAGCTTTTCGAATCTAGGTATCTCGTCTCCTATTTTGAAAGCCCTTGACGATATGGGCTTTAAGGAACCAACAGAAGTGCAGAGCAAAGCCATTCCACATGGTTTGAACAAGGAAGATCTGATCGTCAAATCTAAAACCGGCAGCGGCAAAACTGCGGTTTTCGGTGTCACCATGCTGCAGATGATCGACCCCCGGGCGGATGAACCCCAAGGCCTGATTCTTACGCCTACCCGGGAACTGGCCGTACAGGTGGACAGTGATCTCAAAATGATGTCCAGGCACCTTAAGCACAAGACCACGGCCATTTACGGACAGCACAGTATGCAAATCGAAATTGAGGCCCTGAATAAGGGGGTTTCTATTGTTGCTGGAACACCGGGCCGGATTTATGATCATATTGGCCAGGGAAATCTGGTCACGAAAAAAATTCGCTTTTTGGTTCTGGATGAAGCGGATCGTATGCTGGACATGGGATTTCTGGATCAGGTAGTGAGAATCATTAAAACCCTCCCTAAAGACCGGGTGACTTTTTTGTTTTCGGCTACCATTCCCCCCGAGGTCCGCAATATCTGCCATAATTTTATGAAAAATCCGGTTACCATCGAGATCGAGTCGCCGATCAGCACCGTGGAAACCACCGAACAATTATATTACCGGGTCAATCACAATGAAAAAAACACGCAATTGAACCGTATTCTTCTGATGGAACGGCCCGAAAGCTGTATGATATTCTGCAATACCCGGGCCAAAGTTGACCAGGTGCAAAGATTCCTGGCTCGAAAGGGCTATACCTCCATGGCCTTGCACGGAGACATTCCCCAAACGCGGCGCATGAAGACCATAGATAATTTTAAGCGGGGAGGCTTCCCTTTACTGGTGGCTACGGATGTTGCCGCACGAGGTATTCATGTGGATGACTTATCCCTGGTGATCAATTATGATGTTCCCAATGAGAAAGACAGCTATGTGCACCGCGTCGGACGCACCGGGAGGGCGGGGCAATCCGGGCGGGCCATCTCCCTGGTTACAGGTGACGATATCATGACTCTTTATGAGATAGAAGAGCATATCGGGGTGATGATCCCTGAAGCGGAGTTGCCATCCGAGTCTGATTTGCGTGAACAGCGGGCTGAGGCTGAGAAATGGAAACAGGCCAA
>DHBS01000003.1:39180-42091 GCA_002398825.1 Syntrophomonas sp. UBA4922 | reverse complement strand
AAAAGGCCAGCCCGCCATAACCAGGATCGCCATGAACAGCCTGGTTCAGTAAACCATGAGCATAGACCGCCCCGGAGTGCCGGAAAAATTCAAACTCCTAAGGAGGTTAAACCTGAAAAGGTGGCCGCTGTACCGGTTCCCAACCAGTCCCCCAGGATTGAAGGATCTGTAAAACCGGTTGCAGAAGCGGTTCAGCCCCAGGAGCCCACCCCAAAGGTGTCAGTTCTGCAACGTCTGCTGCAGCGTTTCTTTGGCAAGCCTGCAGGGAAATAAAGCGCTTCAATTGAAATAAAGAACAAATGACGGTCAGTGGAGATAATATACTGACCGTCACTTATATATAATGGAGGACTTATGAAAGAGGTCATAAAAGTGCGCAACCCGCAGTGGCTGTTCAGGTTTGCTCATCGCATTTGGTCCTGATCTCGCCGGGCCTATATCCTGAATTATGCCTGTTTCAATTGGTTTGTGCGCCAAATTGCACTGTCAACCAGTCTGCTATTTCATCCCTGACCCGGGCGAATGAGTCTAATATCGCCTGCTCGCTGCCCTCGCTCAAAGCGCTGGAGAAACTGTGATGTATAATATGCCAGCCCGGGAAAAAGGGGCAGTTCTCCTTAGCCCGGTCACAAACGGTTACCACATAGTCGAACTCTACATCCTTGAATTCCTCTATACTCTTGGCCCGCAGCGCGGAGGTATCCACTCCCTTTTGTGCCAATACCTGGAGTGCGAAGGGATTGACCCGGGAAGGCTCAACTCCGGCGCTATAAGCTTCGAACCTGTCTCCGTAAAGCATACTCATAAGAGCCTCGGCTAATTGCGACCGTCCCGAGTTCTGCTGGCAGATAAAGAGTACTTTCTTTTTAATTGGAATCTCCGTCATAAATGTTCTCCTTGGCGTTGATTTAGGCGGCCATGGCCGCAATAATATCATGAACGGGCTATGACATTGATATCCACCCTCCGGCCTTCAACCATATATATGACCATCTCCCCCACGTTGGTGGCATGGTCTGCAATCCTCTCCAGGTGGCCGGCCGTAAGCAGCAAGGAGGTGGCCTGGGGGACATGGCCTTGATCACGCATCATATATGAAAGTAGTTCAGTGAATACCTCGTTATACAAATACTCCACCTGCTTTTCCATATCCACCAGGCTCATGGCCAGCGACGAATCCCCATTAATGAAGGCCTTCATAGCGATGATAACCATATCCTGCGCGATCTGTGCCATCCGGGGTATATCTATCAACGGTTTCATGTAGGGCTCTTCGTATAGTTTAATGGCGATTTTTGCGATATCCTCAGCATGATCCCCCATGCGTTCGAGGTCCACGATAATGCGTAAAGCTGTGCCGATGAAGCGCAGATCCTTGGCCATGGGTTGTTTCAATGCGATCAGGCAGAGGCACTTTTTTTCGATTTCCAGCTCCATCTGATCAATCATATCGTCACGAATGATAACTTGCTGGGCTAATTCCAGGTTTTTCTCAGTCAGGGCACGGTTGGCCAATAAGATCTGTTCTTGCAACAGAATGCCCATTTTGAGTATGTCTTCTTTCAGTACCTGCAGCTGATATTCCAATGAGTCGACGGACATACTGAATATTCCTCCTTCATAATCAAAGCATGAAATTTAACCGAATCGGCCGGTAATATAGTCTTCTGTCTTTTTATTAACCGGATTGACAAACAATTCCCTGGTACGATTGAATTCTATTAAAGAGCCATTCAAGAAAAAACCGGTATAATCAGACACCCGCGCCGCTTGCTGCATATTGTGGGTCACGATTACAATGGTATAGTTATTCTTGAGTTCTGCGATCAGTTCTTCAAGTTTGGCGGTAGAAATGGGATCCAGAGCCGAGGCCGGCTCATCCATCAGGATAACTTCGGGGTCGACCGCCAGCACCCGGGCAATCACCAGACGCTGTTGCTGGCCTCCCGACATTCGCGCTGCCGGCGAATTAAGCCGACTCCCCATTTCATCCCATAGGTTGGCGGCCCGCAGGCTTTTTTCCACGATCTCATCCAGCTGACTCCGGTTCTTGACGCCATGTATCCTGGGGCCATAGGCTACATTCTCATATACTGACATAGGAAAAACCGAGGGTTTTTGGAAAACCATCCCGACCCGTTTTCTCAAACCTACCACATCGACGTCTTTATCATATATAGGAATTTCGTCTAAGTAAACCTGACCGCCGATAGTAGTTCCTTCCAGGAGATCGTTCAATCGATTCAGGGTGCGCAGAAAAGTGGATTTTCCGCAGCCGCTGGGGCCGATAAGGGCGGTGACCCGGTTGGCCTCGATATTCATATTAATTCCGTGGAGGGCCTGATAATCTTGATAGAACACATTCAGGTTCTCACTTCTCATTTTAAGTTGGGCATCCATCATATTCCTCCCTGTTTAGCGCACCGCCTGGCTGAATCTCTTCAGGCTGAGATTGGCCAGAAAGTTTATTATTATTATTAAAATTACCAGTAATAAAGCGGTGCCAAAGGCCCTTTCGGTTGAAATCCCCTCCATGGCCATTATATATAAATGAACCGACATGGTTCTGGCCGGATCTGTAGGAGCTAATGGCATCCCCAGAGAACTGCCGGCGGTGAGAATGATGGCTGCGGTTTCACCCACCGCTCTGCCGATGGATAAGATGATACCGGTTACGATGCCCGGCATCGCCGCAGGCAGTATAACTCTGCTCACCGTCTGCCAACGGGTCGCCCCCAGAGCCAGACTGTTCTCCCGGTATTCCTGAGCTACCGCCAGTATGGCTTCTTGAGCGGTGCGGGTGATGGTGGGCAGGATCATTATAGCCAGGGTCAGGCTGCCCGATAGTATGGACCAGCCCAAATCCAGGAATATAACAAAAAATACAAACCCAAATAAGCCGAATACTATA
>DHBS01000003.1:38803-39003 GCA_002398825.1 Syntrophomonas sp. UBA4922 | reverse complement strand
GATAATACCGGACAGAGTCTCCGCGGTCAGGTTCACCAGGCGGGCAAATTTACTATGGTTGGGGGTATATTCCTGCAAATAAATGGAGCTTCCTACTCCTACCGGCACCGCAAGCAACAAAGACAATGCCGTCAGGTAGACTGTGCTGACGATGGTGGTGGATATTCCCCCCGCCCGGCCCGCCCTGCGGGGAGGCTCCT
>DHBS01000003.1:2146-38649 GCA_002398825.1 Syntrophomonas sp. UBA4922 | reverse complement strand
GGCTCCAGGATGAAATCCAGGCTGATACTGGAGATGCCTTTGAACGCCACGTAGCCGATGATACCGGCCAATATCGCTACTATTATTATCCCTGCTGACCAGAAGGCCGCGGTGATGATGCGATCCTGCCATCTATTTCTTGCCATTGATGTCACCTGCCTTAGCCACCCGGTTGACAATTAGGTTCAAGACCACGATAAAAATAAACAATACCATCCCGGTTGAAAAAAGTGCAGCTTGATGATCACCGCTGGCATAGCCCATCTCCAATACTATATTGCTGGTCATGGTTCTCACCGGAGCCAGGATGCTGGCCGGCACAATACTTGAATTGCCTGTTACCATCACCACCGCCATGGTTTCGCCTATAGCCCGTCCCATACCCAGCACAACAGCGGTAATGATCCCTGAACGAGCCGCCGGAATAATAACCTTGGCTATGGTTTGATAATGAGAAGCTCCCAATGCCAGCGAACCTTCGGTATATTCACGGGGAACCGCCTGTATAGCATCCCGGGAGATGTTTACCACTGTGGGCAGAATCATAATCCCCAACACGATAGCACCGGCTAAAACGCTCATGCCGTTTCCGCCCATATGTTCACGAATAAAGGGCACTACCACCAAGAGCCCTACGAAGCCATAGACAACTGAGGGTATTCCGGCCAATAGTTCCACCAGACTGCCTAGCAGCTGGCCTATGTGGCGGGGTGCGATTTCGGCCATGAAAACCGCCGTGGCCAACCCCAGGGGAACCGACCATATCATGGCGGACAGAGTCACGGCCAAAGAACCCACCACCATTGCCCCAATTCCAAATATACCTTTGGTGGGACGCCAATCGGTATTAAACAAAAAATCTGCCCACCCTACCTTCAAAAAGACCGGCAGTCCTTTGCTAAATATAAACAGGGTTATAATGGCGATTATGATAATAAAGAGGGCGGCGCTCACGAACAGGGCTTTCTCGATAAATATCTCATTGTAGCGGGCTTCTGCGCCTCCGTATAGCCTGTTCATAGCTCCTCCTATAAGCTTACCGGCGGCTGGGCTGCCGCCGGATTTAATGGGTAATTCGCTTGATGAGGAGATGATAGGTCTACTCATCTTATTTGCTTACAGTGATGGCGCCTTCTTCAACTATCAATTGTTGTCCCTGCGGGCTTAGAACGTAGTCGATAAAGGCCTTGGCCAATCCGCTGGGTTCGCCTTTGGTCACATAGATGAAAGGCCTTTGCAGTTTATAGGTGCCATTCTTCACATTGGTTTCGTTGGCTGCAATTTCGTCCACCTGCAGAGCTTTGACTTCCTGGTTGAGGCTGGACAACGATACATAACCGATGGCATTCTTGTCGCCGGCCACAGTGGTTCTAACCGCTCCGGTGGAATTCTGCACGATGGCGGTGCTGATTATGTCTTTTTTGTTCATAACCAGGCTAGTGAAGGCCTCCCTGGTTCCCGAACCATCTTCTCTGGTGACTACGGTGATGGGTGCGTCAAGGCCGCCCAGCTGCTTCCAGTTCTTGATATTGCCCAGGTAGATGTTCATTACGTCAGCGGTGCTTATTGAAGAAATGGCATTGCTGGGGTGTACCACTATGGCGATGCCGTCCAGGGCAATGATAGTGTCCACCAGGCCTTTGGCCTTTTCTTCACTGGTTACCGACCGGGAAACCGCGCCTATACCCGCAGCTCCTGAGACCGCAGATTCAATGCCCACACTGGAGCCGCCTCCCTGTACGTTGATCTGTACCTCTTTATTGGCAGCCATAAATTCTTCGGCAAGCAAATCGCTGAAAGGTTGAACCGAAGTAGAACCAGCCACTGTCAAGGTGCCGCTAAGGGCAGGAGTCGGCTGCTGGGGGGGGGCAGAAGCTTCTTGCTTTCCGCATCCGGCAGTTGCCAAAGCGCCAAACATTAATAATCCCGCAAAAAATACAGTGCCGACTTTCTTTACTCTCGATAATCTCATGAATACGTTCCTCCTTTTATAATGCCTTACTTTTATCATTAATAGGATAAACGATCATTGTAAAGGATAATCGGACCTTACATCTCGCCAGGGTAATTCTTATGTAAAGATTGTGTAAACGGCACCAGAAAATGTTTTTTGTAGAAGTTACTGCTTGAATAAGGTTACCGAAAAGACGGTGCCTGTGCCTATGGTGCTCTCTACCGCTATCTGACCATGGAGGTTTTCCACCAAATGCTTGACGATCGCCAATCCCAGCCCGGATCCTCCGGTTTTCCGGGAACGGGCCTTATCGACCCGGTAGAACCGTTCGAAAATACGGGGGAGCTCTGCTGCGGGAATGCCGGTACCATGATCTTTAACCTTGATAATGACTCTGTCAGCAGATTCCTCCAGGATTAATTCGATAATGTTCCCCTCGGAGCTGTATTTAATGGCATTGTCCAGCAGGTTGATCATAATCTGTTCGATAAGCTCCGGGTCACTTTTTAGATTAGCCGCCTCTCCGCGATCATAATAATTGATCGTTATGTTTTTTAGTCCGGCCAGATTATTCATCCTGGCCGCCGTTGTCGCCATCAAACTGTTGAGGTCTATTATTTGCATATTCAGGCTGACCGGTTCCGACTCTAATTTGGACAAAGTCAATAAGCTATTGATTAAATGGGTTAAACGCTGGGCTTCATCATAAATAATGCGAGTAAACTCAACCGCATTGAACTGGTCTGAAATGCCCTCATCCAATAGAGTCTCTGCAAAACCGCTGATGGCCGAAACCGGGGTCTTCAACTCGTGAGATACATTGGCCACAAAATCTTTGCGCACCTGTTCCAGACGCTTCATTTCAGTGATGTCATTCAACACTAACAGTATGTCCTGACTGGATACGCCATTATTTATTATTGGCACCACATTGGCTTCAGCTATGTTTCCCCCTCTGGTGTGCAGCACAATACTGCGCTTAATCGACTGAAGGCTTACTTTGGCTTCGTCTATCATGCAGAGCAGTTCATAGGCGGCGATGGACTCAGTATAGTTACGGCCTATAAAATCCTCTCCCAATCCCAACAGCGCAACAGCAGCAGGATTGGCATAAATCAAGCGCCCGTCATGACCGATAAGCATAATGCCGTTAACCGTATTGCTTAAAATCGCTTCCAGGCGATTTTTAACTTCCGAAATTTGATGCAGGTTTTGTTCAATATGCTGGCCCATGTTATTGAAAGCATGGGCCAGTACCCCCAGTTCATCATCGCTGTGTACAGATATGCGGCGTGAATAATTGCCCCCCGCCATGTCCTGGACAGCCGCAGCAATCTCCAGGATAGGCCGGGAAAAATACGGGATGACTAAAAAACTCAATATCAATGCCAGTATTCCACAGCCCAATCCGATCCCCAATATTCCTAGCAGGGCGTTTTTGTAGATATCCTGCAGATCAGCCAGGGGCATCGCCATGCGTACAGCGCCGCTGTTTTCACCATCGGAAAAAGGCACCGCGACATAGAGCATATTCATGTCCAGGGTGTCGCTGTAGCGAATTTCTACCCCGGTTTCCCCATGCAGGGCGGCATAGACTTCGGGGCGGCTGCTGTGGTTGTCAAGTTGGCCTGGAGATACCTCTGAATCACCCAGGACGATCCCCTGGGAATCAATGATAGTGACCCGGGTCAGGGCATCCCTGGCAGCAGTCAGACATATATCCTGATAGCTGCGTTTTACGCCGTCCGCCTGAGTCCGGTATCTGGCCATATCGGCCGTCAGATAAGCCTCTTTGGCCAGCCTGGATTCGAGGTTGTGCAGATAATAGGTTGTGAATTGAAAGTAACCAAGTCCGGAAAGCAAGACCAGCAATACTAGAATGGTGGCGAGGAAAGCCGCGAACAGCTTGCGGTGATAGCTCTTATTCATCGTCGTTTTCCTCAAATTTATAGCCAACTCCGCGCACGGTTTTAATAAATTTAGGCTGGTTGCTGTCTGTTTCTATTTTGTCGCGCAGCTTGCTGACCTGAACATCCAGAACCCGGGATGATACTCCGGCCGGAGAATCCCACAGCACTTGAAGAAGGTATTCCCGTTTCATAACCCGCCCCCGGTTCTTGAGAAAAAGCGAAAGCAGCTCGTACTCTTTAAGCGTCAAAATCAGACGCTGTCCGTGGTGGTAAATCTCATATTGTTCGGGTCTGATCTCAAAGCTGCCGATGGTGATGCTGGCCGGAGTTGCTTCGGCCTCAGCCCTGCCCCCTCTCCTGCGTAAGACCGCCTTGACCCGGGCGGTCAATTCCCGCACACTAAAGGGTTTGGTCACATAATCATCGGCCCCCATTTCCAGACCCAGAACCCGATCAATTTCATCATCCCGGGCAGTGAGCATGATTATGGGTGTCTGCAGGTTGGCCCGGCGTATTTCCCGGCAGATTTCCAGCCCGTCTTTGCCGGGCAGCATTAAATCGAGAATGATGAGGTCAGGCTGCTCCGTGTTGATAAGGTGCCAGGCCTGGTCGCCGTCAAAGGCCGCAACGGTTTCAAAGCCGGCTTTGTTCAAGTTGTATGTAATCAGCCGCACCAGGGCTTCTTCGTCATCCACTACCAATATTTTTTCCATACGCTCAACTCCAATTATGGTGTGATTGGGCCATCAACTAATTCGCTTGTATTCATTATGCTATATTTTGGGCATTTACAACAAGTTGCTGAATTAAGGATATTTTCCCTAATATTGCTGCCGTCTTATATTATTTTAACTCATCCGGGGTTAAAATGCCGGGGGATCAGGCCGAGATATCAGTACGTCAGAGCTGGGGTGATAAGCTTCGCCAACAGCATAAAGGAGGAAGCACTATTCCTATGGCTTCCTCCTTTGTCCTCGGTTAATAACGTATCCCGCCCTGATTGAATACAAACCTCAATATTTTACCGCTGCCTTGAATCCATGCAGAAAATCATTTATTAAATTACAATCTTTTCAACCAGGATCCAATCGCAACTCCTATTGCCAAACCCAGAAATCCTCCAAATACCGGTCCAATTTGATCTAAATATATGATCCCCAGGGTTCCGCCCATGGCTGCTCCGATAAAATGACTATTATAACGCAACTGGAAACGGTCTTTCTCGTTCTCCCCGTCAAACCGGTTGGTTTCTAAAGCCTGATTATAAGCTTGCCACATCGAATATGAATAAATGCAGGGATAAAAAAGCAGCCATTGATAGTCCACGGTCTGAATGGCCAAAGCAATTTGGCCTCTGAAGGAGTACAAGATGGCAAGGTTTAGATTAGCCTTAACATTTATCATTAATTCCAGGGTGACCAGAACCAAGCCAATAATATAATCCCGGTTGTAAAACTGCCCAAAACCCGGAAGACATAACGACCATAGCATAGCTATGGTGGGTGAGCGATTAATCTTCATCAAATAACTCCCTGTGTTTTTCCTATTGTCCCTCAGTCAGGCCGTTAATATCCGCATTCTCCTAGAGACTACCAAAGGCCGTCAAAAAGACGACAGACGGCGTGAAAACTATTCTGTGGGTTTTCAGCCGACCCACTTACAGCCGATTTTCGGCTTTTATTTGGGGCGGAGGCTAGCCTGTTGACCGGAATAACTCGTTCCTCTCCACTTTAGAAAATTAAATCGTAATTTCGGGACTTTTCATACAGCTTAACGACCTTTTCACAACAGAATCCGGGGTCAAACTTGCCCGGGTGTCGCTGGGCGGAAAAAACACAGCGTTTGCAGGTTTTTTATATCAGCTTGAAGCCATAATTCTTTACCCATTGCTGCCAGCTCAAAGACCTGAATAACCTGTTCCCATCTGCCCGGGTCGGGCAAATAATGGGCCAATATATTGTAGCCCGGATCAAGTTGAGCGGGGTTGAAAATAGTATTTTCCTTCCCCGGGAAAAGCGCGACATAAAATATTCCGGTCTCTACCAGGTCCTGGAAGAAATGAGTGCCGAAGGAAAGATCGGGCATAAATCCCCCTTCATCCTGAGCCACTTCAACCAGAACCACGGCATTGCAGATTTCCGCGAAAGTTACCGGGATTCCCAGCGAAGGGGTGGTGGTTCCCCAACGCCCGGGACCGATGAGCAGGTAGGAACTGTCGTCGCGCTCTTTGAACAAGCGATTCAAGCGCCCCACCAGGCGGGCGGCCTGATATTTATCGTTGACGCTGAGGCGGTGATAGGCGTCCGGTTTTACATATAATATTCGTTCCAGCTTCTGCTGCTGGCCGGGTCCCATGGTATTGCCGCGGGTGGCGAATAAGAGGTCTTCTGCCTTGTAGTCGAGGTTCAATAGGCGGTCGTCCTGATTCTTGATGGTTTGCAGGGGGCGGCACTGCAAAAGGCTGATGCGGAATCCCCCTTTCCTGTCGAAATTAACCGTGAATTCTGTATCAACCGGATTAGAATAGGCTCCCTCCAGGGTTTGCAGCAGGGTGCGCATCAATTGGGGGAAAGCCCCTTTGAGAAAACCTTCAAAAGAGAGTATCCATGCTTCGGGAGCAATTCTGCCCATCTGCCTGAAGCGGTATATTATATCATGGTCAGGAGTGGCCACCGTCTTCCACCAGGGCAATTCTGATTTCATCTTCACTATCTGCGAGAGATCAATGGTGGTGAGAACGTTGTTTTGTATATCAAGCACGTCGGCTTTGCGCTGCGAATAGTGACTGGTATCTGCCGGATTAGAATCGGGGCGCAGGATGGGCTTATCTAAAGCCAGAATACGGGGATAATCGTCATCGACTCTGTCTACCGCCCGAGTCCCTAATCCGAGCACCAGGCGTACCATGCCGGCCTGCGGGTCCATATCTTCCCGCCAGGTATAAGAGTTATGAGACATAGCCACCCCGGCCAGGTCGGGAAAGAAATAGTGCGACCGCAGTGAGCCCGACACCCGCTGCACCAGCAGAGCCATCTGCTCATCACTGTCGGCCATGCCCCGCAGTAGTCGATAGGCTAAGGCATCCTGGTTCATGGTGCTGGCGTATATAGATTTCACGGCCTTCTCAAAATTAAGATAGCGTTCCTGAGGATTGCCTTGATTGACGCAGAACACGCTCTCATATTTGCCGGCGAAAGCGTTGCCGAAGCCGTCTTCCAGCAGGCTGCTGGAGCGTACAATGATAGGCGATTGGCCAAAATAGTCGAGCAGCTGCTTAAACTGATCATTAACGACTTCAGGCATAGTGCCGTTGATAATTCGATCTTTCAAGGGTTCGGCCAGGGTGAAATAATTTTCCGGTAATCTTTGCTGCTGGCGAAGCTCCCAGCAATTGTTTTCTACCAGGTAAGTATAGTAAACGTCCGATCCGATATAGAATGAATCATGAGGCTCCAAATAGTTGGACCAGTCGATGTCCGAATCCTTTTCCAATATCTTGCTGGCCAAAAGCATTCCTACGGCTTTACCGCCGATAAAACCGGAACCCACCAGACGATTGCGCATCTCCAGGAAATCCTCCAGAGAAAAATACCTGCGGGCAAGGCTCAAGATGCGCTCATCCCGGCCCAAGAGCATGCGGCATAGCTTCTCCACCATGGCTTTTTCCTTTTCGCAATAATCGGCCGCTGTCCGGTTTTTTTCCTCCAACAGGTTTTGCACATTGAGGAAAATCCGATCCCAGTAATCGATCTTGCGTTCTACGTTGCCGGGTCCCTGCAATTGGAAGCGCGAAAGATACTGGGCAGTCTCAGCGCTGCTGGTAATCGGCACAAAGCTATTGCCCTGAGAGATATGCGGTAAGAACATGGTTGGTGAGTAGCGGTTCCAAACCTTGAGTGGATGGATGTAAATATGGTCCTCAAAGCGGAAGATATCCAGCAAAAGCTGCGTGGTCTCCCGTATACGGGCAATGGTGGCATAAGAGTTGCGGTTCTTGATCAGCGCGAAATAGGCGATGGTGTTTAATTTGAATAGATATGGACAGGTCACCCTGAAAAAATTGCCTATCATAAGATCTGTGACCCAGGCGGAGAGCAGATCGGTAAGACTGTCAAATACATAATAAACCCTTTCGCCTTCTTGAGTGGCTATAGTGTGTACCCGGCTCGAAAAGGACTCGAACCCCATATTGGCATCCAGCTGATACTCTTTGATTTTGGGGTCAGAGGGGAGCAGCGGAGCATGCTGGCCAAAACGCAGATATACCACGGTTATATTTTTGGCTTTGGCTGCTTCCACCAAAGGAATCACCATATTCTGATACTCTTTTATATCCTCAACCTGCCATACCACGTTATCTCCCCAGCGCAGTCCGTCAAGAATCATATCCAAGCCCGATATGCCAGTAGAGGCACGATCAAATCCCCAATTCATAGCCATTCTCCTTTCTAAGCAGAAAAAGCAATCCAATTCAAAAATCCCTGGGGGATCAAGGAACTGCATTGCTCCAACTTCATTATATTTACCTGTGAGTCAGGTATATTTGCATCAATTATAGCACGCTAAATGCTTTGTGGGTGGGGTTGGGCCTTAAGAATACTGGATGCAATGGAGGCCTCGTGAACAAGGCCTAAATTCAACAAGGTGTTGCCTTGATTCCGCAGCTATTGTAGTGCCGTTTAAGTCCGCTCCCTGGCCTATCCGCTTAAGCCGGAGATCTTTGGCGCTTGTCAAGAGTTATAGCCTTGTTATCGATGAAGCTCCCGGCCTGTCAGACATAATCAATTGAATAAATTCATGCTGAGTCTTTATTGATGTCTTGGGACAATATAACCTCGTGGGAAGCTTTTCATCCGGCCAGGGCCAACCATTTCAGGGTGAGCGCATTACATTTGTTAGGCTCAAAAAGGACAACATCGATCCGGAGGCCAATTGATGTTGCGCCACAGGCTTTCCTATTGTACAGTCAAATAGAATCTATGGTCATCTGCACGACCGGGGCAATAAGCAGTTTCAAAGGAGTGAGAAATGGATGCCCGACATTCTGCCCTACATAATTTTAGGATTATTGGCCGGCATTTTAAGCGGCCTCATCGGGATTGGCGGAGGTATTATCATTGTGCCGGCCCTGGTACTTATATTCGGATTGACTCAGCAACAAGCGCAGGGCACCACCCTGGCGCTAATGATACCCCCGGTAGGACTATTGGCAGCCTGGACATATTACACCCGGGGGTTGGTTGATCTGAGAATTGCAGGTCTAATCGTCATCGGATTTTTCATAGGTGGTCTGCTGGGAGGCAAAATAGCGGTGGGATTGCCTAACCACATTCTGCAAAAGATTTTTGCCGTAGCCCTGTTTCTGGTCGCATTGAAAATGTTCTTCGACAAGTGAAAACGGACTAATCCATGAAAAAACGGCAGTAATGGATCTTATGTGATATATATGAAGCTCTAAACTTATGCTTATCTCTCTGTATCTTATTTTTACATTATTCTACATTATTTTAGTCTCTTTTATAAACGCTTGTTTATACGATAAAAACAACGCTTCTTGCTCAGCGGATTTCCCGATATTTGGATTCAACCTCTAAAACAGCCCGTTATTCTCGTCATAATCCCGAAGATCGCTAAGGCCCTGTACACGACCATGGTTACTCCGTATTGAGCAAATGCGCATAATATTCCCCTGTCATTATTAATCGTATCCAAACCGATGATCTAATATTAAAAAGCTGAGATTATTAATATCACTAAATGAAATTCATTATTTTTGATTATTTATAATTATAAGGATCGTCTGGGATATAATAAACATAACCTGAAGTCATAACTCCCTTGGTTCCAAACCTGACAAGCAGGCTTTTTTAGTATAGCCAGTGCCTTAGGTAGCGGTTTTAAAAACAGTACTAAATGAATTGGAGTGATTATTATGCCGGATTTCGGAAACTCGTTTTCGGGTAACGCCAGGGATCGCAAGCTGACTGAAGCCGAGTTGATAAGGGCTATTCGTTTTATGGTAGCCGCTGAATATGAGGCCATTCAACTCTATATGCAGCTGGCCGAGTCAACTGATAATCAGCTGGCTATCGCTGTATTGAAAGACATCGCCGACGAGGAGCGGATACATGCCGGAGAATTCCTGCGATTATTGAAGGAACTCGCTCCCGACGAAGAGGCATTTTATAAGGAAGGCGCTGAAGAAGTAGAAGAAGAGATCGAAAAGCTAAAACAGAAATAACCGGATCTTGATTAATGAAGGAGCAGAGAATCTGCTCCTTGGCAGTTGTCTGTTGCGGTTTGGCACGTTTTAAAAGTCCGGGTCCTATGCCGGTTGTGCCGAAGATGACACCAATTGTAGCGACAGTCACTCTCGGGCGGCATGGCTGATGCCGCGCCATGGGGAATTACAAGTATCTCCAATTTTACGTCCATCACTGTTGTGGCTGCGGTCTTGCCAGCCAGGCCGCAGCATGCATTTTATTATCAAACACCCGGAAATGACTGCCTTGGTTGGCCTCGAGCATCATCTCTTTGAACCGGCCTTCCCCTATCCGGTCTGTATCCATCACCAGCGCGGTTTTAATGTGATAATTCACCAGCTTCTGAAGAATGTCCCCGGCTACACCGCTCTTGAGGTGAAAGAAGTCCGGGCTCAGATTATCCTCATATAACATGACCAGATTGGTATCATTTTCGTGACATATAACCACTAACTCCAACGCATCCTGGGCATCCTCCACACCATCACTGCCCGGGATAACCTCGATAAACTTTCTTTCACCCTCATGATTTACTCGATAGTCCACATCAATCTCTCCTTCAATCTTTCCAATTACTCAAATCGTGCTTTAACTGTCCTACCCAATTCAATTCGCTTTCAAATTTTGCGCTGATATTTTCGGATATCATGTTCCACAAATATTCTTCCCGGGGGGTTCTCCTGGGGGCCGCCCTCCCCCGCCGCTCTTTTTCTTTATGCATGAGCAGCCGCAGCTTCAATTCCTCTTCATACCGCTCCAAGAGGGTGTTGATCTCCTCATTACTCAACTGATCTGCCCAGGCCAATTGAATAAGGAACTTATTGCGCAGCTCAGGCGGCTCCGGGTTTGCAGATACCCAGGCCTGCAGTGCTTTGGTCCCTTCCCCGGTTATAGAATATACCTTCTTAGCGGGGAGAGACTTCTGATAGTGGATCTCGTTAGTAACCAACCCTTCATTGTGCAGCTGAACCAGAGTCCGATAGATCTGATTATTATTGCCTGACCAATAAAAAACTGTAGAATCCATAAATACCTTTTTCAAGTCATATCCAGTAAAGGGCTGCCAGCTTAACAGGCCCAGGATGGCATATTTGATGGCCATGTTATCCTCCGTTTCAGCCTTACAATTCCTGAACACCATAGGTTATATTTAACATATGTTATAAGGGGTGTCAAATGGTTTTAAGAATGCTCCTAAGGGTCAGGGAAATACTAATTAAGGATACAAGAATTATGAAGGAGACAAAATCATTGAAAAAGATTGCCGGGGGCAGCTCGAGCACATGCCCAGAAAGGAAGAGGTATGTCTGGATAAGATATTTTAACAAATGATTAAGTTGGATGATCCTAATATGGGGTTTATGCCCTGGCACATACGCCTACTTCTTTTTCAATTTACCTTCCGCTTTTCCCTCATTTTCAGCAACTCTGAACTTCACTATCCTTTTGATAAGCTCATCAGGCAGTGGTTGGCCCAGAGGAAACTGTACCGCGCCTTTAGACCCTTTATATTCTGATAATTCCTTCTTAAATGCCTCGATTGCGCTGGGAGTTGGATAAAACCCGATATGCTTTTTGTGGACCGCAAAATAAACCAGATTCCCGAACAAATCATAGGCGGGCATTTGATAGCTTATCTTTTCTGTGGCGCCAGGTGCTGCCTCTTTTATCACCTTTCTCAGCTTTTGCAGGATATCTTGAATATCAGCAGGAAAATTCGCAATGTATTCATCCACAGATTTTACTGTCGCCTGGTTTGTTTCCATCAGTGATACCTCCGGTTTCGCTTTGATGCTATAATACCATTAATCAAACCCAGCTTATACATCATACCGGAGAGATAAGGAGGACTTGTTATGGCTGATAGTATTCATTCTGCCAGGGTGAAAAAATGTGCCGAACTTATGACAAAACATGATCTGGATGTTTTATTGCTGACCAAGCCTTCCAATATGTTTTACCTGACTGGAGACGGCCGGCTATGCTCTTACGCTATGATAACGTCCAGAGGTGAAGTAGCGCTCGGGGTTCCCTCCACCGATATCGAGGATGTAGCCAAAACGGCAGCATTCGATAAGATAGTCGGTTTTGAAGATGAAGTCGGCATGATTCACTCTATCGCCCATTATTTTAAAGAATTCGGGATTTCCAAAGGTTCCATGGGTATTGAAAACACTTTTCTGACCATGTCAATGCAGGGTATGCTCACCCACCCTCACGCCAAGCCAGAGCAAGTGGCGGCAAAAGATGCCACTCATCTGTTGTCACAATTGCGTTTGGTAAAAGAAGCAGCTGAGATCGAGTTGATGAAGGAAGCAGCCCGGGTGGCTGATATCGGTATGCAGGCAGCCATCGATGCGGTTGCGGCTGGGGTTACTGAAAGTGAAGTGGCTGGGGCAGCTGAATACGCCATGCGTCGTCACGGAGCGGAAGGTTTTTGGCGCAGCTATGTGGCGGCGGGTCCACGGACCAACATAGCCCACGGCCTGCCTAGCAACAGACGTATTGAATCAGGTGATTTGGTGATGATCGATATTCATCCCATAGTCAACAATTATAGTGCTGATCTTTGCCGGATGGTATGTGCGGGTACACCAAGCACAATTCAACAAGAGGTCTATGACCTCTACCTGCAGGGCTTACTGGCAGCCATCGCCAAGTGCAGTAATGGTGTCGGTATGGTCGAACTGGAGAACGCCATGCACGATATTTACAAAGCGGCCGGTCATAAGGACCACATTTTTGGACCGGCTATCCACGGTACCGGCATCGATTTCGAAGAAGCTCCGCTGCCGCCCGGTCATGCCTTCTTCCATGGGGAAAAAGCGCCGGATCCGTTGCAGACCAATACCGTTATTGCTGTCGGTAACTGCGGCTTATACTGCGGTTCGTGGGGTATTCGCATCGAAGACACGGTTGCAGTGGGAACTGCCGAACCTGTAGTATTAACTAATTATCCGCGCGAATTAGTGCGCAAATAAATCGGTAAACCTGTCAATAACAATTGAATCTCCTTAAGAGCTATTTCTATTGACCGGGAAAGGTATGAATATCTTTGCCGGTTTTCCTTTGGGATTTGTACTCTAATCCGGGGGGATTAATTATGAATCCTCTGCATTCCTACCCGCAAGTATTTTTCGGCCAGATCAACATAGAGCTGTTTGCCCCAGGTCCATAGTTTAAGATCTTTCTCTTTTATTTCCCGTATGGTCCTGGCCGGGTTGCCGGCCACCATCACTTTATCCGGAATTATCTGATTCATCTTAACAACCGCTCCCTCGGCCACGATGGCCCCAATACCTATGCGGGCTCCGATACTGACTACCGCACCCATGCCGATAACGGCCCAATCGCCAATAACTTCGGAATGGACTATGGCCCCATGACCGAATGTAACCTGGTTTCCGACCCTGCTTATCAAATCCGGCGCCACATGAATGATAACCCCTTCCTCCACCGCCGTTTCCGATCCGATCTCAATCCGGCCATAATCACCGCGCAATATGGCTCCATGCCCGATATAACATCTATCGCCTATTTTAACGTTGCCTATAACGATGGCAGTTTCACTTACATAAGTACCTTCCCCTATCTCCGGGGTGTAGCCATTAAAAGCATAGATCATCTAAAAACCTCCGCATCTTCACCGTATATTGTGTTAAAGGTATTTTCCTCCACCCACATGAGTTGGAATTATCAAGTAAATTACAGATTTGCCTTCGATCACATCGTCGAGCGGCACACCACTCAGGCAACAGAGCTTTTGTGCTACAGGATAATTGAGTTAATGGCCGCATCCATCATGATGCTGGTGTTCCTGGCATACCGATCCGGTAGAAATCAAATCGCCTTGGAGATACGCTGTCACCGCAGCTCTGGCGTCACCGCCAGCCCCTACGATTACTTGTATCCCTTTTTCATTGAATATATCTATGGCTCCACTGCCTATGCCCCCGGAGATAATTACATTGACCCCTCTGTCATTCAGAAAGTTGGGCAGAAATCCCGGCCGGTGCCCGGGGTTGGCGATGGTTTCGGAAGCGATGATCTGGTTGTTCTCAGTATCGAAAATCATAAAACTCTCACAGTGCCCAAAGTGCTCCGTAACCTTGCCATTTTCACTCGCCACCGCGATTTTTAGCATTTTTCTTCCCTCCAATTCCGCTAATTCTCTTGCCGCAGCTTCCAGCCATTTAGCATCATATAATTCAATCGTGCCCTGGTCGCAGGCTGCCGAAATCTCTGGATCAATGGGCAGCTTGGCCAGGACTTTCAGATGATGCTGCCTGGCAATCTCGTCGATATGGCTGTCGCCGAAAATCTTATAATCCTTACCATTATCGGGACAGGTGAAATATGACATGTTTTCCACCAGACCGATAATGGGTATTTTCATCATTTCAGCCATCTTGACTGCTTTGGATACGATCATTGAGACCAGCTCCTGGGGTGAAGTTACGATTATAATGCCGTCCACTGCTATGGATTGAAACACTGTGAGCGGCACATCGCTGGTACCGGGGGGCATATCGATGAACATAAAATCGACATCATACCAGATCACATCGGTCCAGAATTGTTTTACCGCCCCGGCCAGCATGGGCCCCCTCCAGACTACCGGGTCGGTTTCATCATTCAGCAGCATATTTATAGACATGATCTCAATTCCGGCCTTGCTTTTGGCTGGCAACAGGCCCAGGGCATTGCTGCTTGCTTTCTCTTTAATGCCGAAAGCCTTAGGTATAGATGGCCCGGTTACATCGGCATCCAGTATGGCGGTTTTAAAACCTTTCCGGTTCATACAAGCCGCCAGCATGGAGGTAACCAGGGATTTCCCTACCCCTCCTTTTCCGCTGACCACTCCAATCACTTTTCTGATATGGCTGAGTTCATGGGGCTGCTCCAAAAAGTTGGTTCCGGGTTCTTTCCTCTCGGCACATTCATCACTGCAGCTTCCGCAATTCTGATCACAATTCTCGCTCATTAAATCTACTCCTTTACATCAATTTAGTAAGTTGCTGGGGCTGAATATTGTTTTTTATTTAATCACTGCCTTGAAAGAGCAGTCTCATCGTCTCCTCATAAACCCTCTTAACAGCGCGCCCGGATATGCAGTCCACATCCACAATGGTCTGGCCGGTATTTATTGCCTCGGCCGCGTCGGCATCAAACGGTATCCGCCCGGCAAAAGGAATATTGGTATTTTCGCAATAGTTTTCAATAAATTCGGTTCTAGTCAAATTTTGATCGTATTTGTTTACACAGACCATCATTTTGGTTCGGAAAGCCCAAGCTGTTTTAATAATGCGTTCCAGATCGCTGATGCCCGACAATGATGGTTCAGCAACAATCAATACCATATCGACCCCGCTCATGGAAGCGATTACCGGACATCCAATGCCTGGAGAACCGTCGATAATCGCCAGTTCAGTATCCACTCCGGCCGAGTTTAACTGCTTTTTCACCTCGGTGACCAGTTTCCCTGAGGCGCCGTTTCCCATTCTAAGCTGGGCGGTGGAAAATAAGGCGTCATTTTGATACAGCCTCAGTTCTCCGGCCACTGCCGGCCGGAGCGATACTGCCCCGTATGGGCAGAGCACCTGACAAACTCCGCAGCCTTCGCAGGCGTAATGGTCCACTCTGTAATCCGCTTCAGCGATTATGGCATCAAAGCGGCAATGCAGCCGGCACAGGTCGCAGCGAATACACAGACCTGCATCAATGACTGCTTTGGGCAATCCGCAGTAATCGCTTCTTTCGGGTTCAGAAGGGTGATGCATGACCAGATGTAAATTGGGTGCGTCAACATCGCAGTCGGCATAAGCTCTGGCAGCGGACAGCTTGATAAACGCGCCGGCGATGGTAGTCTTGCCCGTACCCCCTTTCCCGCTAAGGATTAAGAGCTGTTTCATAGCGCAGCCTCCCTCTTCACTATCCGCAGCAATGATGAGAACAGAGCCCGATACTTGGCACTGACTCTAGCCGCTATCAGGGCGTTGGAATTTAGTGTGGCAAGTTCCCGATCGAAGGGAAGCTTGCCTAATATGGAAATGTTTTTATCTTCGCAGAATATTTCCGAAGGATTTACAGTTTCCAGGCATTTATTTAAGACCGCCCCATGCGGTTTACCGAACAGCTTTACCAGCTCATACACCATATTTAAGTTGTGAACGCCGAATAATGTGGGCTCTGCCACCAGGATGCAATAATCCGCCTCTTTGATGCTTTCCATGACGGTACAGGCGCTGCCGGGCGGGCAGTCGATGAATATAGGATCGGTGTGCACGAGCTCACTATTGCTCAACATCCTCTTGATAATAGGGATTCCAGATGGTTCGCCGATATTTAACACCCCGGTATGGACGGCAACATTATCCGCAATACCCCTCAGGACTTTGCCGATAACCTTGTCTTTTTCCGTCAGGATATGCTCCGGGCAGAGTAAGAGACATCCCCCGCAAGAATGGCAAATATTTTCGAACACTTTCAATCTGCCGTTGACATGCGCCAGGGCATTGAACTTACAGAAATCAACACAGATGCGGCATCCGATGCAAATTCGCCCTTTTGCTGAAGGAACCTTAACCGCAATGTCTTCAGTTTCAAGAACTTGAGGCTTGAAAAACAACAGACCATTAGGTTCTTCTACATCGCAATCAATATAGGTGGATGATTCCGCTGCCGCAGCCAGATTGACTGACAGCAGGGTTTTGCCTGTGCCGCCTTTGCCGCTTAGCACAGCAATCTTCATGCTATTCGCCTCCACGGCCGTGAAATCCGGAATGGATTTCGGTCAATTCCTCAAGTCTGCCGTTATTAAAGTCATTGATATTGCTTGTCACAGAGGTACCCGCAGTCTTATATATCTTGATACCGGCCGCTCTAATTACCTCGGCGGCGTTTTCGCCGCAGCGCGGGGTAAGCAAAGCCTGGATACGGCTGTCGACTATTGCCTGAGCTGCCTTTATCCCGGCGCCACCTTGGCTTGACGCTGCCTGATTGCCGACAAAACGGCTTTCTTGATCCTCAGTATCATAGATCAAAAAATATGGAGCACGTCCAAAGGAAGCGCAAACACTGGCAGGGATGCATTGGTCTTCTACCGGTATGGCAATTTTCATTGGCTTTCCTCCTCGCTATCAACACTGACAAACCCTTTGCCACAGCGGTGTCTGTGGCAGCCGCCCCTTCCGCAAGCCTCGCCCAAACCGTCGCATAAGCGGTATTCCCCGCCCCCGATAAACAAAACCTTGCCATTCACCAGTGAATCCGCCAGTTTCTTTCTGGCTTCATTGTAAATACCCTGAACGGTGGTGCGGGCAATATTCATCTGGCCGGCGCATTCTTCCTGGGTTAATCCTTCCAAGTCGATAAGCCTGATGGTCTCATACTCGTCCACACCCATATTAATAAATCCCGCCGCCTTGGCCGTGCAGTCCAGAGGCCCAAAGCGATTGCTTTGCGGCAGACAACATACTTTTCTCCATTTCCGCGGTCTTGGCATATCATTCACCTCGATTAACGCAGGAATTAACCAGAGTTTCCTCTGGTATTCCCGCTGCTCGCTACATGGTCTCCATATACCTATCAATAGCTTCTAACCGGTTTTGCAGAACACATTTTTGTTCCTGCAGCAGTTCTTTATAGTTCTTTGCCGCAATATAACTACAATTCAATCGTCTGCCCGTGCGCTGACGCAGGCCGCGCCTACATCCCAATCCTTTTCCCAAGGCGGGACCGCCTTCCACAGCTTTCGCCCCACTACATAGGCCCAAGCCTCTGCTTGTCTTCGCTCCAAGTCCCATCGGGCCGGTTCTGTCTCCTCCCGGCATAACACACACCTCCTTTTGGTTTATGACATATGTCGCTTACAATTACATTATGAACCGGTTAATGACATATGTCAATAACTTTAGAAGTGCATTGCAATAAATAGGCCGACAATTTATGGAATCATTTTCCTGCATTGCCGGCACTTATGGGCTTTTTGTTATGCAAAATGTACTGCTTGAAAACAGCTTGGATTACAGAAATTTTAACTGCCTTTTAAACAGTTTAAAGTGAATAAGCAAATATTATAACCGCTAAATTCAGTATTGACTTGAGGCCTGAAACAGCGTTGCCGGATAAAACCTTTACTGCAAACATCTACTGTCTCCTATTTAACTTTTTTGGCAATACCGAAGTCCACTATGTTGACCTTCTGCAGATTGCTACGGTATCATGGACATTCCTAAAGCGAGATGCCCCCGCAAGGTCTTCTTAACCATCTCCACCTGATTCTCCTGACAATCAACCATAATAATGACTTCTGTGATTGCTTTGGACCGGCATGTAAATCGCTTCATTTTTCCCCACAGGTAGTCCAGCAGGCATCCCAGCAAAAAACCGGCTGCTAAACCTATAAGGCCCCAAATGATGGGACCCCATTCCCATATAAAGCCGTATATGACACCAAGCGTCATAAAAGCAGTACCCAGGATAAACCCTGCATCGGTCATGCTGATACCATCGGAATGGTGAATAGTGTCAAAAATCTCCCGGGGTTCTTCGCTCAGTTCCATCGGAAAGGCTAATATCTGCTCGTTCTTTAAGCCTTTTTCCAGCAGTTCTGTAACAGCCAGCTCGGTGTACAGTGAGTAGTTAAATGAAGCGACGATAAACAAGACTTCAGCCTCCTTGCCTGGGCAGCGGCTTCCTGGCGGCAGCATTTTGAAACTGGCTGCGCCAGTACTGGGCCTGTTCCATATCAAAAAGCTTATTGATTTCAATGGCATTAACATAAGCATCCCAGGCGGCAAAACCATAGAATGAAGGGATATTAATAAATAGCTGCCAGTCCAGGACGGTTTTGGCCTGTTGAAAATCGCCGACCGCAGTGTAACCGACAGCGATCAGGGCATTGGATTTAACAATGACAGCAGCTGACACCGCCATGAGAAATACCGCTTTTATCGTTTCGGCAGTATGCAGCTGGCCAATACCCGGGATCAACAAAGACCATGCCATAGCCACCCGGGGATTTCTTTTCTCCAGACCGTTCATCGATACCACGCCAAGATTAACAGGAGTAATTCTGGCGTTTTCCCTGTCAGCTAATACAGAAAACTTGTTGAACTCTACAGCGAGACGATAACTATCCCAAATAGAGAAAACCAGTATTCCGCAGTACAGCAGCATCCATTGCGTATCCAGGACTTCTTTGGCTTTTGCGAATTCACCGGTAAAGCTATATAAAATGGCCAGGTTAATGTGTGCCATTTGGTTTATAATGGCTTCTCCAGCAAATACGAAGATCCCTTTGGCCATGCTTCCGCAGGCCATATGCCCGAATCCGGGGAAGGTCAATGACCACCAGGCGATAACCCAGGGTTTCCTGAGGTGAAAACTATTTAGACTGTAGGAGGTCATATTAATTTTGGGACGGCGAATAATCTGGTTTGCAGGTTGGTTCATATAAGGTCCTCTTGCCAAATAGTACAGAGTTCCAATATTCCTATTTTGTAACATTTCCTGCTCAGATATGCACAATCCAATTGGGGTCAAGGATGAAAAGTCCGGCAATCACAAAACTTACATTTTCTTCAGGATACAGCCACAAGTTTCAGCATGATCCAAGACTATATAGTACGGCCTGTTTTCATCAACGAAGCACCGCCGGTTTTTCCCTCAAAAGCGATGCGGCGTTTTAAGTCCTTCATTAATTCGCCAAATTGAAGCAGATCGAGAGATTGGGCGCCATCGCACAGGGCCCGGGCCGGATCGTTGTGGGTCTCAATCATCAAGCCGTCAGCCCCTGCCGCGACCGCAGCCCTAGCCAGAGGGGCTACCAGACCCCTTATACCTGCCGCATGGCTGGGGTCCACAATAACCGGAAGATGGGATTTCTTTTTCAGCAGTGGAATAGCCGACAAATCCAATGTGTTTCGGGTGGCGGTCTCGAAGGTGCGAATTCCTCGCTCACAAAGGATAACCTGACTGTTTCCCGCTGATAGTATATATTCTGCGCTCATCAAAAGCTCTTCCAGGGTATTGGCCAGCCCTCTCTTCAGCAGCACCGGCTTATTAAACCGTCCTACCGCTCTCAGCAAATCGAAATTCTGCATATTCCGGGCCCCAACCTGGATAACATCGATTTCTTCGAATAAAGGCAGCTGGGTCTGATTCATTATTTCAGTCACAACCGGCAGCCCGGTCTCTTTTTTGGCCTTGAGCAGGAGGCGCAGCCCTTCCTCATGCAGCCCCGTGAAGGAATACGGTGAGGTGCGAGGTTTAAAGGCGCCGCCCCTCAACATGGCTGCGCCGCTGGCCTTGACCGATCTGGCCACTTCGATAATCTGGGCTTCACTCTCTACCGAGCATGGTCCCGCTATAATTTGAAACATGCCCTCGCCAATGATTGCGCCGCCGATATTTATCATGGTGTCTTCCGGATGTACGCTCCTGTTTACAGCTTTATACGGCTCAGTCACGCGTTTGCCATAATCTATAAAGTCATGGTTTTGAACCACCGCATCCATGTCTATGGCCGCCGTGTTGCCGATCAAACAGACCACCGTATGCTCGGTGCCAGTACTTAAGAATGTTTGGAAACCGCCTGACTCGATGTGCCGTTGAAAACGCTCAATGATTTCTTGAGGCACCTCAGGTTTTAATACAAATATCATTTACCTGCCTCCTGATTGTTATCTAAAATTTCTGACATTGCGGATGATAGCTTTGATTTTCACGTCGTCTTTCACGCCGTCGGTCTCCACCCCGCTGCTGACATCAACACCATAAGGACGGCACCTGCCGATGGCCTGTATAATGCTGCTCCCTTCCAATCCACCGGCCAGAATGAACGGCTTTTTTAGAGCAGGAATCATGGCGTAATCGAATGATTTCCCGCTGCCTCCGTATTGGTCTTTTTGGTAAGCATCCAGCAAGAGCAGATCACAGGGCAGTTGCTCGGCCTGCAGCACCTGCGCCGGGCTCTGTACCCGTACCGCCTTGATCAGCGGGCAGTCTATCTTATGCTTGAGCTCCTCCACATAGCCTTCATTTTCATCCCCATGCAGCTGAACCAGGTCTATGACTCGACTTGTGCAGAGATTTACTATTGAGCCCACCGGGGCATTGACAAAAACTCCCACTGCCTTAATGCGGCTATCAAGAGCGGCTTTCAGCCGGCCGGCCTGTTCCGCTGTCACCTGCCTCCTGCTAGGGCAGAACACGAACCCGATGTAGTCCGGCAGCCAGCGGTTTACAGACTCTATGTCTTCCCGCCGGGTCAAACCGCATATTTTTATTCTGGTCATCGGCCCTGACCCCGCAATTCTGTTAAAACGGCTTGCTTATCGGGACTGCGCATGAGCGTTTCCCCAATCAGGACGGCGTTGACTTTGACCTCCCGCATCATTGCCACATCAGCAGCAGTTTTTATTCCACTTTCCGCCACGAAGAGGATCTCTTTGGGCACCAGGCTGCGCAGCCTGACACTGTTGTTGATATCTACGCTAAAATCCTGAAGATTGCGGTTGTTTACCCCGATAACCCGGGATCCGGCGGCTAAAGCAGCCTCAACTTCCCATTCATCATGGACTTCTACCAGGGCGGACAGGCCGAGTTCATCACAGATAGACAGGTATTCTCGTGCGGTCTTCACATCCATAAGGCTCATGATAAGAAGAACCGCTGCGGCGCCCAGAACTTTGGCTTCAAAGACTTGATAAGCGTCAATGACGAAATCTTTGCGAAGCAGCGGGATGGAAACCGCATCCTTTATCTGCGCTAAATAGTCGTCCCGGCCCAAAAAGAACTGCGGTTCCGTAAGAACGGAAATGGCGTCTGCCCCAGCCGCCTCATAGTCTCTGGCAATCTGTAAATATGGAAAATCAGCCGCAATCACCCCCCGGGACGGCGAAGCCTTTTTGACTTCACAGATAAAACCGATATCCCGCTGCTGCAGGGCTTTTTCAAAAGGAAAACCGGTTGGCCTATTGATTTTCATAACTTCCTGTTTAACCTTTTCCAGGGGCAGCGCCGCTTTCTTGCCCTCGATTCTCTCTCTGGCCGCAGCCGCGATGGCATCCAAAATCATGGCGCCACCTGCCTGGTCAGGCGTCGAAATTCGTCCAGTTTCTCCGCGGCTTTTCCGCTGTCGATAATGTTTTCGGCCATATTAATGCAGTCCGCTACGCTGCAGTTGTCGATGCCCAGGTACAAAGCCATGGCCGAGTTCAAGACCACCACATCGCGCCTGGGTCCTCCTTCCCTGCCGGTTAGGATATCGGTGGTAATCCGCGCATTTTCTGCCGGGCTGCCACCCGCCAAATCATTCAGTGCGCAGCGCTTTAATCCGAATTGTTCCGGGGTAATCTCATATTGAGTCAACGTTCCATACCTTATTTCACATACATGGGTCTCGCCGGTCAGGGTGGCTTCATCCATCCCTTCTTGTCCGCTCACTACCAGCCCCCTGATTACACCAAGATTGGAAAGGACTTGAGCCAGGGGTTCAACCAGCTTGCGGTCGTACACCCCCATCAGCTGCATGGTGGCTCCGGCCGGGTTGGCCAGGGGGCCCAATACGTTGAAAATGGTGCGAACCCCCATTTCTTTACGGACCGGTGCGGCATATTTCATCGAGGTATGATAGAGCTGGGCAAACATGAAGCAGATGTTGCAGCTTTTTAGTACTTCCTCACTCTGTTCGGGCGTCAGGTTGAGGTTTATCCCCAGGCACTCCAGAACATCGGCCGCACCGCTCTGGCTGGATACCCCGCGGTTGCCGTGCTTTGCCACCGGTACACCCCCCGCCGCAGCCACAAAGGCGGAAGTGGTGGATATGTTAAAAGTATTGGTGCCGTCCCCGCCGGTCCCGACTATATCGATGCAATTGCGCACCGGGTTTATTCTCAGTCCTTTCTCACGCATCACGGTAGCACAGGCGGTGATTTCCTCGACAGTTTCGCCCTTCATCCTCAAGCCGGTCAGAATAGCGCCAATTTGGGCCTGGCTGGCAGTGCCGTCCATGATGGCGTGCATGACTGATTTGGCTGTGGCAAAATCAAGATCCCCGCCGTTTATCACTGTTTGGATGGCGTTTTTCATCATGTTATTCTCCTCCTATATTCTTAAAAAGTTGTCTAAGATTACATGCCCCAGTGGAGTCAGGATGGATTCTGGGTGAAACTGAACTCCGTAAAGCGGATATTCCCGGTGCTTTACGGCCATAACCTCACCGGCCTCATCTGTCGCGATCACCTGCAAAGGGCTGTCAACCGTCTTTTCCTGTGCTGCCAGCGAATGATAGCGCCCCGCCTCAATTTGCCGGGGAAGGCCTTGGAAGAGCAAACAGCTGTTGTCCAGAATGATGGTGCTCTTCTTGCCGTGCATCAAGCGTTTGGCATGAGTAATTTTGGCTCCGTAGACTTCGCAAATAGCTTGATGTCCCAGGCAAACCCCCAGAATAGGGATTCTTGCCGCCAGACAGCGGATCACGTCTTCGCAGATGCCGGCATCCACGGGGTAGCCAGGGCCGGGAGAAAGTATGAGATGAGAAGGGTTCAGGTTATCGACCTCAGATACGGTCAATTCGTCATTGCGGATTACCCTGATATCCGGATTGATGCCGCCGGCCAGCTGCACCAGGTTATAGGAGAAGCTGTCGTAGTTGTCTATCAGCAAAATCATAGCTCATCAACCTCCGCTGCCTGGCGTATGGCGTTAATCACCGCCAGGGCTTTATGGCCCGATTCTTCATACTCCTTCTCAGGTATGCTGTCAGCCACAATCCCTCCGCCCGCCTGCACATAGACCAGGTTGCCTTTCTTAACGGCCATGCGGATGGCGATACAGGTATCCATATTTCCGCTGAAATCGATATATCCCAGCGCACCCCCGTATATGCCCCGCGGTTCAGCTTCTAATTCTTCTATTATCTGGCAGGCTCTGATTTTGGGCGCCCCGGACAGGGTTCCGGCCGGCAATACGGCTTCAATGGCCTTGAATCCGTCATACCCGGGCAGGATATTGCTCTCTACCTGTGAGCAGATATGCATGATGGTTGAGTAGCGGTGCACCGCCAAATAATCTGTAAGCTGGACTGAGGAAAACTGTGATATTTTGCCCAGATCGTTGCGGCCCAGGTCAACCAGCATATTATGTTCCGCCAGTTCTTTTTCATCAGCCAGCAGCTCGTTTTCCAGGCGCTTGTCCTCTGCTGCGGTTCTTCCCCGGGGCCGGGAACCTGCTACCGGGAAAGTAGTAAGCCGCCCATTTTGCAGCCGCACCAGGGTTTCGGGGGAAGTGCTCATTATTTCATCGCCGTCCACATACAGGTAGACCATGTATGGCGATGGATTGGTGGTGCGCAGAACCCGGTAGGCGTTGAGCAGGCTGCTGTGGTAAGGAGCTGAAAACCGCCGGGAAATAACGGCCTGGAAGATATCCCCCTCATAAATGTATGTTTTGGCCCGCTCCACCATAGCGCAGTACTCACTTTTGCTGACATTGCAGGTAAAGTTAACTTTTCTCTCACTCTTTTGCCGGGGAAGCTTTTGCTCGGCACAGGTCAGACTGGCAATTGCCTCTAATTCTGCAACAGCCCGGCCGTAATTCTCCAGCAAATTATCGGTCCTTACATTGACGACAATACAGATTTTCTGCTTGAGATGATCATAGGCCACTACCTTGTCAAAGAGCATAAGATCAAAATCGTTGCAGTCGCCCCGCTTAATTGACAAGCTGGGCTCCGCGTAAGCGATCATGGCGTAAGCCCAATAGCCCACGAATCCCCCGGTAAAAGGCGGCATATCGGGAATCCGGGGAGATCGGTAGCCCTGCTGAATCACCCGTAATACCTCATAAGGATGATCGGTCTTGATTTCTCTAAACTCGCCATTGTTCTCGATAATAACCGCGTTTTCTTTACAGGACACCCTCATTACCGGGTCGAAGCCCACAAAAGAATAACGTCCCCATTTTTCACCTCCTTCTATACTCTCCAACAGGAAATAGCGCTTGCTTATGCCGGAGACTTTTCTGAGCAATGCAATTGGAGTAATAACATCCGCGTAGATTTCCCGGCAAATCGGGATAATACTGTATTCACCGGCCAGAGACTGAACACTCTCCAAGTCAGGTCTGATCATCAGCTTCACCTCATTTCATGGTTTGAACATCCAGGTCAAAAACAGGCTGGGCCAAGGCATAAAAAAAGCTCTTATCCCTAAAAGGGACAAAAGCTCAAACTTCTGCGGTGCCACCCTGATTGGCGATAAATCGCCCGCTCATTTTGCATACCATCATATGCACCCCACTGATAACGGACAGGGTTCCCGTCGGCGTCTACTCCCATCGTTTCGAGCCGCCCTCGCAAGTCCATTCAGTATATTCCGGCATACCGCATTTCCACCGGCAGCGGCTCTCTGTAACGCTTTCTTAAACCTACTTCTCTTGCTCATCGGTTTATGCTTGTCGTGAATAAACAGATTTTATCATCTATCTGTTATTGCGTCAATGATTTGGATTATATTTGGGTTTGGCAAGCGGGACGGTTTTGAAACCCATACCAGGAAAAATACACGCTGCCAGGCAGGGAATAATACTGCTGCCCTGTTTAAGGCAGAATTTCGCCTGACCCTTAAGGTCCAAACCGCAGTGTACTCGGGTGAAAACTATCTTGCCGCCACAACCTGTTTGCGATGGCAATCTCGGCAGCAACCCATCGCCCCCCCAAATTTAACCGCTGAGGAGTTTTGCCCTCTAAAAACTAAATAGGTTCCAATTTGTTTTCCGGTTTTCCGGCTTCAATCAACACCTTATTGCCTAACATGAAAAAACCTTCCACAAGTATTAATAGGCCGGTTCCCAGCAAGAGCCATTCGATTCTGATCATGTCGGCTGCCGGTCCATACACCAGCATAGCCAGAGGCATAATGGAGCTGGATATCATATTTAAAACACTGAATACCCTCCCCAAAAAATCTGTTTCCACCTTCTCTTGCAGTAATACGATGAAGGGGGTGTTGAACATGGGCAGAACCATGCCGACCATCCCCATAATAGCAAGGTAAATCCAAAATATAGGGACAATTCCCAGTGCAAAGGTGCCTACTGCGATGACCACAACTGAGGTTATCATAGTGTGAAGTCGGTTTTTGAAACCGCCCCAGGCGGCGATGATTATGCCCCCTGCCATCATCCCGACAGAAAAGGCCACCTCAATGGCAGTCAGACGCCAGACCTCGGCCCCGAAGCTGCGTGTTACCTGCAGCGGGGTCAAAAATGATAACGGGGCCGCCAATATAAAAAATATCCCGCAAAATATAAAAAGGGTTCTTATAAACCCGTGATTGCTGATGTACCTGAGGCCTTGTTGCATATCGCCAAAATAGCTGATGTCAGACTTCTGAAGCGCTTTGGCATGGAGTTTGACATTCAGCAAAGATAATATAAAGACCGCTATTGCCGCTGTTACTACGTCGATAAAAAATATGGCTTCGATGGTAGCCAGAGTCAAAAGCGCTCCGCTGAGCAGAGGCGAAACCAGGAAAACCAGAGATTGAATGCTGCTGTTTACCCCGTTCACTCTGGTAAGCATGTCCTCAGGGACTAAATCGGGAAGAATTGCTCCCAGCGCAGGGGTCTGAATACCGGTACCGATGGAGCGTATAGCAGATGCTACAAAAAGCAGCCATATCGAACCGTGGCCCATGATAAACAGAATTGCTAAAATCAATGTAGTTATCGCTGTTAAAGAATCTGAGGCTATAATGAGCAGCTTGCGATTATAGCGATCGGCCCATACCCCGGCAAACGGGGAAATAAAAAAAGTGGGTACAAATCCGCAAATAATAGCGACAGTCATCATCACACCGGATTGGGTCTGCAAAGTGATGTACCAGGTTATAGCATACTGAACCAGCATCGATCCAAACAATGATATATTCTGGCTGGCTAAAAATGTAACAATGTTCTTTTTCCAATTATTGTGCATGTATAAAAACAACTTCTCCTTTAGCTTTTAATTACCCAATCATCAGTTGAAAAATCCGCTCGGGCTATCTTTCCTTATGAGCAATCATACTACAAAAGCCAACTGTAGGCTTTATTTTAATAATCGGAAATATCAGTAACGACATGGCTATAGTGCCATACAGTTTTTTTTACCTTGTCTTATCCATGCTGTTAAAGGACTATATAGTTTGTCAGATTGGCCTATAGATTAATTTGTTAATTAATGCCTTAATGGAGAATATATATGTAGTGGAAAAAACCTGGTACTTATGGGAAAGAAAAGCTCAACAAATAATACTTTTAATTAATCTGGTTACAATATTTGCATCCCCTGGATCCCTATTTTCAGGGTGTTCTAATTATAAATTTACATATTATGGTGTATGAAATAGACTGGGTTTATAGGATGTCGTTTTCAGAGTGGAATGTGGCCGATATTAAAAAGGGGGCATGTGGTCTTGAAAAAAGTTGTAATTTTAGGGACTCTTGATACCAAGGGCGCGGAATTCAAGTTTATCAAAGACATCATTGAATCCCAAGGTGTACAAGCGCTGGTTGTCAACGCCGGAGTGCTGGGTATCCCCCACTTTAAACCGGATATATCCAACAACATAGTTGCCGAAGCTGGCGGTACGGAACTGGCCGAACTTATCGCAGCCAATGACAGAGGCCGGGCTGTGGATGTGATGATGAAAGGCAGTGCGAAAGTCGTCTCCGAGCTGGAAAAACAAGATATGATCGCGGGCATAATAAGTCTGGGCGGAACCGCCGGCACCACCATCGGCACCCATGCCATGCAAGCATTGCCGGTGGGAATCCCCAAACTGATGGTTTCAACGGTTGCCTCCGGAGATACCAGGCCTTATGTGGGAAACAAAGACATCACTATGATGTACTCCGTGGTAGACATCTCCGGGATAAATTCGATATCCTCAAAAATCCTGGCCAACGCCGCCTTTGCCATTGCCGGCATGGCAAAAGGGGTTACTCCGGTCCTGGAGCATGAAAAGCCCCTCCTGGCAGCCACCATGTTTGGGGTGACAACGCCCTGCGTTACTGCAGCTCGTGAATACTTGGAGTCAAAAGGCTACGAAGTACTGGTTTTCCATGCTACCGGAGCTGGCGGAGGATCGATGGAAGCCTTAATAACTGCCGGCTTTATAAAAGGCGTATTGGATATCACCACTACAGAATGGTGTGATGAACTGGTGGGCGGGGTCTTTAGCGCAGGTCCCCATAGACTGGAAGCGGCAGCACAGATGGGAATTCCTCAGGTGGTCTCAACAGGTGCACTGGATATGGTCAATTTTGGTCCTATGGATACGGTTCCAGCACAGTTCAAGGACAGGAAGCTCTATAAACATAATGCCACGGTTACTTTAATGCGTACCACGGTTGATGAAAACCGGCAGTTGGGCCTGATTATCGCTGACAAGCTGAACATGACCACCGGAGCAACCGCGCTGTTTTTACCGCTGAAAGGGGTTTCACTGATTGATGCCGAAGGTCAGCCTTTCTATGGCCCTGAAGAAGACCGGGCTCTGTTTGATGCCCTGAGAGACAACATAAATCAGGATAAAGTTGAGTTGATAGAGATGGACAATAATATCAATGATGAAGCATTTGCTCTGGCGATGGCTAAGAAACTGGTTGATATGCTGGAAAAATAATCAAAGGGGGTCTTCATGCTGTGGCGTGGACTATAGAAAAAGTGCGGGCAAGGCTGCAAGAACAGATTAAAGCCGGCCGGCCGCTGATAGGCGCAGGTGCCGGAACCGGCATTTCTGCCAAATCGGCCGAAGCTGGCGGTGTGGATATGATCATAATTTACAATTCAGGCCGCTATAGAATGGCCGGTAGGGGTTCCCTGGCCGGGCTGATGCCTTATGGAGACGCCAATCAAGTTGTGGTGGAAATGGCCCGGGAGGTGCTGACCATCGTAAAGGATACTCCTGTTCTAGCCGGGGTATGCGGCACAGATCCTTTCCGGGACATGGAATATTTCCTGAGGCAATTAAAGGATATGGGCTTTGCCGGGGTGCAGAATTTCCCTACAGTAGGCTTGATCGACGGGAAGTTCAGGGCCAACCTCGAAGAAACCGGCATGGGTTATGGACTGGAAATTGAAATGATCGGCAAAGCACATGAGGTTGGATTATTCACCACCCCCTATGTGTTCGATGAAGAAGATGCCAGGAAGATGGCCCAGGCAGGTGCGGATGTGCTGGTTGCTCACATGGGTTTGACCAGCAAAGGCACTATCGGGGCCGAGACTGCTATGGATCTGGATGAGGCGGTTAAGCGGGTGCAGGCCATTCATGATGCCGGAAAATCTGTTAATCCTGACATCATGGTCATCTGTCACGGCGGTCCCATAGCCGAACCGGCGGATGCGCAATATGTCCTGAGTCACACCCGGGGAGTGGATGGTTTCTTTGGTGCTTCCAGCATCGAAAGGCTTCCCACCGAAACAGCGATCAAGAACCAGACTATTGCATTCAAAAACATAAGATTGGGTCAATAGGGTAAACGAAACGGAAATCCCAAGCATAAGGCTTGAAGGGGCTGAATCCCAAATGTCATGGGAATCAGCCCCTTTATGGCAATAAATGATATAAAGAATTTTTCGCAGCATTCATTAATGTGCGGTTAATCAGCTTCCGGTTTGTACCGCCACCAGACTGACCGCACCATATTTTTCCCTTAACCGGGGTTTTTCAATTTTGCCGGTGGGATTGCGCGGAACCTCATCAAAGATTATGGCACGCGGGCGTTTGTAACGCGGCATGGGAGCGCAAAATGCCCGGATGTCTTCCTCGCTGTACTCGCAGCCCGGTTTGAGTTCGATGATGGCGGCCGAAATCTCACCGAGACGCTTATCAGGCAGGCCGATTACCGCAACATCTTTTATTGCCGGGTGGGCGCGCAGGAAATCCTCTACCTGTACCGGATAAATATTTTCCCCTCCGCTGATGATGACATCTTTTTTGCGGTCTACCAGATAAATAAAGCCGTCTTCATCCATGCGGGCCATGTCGCCGGTAAACAGCCAGCCATCCCGTAATACAGTTGCGGTGGCTTCAGGATCCTTGTAGTAGCATTTCATCAGACCAGGCCCCCTGACCACCAGTTCTCCAACCTGGCCTTGTTCTACCGAACATCCGTCCTCATCGGCGATCTTGGCCTCCCAGCTATAGCCTTGAGTTCCGATAGCCCCGACTTTATGGATATTCTCCACTCCTAAATGAACACATCCGGGCCCGATAGCCTCGCTCAGTCCATAGTTGGTATCGTAGAGATGCTGAGGGAAGTACTGCTTCCAGCGCCGAATCAAGCTGGGCGGAACCGGTTGGGCGCCGATATGCATCAGCCGCCACTGCGAAAGGTTATAATCTTCCAGCGTCAAGTCGCCTCTCTCGATGGCGTCCAGGATGTCTTGCGCCCAGGGAACCAGGAGCCAGACGATGGTGATGTGTTCTTCGGAAACGGTTTTGAGGATCCATTCCGGTTTTACGCCGCGGAGCAAAACCGCTTTGCTCCCTGCCACCAGGCTGCCAAACCAGTGCATCTTGGCGCCGGTATGGTAGAGGGGCGGAATGCACAGAAAATTGTCCTCACGATTTTGGCCGTGATGATGCTGTTCAGTGATAGCCGATGACAGCAGACTGTAATGGGTGTGCAAAATGGCTTTGGGAAATCCGGTGGTCCCTGAGGAGAAGTAGATCACCGCATCATCCTGGTCATTGATTTCGATCTCAGGATCATCCGAGCAGCAGTTGGCAGTCAGACGGTCATAATTCTCAGCGAAGCTGGGACGATTCTCCCCTGCAAAGAGGAGGGTTTTCACCTGGGGGATTTGATTGTATATGCTTTCAACCCGGCCGATGAATTCCGGTCCGAAAACCAGGGCAATGGAATCGGATAAATCCAGGCAATACTTGATTTCCTCAGCGGTGTAGCGGAAATTCAGGGGAACTGCGATAGCCCCGCTCTTCAGAATACCGAAATAAATGGGCAGCCATTCCAGACAATTCATAAGAAGTATGGCTACCTTATCACCTTTTTTGATTCCCCTCTTGAGCAGCAGATTGGCCATTCGATTGGCTTTTTCGTTGAAAACCTTCCAGGTCATGTCCCTGCGGTATTCCCCTGCCGGACTGTTTTCAATCAGTTCATACTCCAGCCAGGTGACATTGTGGCTTTCTTGGAGATCCATATTAATTTCGGTCAGACACAGTTCTGAGCCATAAATCGCAGCATTACGAGTTAAAAAATCCATTATGGGCATTTTATATTTTCCTCCCGTTCTACCGTACAACCATATAAAATGATATAAACAGCCGTACTTCAGAATAATTCCTATGACTATACAAAATTATAAAGCGACTGACATAGTTAATCAACCATCAAGTCCCCATTAGCCGTTCTGTTTGGGCAAGATATAATTCTGCATCGACATCATAAGGCCGCCTGGGCTAAAAGACGATGTTTCACCGCAACTTGTGCAGCCGCTGCATTGATATTGCATTCACCTGACGAGCTGCTTCGTAATAATTCTGAAGTGAATCAAAAAATAACACAAGGAAAGCGTCCTCCGGTATCATTCCTTGCCGTTCCAGCAGTAGGTGCAGATCTTATCCCGGCCTATTCCGATGGCATCAAGCATATCCGGCAGGTTCTGATATTCCAGCGACGAGAAGTTGAGCCGTTCGCTGATGCAATTTACCATGCGGTGGTACTTTTCGTGGGCCGGATCACAGTAGTCATCAAGATTCTCCGGCTCCCGGCCTTCAAGTTCAATAATAGCCCGTCTGGCGGCCAGATCCATTTCCGAGCGGGAAGTCGAGAAGTTTAAATATTTACAGCCGAAAACCAGCGGCGGGCAGGCCGGCCGGATATGAACCTCGCGAGCATCGCATTTGTACAGAAGATCTACCGTCTCCCCCAGCTGGGTGCCGCGTACTATGGAATCATCGCAAAAGAGCAGGCGCTTATTCGCGACCAATTCCGGAACAGGCATAAGCTTCATTTTGGCAACCAGGTTTCTTATATCCTGATCCTGAGGCATAAAACTCCTGGACCATGTAGGTGTATATTTAATAAAAGGCCGTCCAAACGGTACTTTGGCCTGGTTGGAGTAACCGATGGCGTGTCCGATACCTGAATCAGGAATTCCCGCCACCATATCTATTTCCACCTGGTCGTTTTTCGCCATGGCCGCACCGTTTCGGTACCGCATAACCTCCACATTCATTCCCTCGTAGGTTGAGGAGGGATAGCCATAATACACCCATAGAAAGGCGCAGATTTTCATTTTATCCCCGGCAGGAACGATTTTTTCAATACCATCGGGGGTTATGAGCACAATTTCTCCCGGCCCCAGCTCGTATTTAAACCTGTAGCCGAGATTGGTAAAGGTGCAGGATTCAAAGGAAATACAATAAGCTCCTTCCTTTTCGCCGATTACCAAAGGCGTTCTGCCAAGTTTATCCCGTGAGGCGTAAATCCCCTCAGGGGTCAAAAGCAGAATTGAACAGGAGCCGTCAATCAATTCCTGTGCTTTCAGCAGGCCGTCCTTAAAAGAACTCTCCTGGTCTATGATTACCGATACAAGTTCGGTAGGATTAATAGTGCCTTTACTAGTTTCCAGAAAATGCATATTTCGGCCGGTGAAAGCCTTATCCGCCAATTCATCCAAATTGTTGATTTTGCCTACTGTGGTCAGCGCATAATGACCGAGATGTGAACGCACCGTCAATGGCTGAGGTTCGGTGTCGCTTATACATCCTATACCCATGTTCCCGCTTATATTGGGCAAATCAGATTCAAATTTTGCTCTGAACTGAGTATTTTCAATGTTGTGTATTAGACTGTTAAAATTATTACCGCTCCAAATGGCCATCCCAGCCCTGCTGGTTCCCAGATGTGAATGATAATCGGTACCAAAATATACATCGGTGACGCAATCTTCTTTAGATACAACCCCAAAAACCCCGCTCAAAGTAATTACACCCCTCTTTATATATTTACACAATATTTGTTGACGCCAATAAGAATACCCTTTTAATATAACAAATCTCGAACACTTTCGCTCAGGTGCCTAGAGAATATTTTTTAGTGAGTAGTTCTTAGCCCGAGATATGGGTAAACCGTTCATAACTGGTAAGTCTAGCTATATTACCTGAACAGTGTTAAATTATCGATTCTGCCATTATCCTCCTGCATATGGCAAGTTTTCATACAGCGGTGGTATAATGAGAATGATTTTGCAAATTAAATCTAATTCGAGGAGCAAGTATTATATGACAGAATCGGATACGCCAAAAAGAATGAACAAAAAGCATATTTTTATTACAATAGGTGTTTTAATGCTGGCGTTGATTTTACTAGGTGGAACCTACGTTTATTGGCAGCTTAACAAAATAACCTATACGGCCATGGATAAAAGTAATGAGGCCCTGGGAATCAATCCGGAAGTACAGGAGACCTCTATAATTAGGGAATATCCGCCATTGAATATCGCTCTTTTTGGAATTGATCAGGAAAATCTTGATGACCCGGGCAGGGCGGATGTAATCATGATCCTTTCGATAGATAAAAGAAACCATGCCATCAAATTGTCTTCCATTATGCGGGACACTTATGTCAATATCCCCGGCCACGGGATGGATAAGATCAATCATGCTTTCGTTTTTGGCGGACCGCCATTGATTATTCAGACCATTAACAGCAATTTCGATCTAGATATCAGAGATTATGCATTCGTATCATTTGACAGTATGGCAAAGATAGTAGATTACTTGGGTGGAGTAGATATCAATGTTTTGGAAGAAGAAGTGTCCCGTGTTGAAGGGCTTACAGAAGCGGGACGGCAACATTTGAACGGTCAGCAAGCGGTAGATTACGCGCGAATCAGGTATGTAGGCAACGGTGATTACGAACGAACCGAGCGCCAGCGAAGCGTGCTTACAGAAGTGATTTATAAAGTCCAGGTAATAGACCACAATGAAGTACCCGGGTTAGTCTCCGAGTTACTGCCCTACATCGTCACCAGTTTTAGCAAAACCGATCTCATAAAAATGGGAGTAGATGCATTGACTTCCAATCTTACAAGCGTCCAACGAACTCGGATTCCTCTTGATTCAGCCTGCGAAGGTAAGACAATCAACGGCGTTTATTATTTGGTCCCCGATTTGCCGGCTAATACGGCTGCTTTGCATGATTTTATTGATAATAGATAAGACCATATAAACTGGCTACGTCCTAATGATTCTTCTAAATTCGTGCAGCTACCTTCTCCGACATACTCAAACAAGTAGTCAACTTGCCACCATAAACATGAATCAATTTGACTTTTCCTTTACTGATTACATCGATTTTGTAATCCCTGCTCATAGTAGTAGCATCTGAGTCAGCATTCTTAATTCTTACCAGAGGCCTTATGCCCAGAAAAGTATCACAAATATTATCCTGACTAACCGGCTCTTGTAAATAGTGATTGGCACAATCCAACAAGTACTTCACATCGGCATCCTGTATTTGCACATCGTCACAGGAATCTCGCTCCATCCTTTCGGTTGTCCCGATAATAGTTCTTCCCTCCGCCCAAGGGATCATGAAAAATATTCGCCGGTTGTACGTCTGCAAAAACATACAGTCCGGAACTAATGTTCGGTTAAGAACGATATGTACCCCGCTCACCTTGCTGATCCGATAGTTATGCGGCAAACGATATTTTACATTCACTTCGTCAATCCAAGGACCGGTAGCGTTAATAAGCAAAGGGGCCCCTACCTTATGTTCTCCTCTGCTATTCTTGTACATGATCTTAATTAACTTATCATCGATATTAATGGAAAACACCTGACAATTTTCCCGGATATCACAACCAAAACCGACAGCATCTCGGGCCATCTTGCGAGTCATTTCTAAGTCATTCGTTTTACCATCGTAATATAAATAAACCCGACGTAACCCCCTTGATTTAATCCCTACAAACCTGTTTAAAAAATCAGTATTACTTATGTGCCTGCAATGGTACTTCGTTTGACAAGAAAGAAGATCATAAAGCCCCAATCCCGCACGGATTATCCACCAAGGTCGCAAGCTATCATTGTATACTGGTAAATAAAAAGGCACCATCTCAACCAGATCAGGATAAAGTTCAAAAAGTCTTTTTCTATCCTTGAGAGATTCTTGAACCAAACCAACCCTTCCGGTCTCCAGATACCTTAATCCACCATGAATAAGCTTGGAGCTGTTTGATGAGGTGCCACTACCTACGGTGTGTCTTTCCAAAATACACACCTTTTTTCCATTCTGAGAAAGCAGTCTGGCTATAGCACAACCATTTATGCCTCCCCCCATGATAACAATATCAAACTGTTCCCACATTTTTATGTACCTCATATATAATGTTCACCACAATTATCCTAAACCCGATGACAAATTGAAAATTGTCTTCTTTGCTTCATTATCTCCAGAGCAAACTCCTGGCTTCAACTATAATTTTATATCTTGAGTTTTTCTTAATTTAGTTTAGTAATTGTATCGTAATTTTCATCGAAATCAGTACCAGTTTTCGACGTTGTATATAACCAGCAGGGCTTTTGGCCAATTTCATGATGGCTTTTAATCACCACCTTACGTCGTTCTAGTTCCAGTATCACAGTTGAGAATCCTATCTAGATAATAATTCATATAAACAAGGGACCTTTATCCCCAATTATAGTAGATATATTGACAAATTGGTAATCGCAGGATATAGTTGATGTAAAGTAGATAGAAGTAAAAAGGCAAACCTGTCGAAAGACAGGGACGCAAAGCTACGGGCCTAAAGTCGCAAGACCATGGCCGCCGGGTTGCCAAAAATACTGTTCTTATATTTCCTGCCCGGCAACTTATCCGAGCAGGTTTTTTACATAGACGAGGACGGCAGGGATAGATCACTTACCGATAAAGGCAAACCTGTTGAAAAGCAGGGACGCAAAGCCATGGGTCTAAGGACAGATCAGTCTATGATAGCCAGGCTACCGAAAAGGAGGATTCATGTACCTGCCTTTTCCAACGGGCCGTCCAACACAAATAAGAAAGGGGCGGTCCATTTGTTTACTAAGAAACGTCATATCATAGCGCTGACTGTCTGTCTGTTATTCTTCTTTTCCATCCAATTATCATCTACTTCGGCCAAAACCATTAAATCCAATGCTGATTCCAAGGCGGTAGCAGCAGCGAAAGCTGCCCTAGCTGATGAAAGGACCTTGAATCCGATTGAAGGCGAAGATTCAAACGTGGTTGCAATGGCGCAAAATATAGTTGATGAGGTTTCTCCCGGGGTCGAAGTAACTATATCCAAATCGTCTAACCGTCAAA
>DHBS01000003.1:1661-1888 GCA_002398825.1 Syntrophomonas sp. UBA4922 | reverse complement strand
AAACCGCGTTACTGACACTCAAAGTATGTCGGTAGTTGTACCAGCTAAAGTTGCTATTAATAACGATGCTGAAGAGGTAGCAGAAGCGAAAGCTGCCCTAGCTGATGAAGGGACCTTAAACCCGATTGAAGGCGAAGATTCAAACGTGGTTGCAATGGCGCAAAATATAGTTGATGAGGTTTCTCCCGGGGTTGAAGTAACTGTATCCAAATCGTCTAACCGTCAAA
>DHBS01000003.1:0-1418 GCA_002398825.1 Syntrophomonas sp. UBA4922 | reverse complement strand
AAACCGCGTTACTGACACTCAAAGCATGTCGGTAGTTGTACCAGCTAAAGTTGCTATTAATAACGATGCTGAAGAGGTAGCAGCAGCGAAAGCTGCCCTAGCTGATGAAGGGACCTTAAACCCGATTGAAGGCGAAGATTCAAACGTGGTTGCAATGGCGCAGGATATAGTTGATGAGGTTTCTCCTGAAGTCGAAGTAACAGTTTTCAAGTCGGACAATACGGGAGTATCCGAAAGTGGGACGATAACCTATGGAAAATCATTATCCAAAGGCAGCATTACTTTTAAGTTAACAAGAAACGAGAGCAGTGATACCCAGTCCATGTCGATAGTTGTCCCGGCACAACAGGTTATAATTAATACCGACGCAAAAGAAATAGCGGCGGCAAAAACAGCCTTGGCGGATTCTGAAACCTTGAACCCTGTAGAAGGAATAGATTTCAATATTATACCAATAGCCCAGGCGATAGTAGATAAAGTTTCATCAGGAGTAATAGTTACCATCAATGCGTCAGATAATCCGCAGGTAGGGGTAGATGGAGCCGTAACATTTGGTGATAAAGCGGGAACCGGCAATGTAACCTTTACCTTAACTAAGAGCGACACCTTAGATATTCAAAGTTTATCAGTGATAGTCCCAGCCAAAATCATAATTGATCTCGATACAAATGAGGTAGCGGCTGCGAAAGTCGCCCTGGAAAAGGCAACTACGTTAAGTCCAATAGAGGGTGTAGATAGCAACGTTGTTCTCATGGCCCAGGCGATAGTTGATGAGGTCTCAGACGGAGTAGCAGTGACGATTACCTCATCAGATAATCCGCAAGTAGCGGCAGATGGAACCATAACCTATGGTGATACAGAAATAACTGGCAATGTAATCTTTGTCTTGACCAAAAATGAAGCTGTTAATACTCAGGGTATGTCGGTAATTGTGACCACTCGGATAGAGACTGATCGGGATGAACAAGATGTAGCTGCCGCCAAGGAATCTCTGGCATCGGCAACGTTGAATCTGGTTGAGGATACAGATACCAATATTGTAACCTTGGCCCAGACAATTATCGATGCAGCTTCGTCTGGGGTAATCGTTAGTATAAATTCATCAGACAATCCTCAGATTGCGGGAGACGGAACCATAACCTACAGCGGCTCAGAAGTAACGGGAAATGTATTTTTTGTCTTAACTAAAAACAATGTCGTGGATTCACTTAGTAAATTGGTGTTCGTACCTGCTAAGAATTTGAGTAATATATATAATGTTAAAGATTATGGTGCCACAGGTGATGGAACCACCGATGATACAGCCGCTATACAAAGAGCAATCAATGACGCTGCAGATAACGGTGGTGGAACAGTATTGATTCCTAGCGGGAGATATCTTGTTCTGAACGTAGCAGCCAGGGCCAAGGTAAACCTTG
>DHBS01000026.1 GCA_002398825.1 Syntrophomonas sp. UBA4922 | reverse complement strand
TTCTCCGGGTGCGAAACAGTTCATAGTATTTACCCTCCCCTATAAACTTCTCATCTAATGTTTGAGCCTCTGATCTTTTAGGCCAGTTTCGCGTTGTATTCCGTGCGGAAATGGTTTAAGGTCGTCAATACCGGAGCCGGGGCCGCCTGGCCCAGGCCGCACAGGCAGGCTTTAGTCATGACCAATCCCAACCTTTCCAAATTGTTGAGGTCATCGCCGGTGCCCAGGCCTTGATTGACGCGTTCCATCATTTCATGCATACGTTTGGTGCCTTCCCGGCAGGGGATGCATTTTCCACAGGATTCATGTTCAAAGAATTTGGCTATTCTCTCCACAACATCTACCAGATCACGGCTCTCATCCATAACGAATACCGCTCCGGAGCCCAATACCGCGCCAATAGCGTTCATGGAGTCGAAATCGATGGTTGTGTCCAATAAATCCTCAGGTATGAAGCCTCCGGAGGTACCGCCGATCTGAACCGCTTTAAACTTTTTGCCGTCCCTGATACCTCCGCCATAATCGTAAACGACCTGACGGATGGTGACATCGGTGGGCACCTCAATGATCTTGCGCTCCACTACGTCACCGGTAAGGGTCAATAACTTGGTTCCGGGATAATTGGCGGCACCTATGGATTTAAACCAATCCGCTCCCTTTTCCACTATCAAGGGGACGCAAGCCAGGGTTTCCACATTGTTGACGATGCTGGGCTTACCCCACAAGCCTGTAACCGGCGGGAAGGGGGGTTTGAAACGGGGTTCACCGCGATGCCCTTCAATGGATTCGATCAAGGCGCTTTCCTCGCCGCACACATAAGCGCCGGCTCCCATGCGCACCTCTATATCGAAATCGCCCAGGACTCCGCTGTCTTTGGCCTCTTTGATGGCGTTATTGAGAGATTCCACTACAAAGGGGTATTCCCCCCGGCAGTAGATATAGCCCTGACTGGCGCCGATGGCATAGGCGCAGATAGCCATCCCTTCCAATACGCGATGAGGCACAGTCTCCAGCAGAATACGGTCTTTATATGTGCCTGGCTCGCCTTCGTCAGCGTTGCAGATCACATATTTCTGTTCCGTGTCCACACTGTATGAGAATTGCCATTTCATGCCGGCATTGAACCCGGCGCCGCCGCGTCCACGCAATCCGGACTTTTTAACTGTTTCGATCAGGTCCATCCTGTCCATGGCCTGCGCTTTTTCCAGAGCCTTGTAGCCGCCGGTATTTTTATAGTTTTCCAGGCTGCTCAGATCTTCCGATTCACCTGGCAGTAAAACACGCATTTCTTCCGCCATTATGTCCCTCCTTTCTTATTTGCATTGCGCTAGAATGTCTGCTATCCCATCTGCAGTAACGTCCCCGTACGGCTTACTGTTTATAGTAATAACCGGGGTCGCCTGGCATTGGCCTACACATTCGGTGAGCTCCAGGGTGAATTTTCCGTCAGCAGTGGTTTCACCCATCTTGATACCCAGCTGTTTTTCCAGGGCGGCTACGACTTCTTCCGCACCGGCTATATGGCAAGGGGCGCTTTCACATATCCTGATGATATAGCGGCCGCGCTCTCCCACCTTTAAATATGAATAAAAGGTGGCTACTCCCCAGGCCTCGGCTTTTGACATGTCGAACACCTGTGCGGCCACGGCAACGGCCTCTTCGGGGATATAATTATAAGCTCGTTGGATGGCATGGTAGGCTTCGATTATTCCTCCGGGCTTGTCTTTATACCCGGCTACGATCTCCGTGTAATCTGGTTTCACAACTTCACCTCCTTATTGGTGCTTAATTACAGCAGCAATATCTGGACATTACTGCCTGCTTCAACCGCAGGGCTACCCGCGGCGATATCGATTAATGCATTGCATTCCAATAACGATCTGATCATACTCGGCTTTTGGCCGGGCAGCACTTCAACTTCCCATTCGCTGTTGCGGTAACATGCCTGGCCTCTAACCATTCTCCTGGTATTGGCGGCTTTACTAAAGCCGTTGACGCAACGGGCGGCAATCCTCCCGGGCAGCTTCGCCTGGCCCATCATAGCCCTGATAACCGGAGCTACAAAAAGATGGTAACCTACAAAGCAGGCTGCCGGATTACCGGAAAGCGAAAACAACAGGCGGGAGTCCAAGCTCGCCGCCCCGGTATGACTTCCGGGCTGAACGGCTATATCCCAGTATAAAACCCGGGCTCCAACGGCTGCGAAGAGCTGCCGGGCTTCACTATCGTCTTCCATATAGGAACCGCCTGTGCAGATCACGATATCAACCTGATCCAGCAGCTCCAGCAATCGGGAAGTCATTTCGCTGCCACACGCGGTTTCTGCGATCACCGCACGCCCCCCATGCTGTTGCACCAGCGCTGTCAGCATCGGTCCATTGCTGTCCCAGGTTTGCCCTGATCCGATCGGCAGGGATGCGGGAACAACATTGAGAGCCAGATTAATGATCCCTATACGGGGTTGACGATAAACCGGTACGGTGCCGATTCCCATGGCGGCCAGCAGGGCGATGCTGCCTGCGTTTAGCCGGCTCTTGCCATAGAGAATGGTCTCACCCTGGCGGAAATCTTCACCTTTGTTTTTGATGTTTTGCCCAAGTTTAGCTATTTCAGCGACTAGAAGCATTTCACCGTTGCACGTGGTTTTTTCATGGGGCGCCACCGCGCAGGTCCCCGGCGGCAAATTGCCCCCGGTGCTCACCCTTACGGCCTCATTGTCCCGCAAGGGCTGTTGGGGCGCTTCCCCTAAACGATAATCTCCAACCATTTTAAAGCTGCTGGGTATCGTTGAGGTCGGACGCCCTACTGCATACCCGTCCACCGCGGATTGGTCAGATTGGGGCAGACTGTATGGAGCCGCTATATCGCTGGCCAATATCCGTCCCAGGCCTGCAGATAAGGGCACTAATTCCATTTCCAGGCTTGGCAAAACGCTTAACAGTTCTTGTTGTGCTTGTTCCAGGCTGAGATGCTGCAATTGTTTTGCCCCCTTACAGACAGCTGTTTTTCCCAAAAGGACACTGCGGATAATTGCAGACCTGGCAGCCTTCGCATAGCCCGCCATGAGCCAGTGCGGCCAGATCAGCTTTTTCTATCCTTTCCCCGGCGAAGATACGGGGCAGCAAAAGATCCAGGGTAGTCTTGCGGCTGAACAATGCCCCGCCAGGGATGCCACATATAGCTACATGGCCCTGATAGGCCAGCATAAACTGAGAACCCGGAAGAACCGGGACTCCATAGGAAACCACCTCAGCCCCTGAAACCCTGATGCCCTGAGGAGTAGCGTCGTCAGCATCAACTGACATGCCTCCGGTGAGTAATATCAGCTGTGCTCCTTCGGCGAGGGCATTGTGTATCTCAGCGGCGATCAATTCCGAGATATCGGGCACAATGATCTGCCCCATCCAGCGGCCACCGAACGGTGCGATCTTTTTTCTGATGATCTTGCCGAATCCATCCCGGATGCGCCCGCTGTTCACTTCACTGCCAGTGGTAATCACCGTCACCCACAGAGGTTGAAACGGTTTGACGCTCACCAATGGCCATGGTGCCCGGCAGAGACGCTTGGCCTTTTCCATTAGTTCTTGTTCAACTGCCACTGGAACTACTCTGGTTCCGGCTACATATTGCCCTTTAACCACACTGCGGCAATTGTGCAGGGTAGAAAAGATTACATGTTCAAGACTGTTGAGTTTCTGTAACTGTGCTAACTGCACGCGCAATAAACCATCGTATTGCGCTATCAGGTCCACTCTGCCCTGGTTGGGGCGAGTATAGGCTATTCCCGCGCCGGCTGCGCTGGAAGCCAGCAACAAAGCGGCATCATCCTCATGCATCAGGTCATCATCAGGTTCCCATATCAGGACATGTTCCTTGCCCAGATCCCTTAACAGGTTTACATCCTCGGCAGCGATAATATGTCCCCGTTTAAAGGCACGATTCTTTTTCTTCCCGGGTATTATTCTGGTGATATCGTGCCCCAGTGTTAAACCTATGGCCTGATCCACAGCGACCTTGCGCATAACAGACCTCCTAAATCGCTTCGATCTTCACAGCGCATACTTTGTATTCACCGGTGCCCGTGGTCGGGTCTAATACCGCGCTGGTAAGTTCATTGGTCGGAGTCGAGGCATAATGGAAGGACATCCAGATCACGCCGGGCAATACCCGATCGGTCACTTTCACTGCGGTGGTAACTTGTCCGCGCCGCGAGGTGACCTTGACCAGATTTCCGGTTTGAATGCCCAGTTTTTCCGCATCAGAGGGGTTCACTTCGGCCATTTCTTTATCCCACACACTGCTGATCCCGCCTGAATACGGGGTGGTGACATTGTAATGGAACAGGATACGGCCGGTTGACAACAGATAGGGGTATTCCTGGTCAGGCACTTCGCCCGGGGGTACATGTTCAGAGGGCTGGAAAAGTCCCAATCCGCGGGTAAACTTACCGGCGTGCAGGAAGGGAGTTCCGGGATGTTCGAGGGTCGGACAGGGCCATTGCAGGCTTTCTTTTTCCAGGCGATCGTAATTGATGCCCGTCATAGAAGGTGACATTCCTGCCATTTCCTTCCATATGTCGTGGGGATGGTCATAAGCCATGGGATATCCGATCCTGCTAACCATCTGACAGATGGTCTGCCAGTTGGCCTGGCCGGGAATGGGTTCAATGGCTTTGCGCACCCTTTGGACGCGGCGTTCGGTATTGGTAAAGGTCCCGTCACATTCAGCAAAACTGGCTGCCGGCAGAATCACATCCGCGA
>DHBS01000008.1:10931-15469 GCA_002398825.1 Syntrophomonas sp. UBA4922 | reverse complement strand
GCCAGGCGGAAGCGGTAGATGCTCTGCTTGACATCCCCTACCATAAAAAGGTTGTCAATACGGGCGATGCAATTCAGAAGAGCCTCCTGCACCTGATTGCTGTCCTGGTATTCGTCCACAAAGATGTATTGATAGCGCTGCCGGTATTCCGCAGCAGCCTGGGGATCCTGCAGAATCTGCAGGGCGAAATGCTCCAGATCGTTAAAATCCAGCATCCCCTTTTCGGCTTTGCGGTGGCGGTATTCCCCGGCAAAGGCCTGCAACAGCTGGTTGAGCTGATATAAATAAGGATGGAGCTGGTTTAATTCCTGGCTCCACTCCTCCAGGCTTTTACTGAAAATGCCCTTCTGAAGCGATTTTAACAGCTCTTTGCCTTCTTCCCGCAGCCCTTTTACGGTCTCCTTAAGGGCTTCGTCGCCGCCGCGCATCTGCCGCAGGCGGGGATGGTTCAAGGCCCGCATAGCGTGGTAAACGGCTTCCGCACCTGCTGACACGGCTTCTGTCAATGCCTCCGCAGTCTGTATTTCCTGTTCTAAAGCTTCTATATAAGAGGCTGGCCCGTCAGGCTGCCGGCATATCTGCAGGGCTTCCGCAAAGCGATCCCGGGCAGCGTTTATCTGCACTGCGGCGGTTTCCATCAGGCTCTGCAGCCAGGGGCTCTGGGCTAATCCGGCGGCATCGCGGGCATAGGCCTGGAGGCTTTCCTCCAGCCATCGCCACGGCTGGGGCTGACTCTGTACAAACTCGTACATCTGCAAGACCAGATCCCTGAAGCCCTGATCACTCTTGCCGGAAGCAAACATCTCAATAAGCCCCAGGAATTCCGGAGCAGCCTTTTCATAAGCTGATTCCATCACACTTTCCAGGGCTTCCAGCCGCATCATATCGGCCTCGTTCTGATCCGTCACCCTAAAAGCCGGATCGACATCCACCAGATGATAATAGCGCCGGATAACCTCGGTGCAGAAGGAATGGAGGGTGCTGATCGAGGCCTGGTTCAAGCGAGTCAGCTGCCGGCGGGTGTGCTGCAGGTGTGGGCCGGGCTCGTGCAGGGCTTCCAAAAGGGCATGGCTGATCCTCTCCCGCATCTCACTGGCGGCCGCTTTAGTAAAAGTAACCACCAGCATCTGATCGATATCCGCTTTATCCTGCAAAATGAGCTGAATCACCCTTTCCACCAGGACCGCGGTTTTTCCAGATCCGGCGGCGGCCGATACCAGCAGATTGAGGTTGCGCAGGCTGATGGCCTGTTGTTGTTCAGCGGTCCACTGTCTCATGATGATCCCCTCCTCTCCGAGTCGGAGTAAATCCGTTCCATGAGCTGATCACGGTCAACTGCAGCCAGCTGCCGGTAGCGGTTGGCGGCAAACAGGCTGTCAAAGTGGCACACCGCATGGTAGCGGCAATGGCTGCAGGCTTTTTTATTCCCCTTCTTATAGGGGGCAATCGCTATATCCCCGGACATAATCCCTTGGCTCATATCCTTGACCAGATGCTGCACATGCTGGAGAATAATTTCGAACTGATCCAGGGTCAGAAGCGCGGAATTGCTGTAGAAGCCTCCTTCCCCGCTCATCCCCACCGGCACCACCTGTGAATATCCCCGTATATCCCGGTCCATAGCCCTGACCACTTCGGCATCCTCCAGGGCCAGGCCTCGCAGTCTCAGGCGGGCGGCCAGCTTTTTTTCGATTTCTTCCACTACATCCCGGTCGGCTTCTATCAAAGGGTCGTCGATATGAAAATAGAAGATGCCCCCGGGGCGGATCATCCCGTCAGGGTTGTGCAGGCCCTGCAGAACCGCCATGAGGTAGATAATGAGCTGCAGGCTCAAACCGTAATATACGTCGTTCATATCTAAATCCCGGGGTCCCGATTTATAATCGATGATGCGCACGTAGGCGTCTTTCCCGTGCTTGTAGACATCCACCCGGTCGATGCGCCCCTCCAGCAGAAGAGTTTCGCCGTCAGCCAGTTCCACTGCCACTGCGGGGAAGGTTCCTCCCGGCCCGAAGCGCATCTCATATCCAAGAGGATTGAAATCTCCGCTTTGCAGATGACGGATCAGGGTCCAGGCCGCGCGCTGCCCGATCCTCTTCAAGCGCTGCCCCAGGTAGCGGTAGCGGTGGGTGCTCATAAATACCCCTTCCCCGTGCCGGGGCAGCAACCGCTCCATAACCTCGTCCATCAGATCATGACAATGATCTGCGCTCAAGGCCTTCCAGTCAAGCTGCTTGGCGCGCATCTCGACCGCGAAATCAAGTATGGCCTGATGAAAAAGATCACCCACATCCGGGGCCTCCACCTCATAGGTCTTGCGTTCCAGGGGCCTTAGCCCGTAGCGGACAAAATGTGCAAAAGGACAGGCGGCATAAAGCTCCAGCCGGGATACGCTGCCCTGGGACGAGGCAGCATAAAGCCGCCTGCACTGAGCCTTATCCACTTTTCCCGGCAGATTGCCGAACAGCAGAGCCTCCTCCAGCCGGGTCATTTGGAATTGCCAATCGGGTTGGGTTTTATACCAGTCATATACCGCTTTCCAGCGCAGAGACACGGTTTTTCCGTCCAGGGCCTGGCGCAGGCTTTCGACCAGGTATTTATAACTGCTGCCGGCCGACAACAGGTAATGATCTTCAGCCTGGGCAGCGTCCATGGTTTCAACCTTCACCGTGAGGCCGGGGTAAATCTGTTTTAAGCGGTCTATCAACAATGAAGGCCGCAGGGCTTTGCCCTCAGAGTCGGCCAGGCTGTATGAAAACTGCACCGCCTCCTCGGCCTGAGAAAGTGCGGCATAAATCAAGAAATCCTCTTCGATTGACAGCAGATCATTGCTCAATCCTACTTCCACCCCGTGGGACTGAAGAATCTCTTTTTCGTCCAGCGAGAATATTCCTTCGGAAAGGCTGCCCCGGGGCAGCATGCCGTCATTCGCCCCGACCACAAACATAATCTGACTCCGCTGGTTTATAGAACGGGTGGCAGTTCCCACCAGAACCTGATCCACTGTTGAGGGGATAAAACCCAGGTCAGAACAGGCCAGGCCCGCCTCCAGCACCTGACGGAATTCCTTGAGATCGGTATCCTCTCCCCCCAGGACTTCCGCAATCTGATCCAAAACCTCCACGCAAACATTCCAGATCTGGCTGTTCTCACTGGCCAGTTCGAAGCGTCCCTGGGAGATCAATTCTTCAACCCAGGTTTCCAGGCCTTGTGGAATTTGCATCTCTTCCAGCCATTCAAACCAGGCCCGGGCTATTTGTGACCAGGAGGATTCAGCCTGCACTTTTTGGGCCAGCGACTGCAGAGGATTGACCAATGCCTGGCGGTAGAGATTCATCTCTTCCCGCAGGCTTTCCTCACCCAATGTAAAGGGCTCCAACCAGCCGCGTCCTCTAATGTTATAACGCCAGGCATAATTCTCCAAACGGTCACAATCCCGCGTTTCTACAGGAGTCAGTCCGGTTTTTATAAGGCGCAAAACGTCCTCCAAACGATAATACCTGGTCAATACATCCAGGGCGGAGAGCATCAGCTCAACCAGGGGGTGGTGCAGAATACTGCGTTTATCGTCCAGGAAGTACGGGATCTTATACTCGTCAAAAATCCTCTTGATCAGCCCTGAATATGCGGCGGTATCGGAGCAGATAACCGCAATATCCCGATAGCGCGCCCCTTGCCGCACCAGGGCCAGGATCCTCATCGCCAGTGCCTCTACCTCGTCCTGCGGGCTGGGGAGCGCCGCAATGGAAATAGCGGCGGGTTGCTCCGGAAAAGTGCGGTGGGGATAGGCGTAAAGCTCTCTTTCCAGGTGCATCAGTTCAGGGCTGAGCTTGCCGGGGTTCTTGACCGTAATTATATGTTCTTCCAAACCCGCATTTTTAGCCTGATCATGCCAGCGGCTATAGTAATAGCGGGAAAGCGCGAAAATTTCCCGGTCCCGATCCTCGCCTCCCAACTCCATGGTGAGGCTTATGGCCGTGGAAACAGCGGTTTTCATGAGCTGTTCAATCAGCTTCAGGGTGCTGGGCGAGAAGGTAGTGAAATTGTCGATCCAAACCCGGGCCCGGCTTAAAAAACGCGATTGGGGAAAGCGTTCGATAACCAGATTTAAATAATCTTCGCTGTCCACATAATGATCCTGGAGGTGAGCGTTGAATTTATGGTATAGCAGAGAAATGTCATGCAGTTTGCTTTTTAATAATGTATCGTCAGATAGGCTGCGGGCGCATTCATAAAGAACCCCGCTGTCCACGGCGGATCCTTTTAATTCAGCCAGGATCTGACTGCATTGCTCGATGAAGCCGGGCTGCCGGCAGGCCTGGCGATAAACCGTGAACTGCTCCTCACAAGCGGAGATCACCTTTTTCAGTACCATGTATCGCCCCTGCTGGCTGAGAAGAACCCGGGTGCGCCCCCCGGCTTCATTCAAGACCCTGGCGCCGAGTCGGCTGGGGCTCAGTACCTCAAGTCTCATTATGCCGGGAAGATCGAGTTGATTGATCACTTCCCGCTCGGCCTGCAGGGTGAACTGCTCCGGC
>DHBS01000008.1:10179-10772 GCA_002398825.1 Syntrophomonas sp. UBA4922 | reverse complement strand
GAACTGCTCCGGCACCAGCAGGATCACGGGGTCATCCCGGTTGAGATTCAGCTCCTCCCGGATCTCAGCCATTACCTGCCGGGTCTTGCCCTGACCGCAGCGCCCCATTATATAACGGATGGCCAAACCCTCATCCCCTTAAACTCAATAGTTTTTTTTTATCATACTGGTTTCTCATTCCAGCAACAAGTGGGGCGCGCGGGAGAACGAAGCAGGCCTAGGTTCATCGCCAAATGATCCGTGGCGCGGTGCGGGGTGGTATCCGGTGATACTGGTATTTGGGGTAGCCTATCAGCATAGCGCCAAAAGCCTTGTGGCCTTCGGGCAGGGCCAATTCCTGCATAAGTGGCGGGAAGGTTTCGGCAGCCGCCCCGACAAATCCGGCCCAGCAAGCGCCTACGCCCATAGAATACGCCGCCAATTCCAAATAAGTCAACGCTATGGTGCAAGATCCTTGGGAAACATGAATATCTTCAGGCGCATGGGCTATAATCAGATGCGGAGCATTGCGGCATATGGTATCAATCCCCTTATCCCAGGCATAGCACACGGCCTCCATGTGCATCACCGCGGCTATCTGGGGCATATGTTCG
>DHBS01000008.1:9712-10000 GCA_002398825.1 Syntrophomonas sp. UBA4922 | reverse complement strand
TCGATAATATAGCGCATCCAATCCACTACCAGGCCTGCAATATGGCGCACCTGGTGTTTATCTGCAACGACCAGCCAATGAACCGGCTGCATGTTGTGGCCGGAAGGGGCATAAGCGGAAACATCAATTAGTTTTTCCAGGATGGCACGATCAACGCTCTTGTCTTTGAAACTGCGGATAGAGCGCCGTGATTTTAAAAGATGCTCCACCTGAGCGGGGGCAGGAAGCAGACCGGGATCAACCGGCACACAATCAACGGAATTTACGGTTTTTACAGATATGGCCTGG
>DHBS01000008.1:0-9565 GCA_002398825.1 Syntrophomonas sp. UBA4922 | reverse complement strand
ACAGATATGGCCTGGTGCGGACAAACCGCCACACAATGGCCGCAGCGCAGGCAAAACTGTTCGGCTCTTTTTACTGATCTCGGGAAGGCGTCCAGTTCTCTGAATACAATAAGTCTGGCCGGACATTCGGCGGCGCAAATACGGTCGCGTTTGCATTTGGTCTGATCGACGGTTAAAAAGCTCAATGAACTCTCCCCTTATCTATGTATCTTGACACCGCATGGTGTTCTCCCCATTATAGCACGGGCTTGCTTTGGCAGAATACCGTCCTGACAGCCGGGGCGGCCTGTTTGTTTTTTCCAAGATGATCTGCCGCGTCTCCCCATGATGATCGGTCAGGTTGGGGATGATGCCCCGGTTGACTATTGCATGAGATCTCCAGGAGGTGTATGATTACGAATAAGTAATGAATAATAATTTTCAGTCTTCACTCTCCGAGTCTCATTGCCTGAATAGATATGGTATTGAGACCGACAGGGTTCAACGGGAAACGGTTGGGCCTCCCATTGTGGAAAGGAGTCCGGTAGGAAGGCTTTAGTTGGATTTGCCTTTTAGCCAGCCCTTTTTGCAAGGTCTGGCTTTTTGAATTCTGAAACAGTCTATGACCGGTTTCAGACCCCGGCCCTGAGAATTAATGATATCAAATGATACATCCGGCATTCAGAAGAATATCTATTTTCATTAGTTAATTCTATTTTTTAGGTGAACAAAACCATGAAGGTTTACCCCTAAGGGGCAGCGCTTTCATGGTTTTTTTTATTCTATTTCCCCCAAATCTGTTTAACCCGTCAAAGCATGGTTTGACGGGTCTATCTCCAACAACGCTCCTGATGGGGCTTATCTGCATATTGGTTTGATGCATGTTGATAAAAGGGAGGTTGAGAAACAAGATGAACCGTCCAGCCCGATATGAAGGAGGTGTTATGATTTAAACCCAGGTTACAGTACTTCATCAAAAGGAGGTAGGATATGAGTACAGCAGTAATCCAAGGCATCATTAATGTAACCGGCGATTGTAAAGCCTGTGACCATTGCACGTCCATATGTCCCACCGGCGCCATCAGCGGACTGCTGGGACAGAAACACAAAATCAATCATAATCTTTGCATCAACTGCGGACAATGCTTGATCAGCTGCCCTTTTGGCAAGATCGAGGATGTCAGCCGGGTTGATGAGGTGAAGAAGGCTCTCGCCAATCCCCAGAAGTATGTGGTGGTTCAGGAAGCGCCCGCGGTTAGAGTAGCCCTGGGCGAGGAGTTCAGCCTGGAACCCGGCGCCAATGTGAAAGGCAAAATGCATGCCGCTTTGCGCAGACTCGGTTTCAATCAGGTATATGACACCGAGTTTGCCGCCGACCTTACCATCATGGAGGAAGGAACCGAATTAATAAACCGGGTGTTCAACGCCCTGGGGGTGGCCGGCAACGAACATAGCGGGCCGCTGCCCCAGTTCACTTCCTGCTGTCCGGCCTGGATCAAATATGCTGAAGATCAGTATCCGCTTGTACTGCCCCATTTGTCGTCGGCCAAATCTCCCCAGCAGATGTTCGGAGCGGTGGCCAAGACTTACGCTGCTGAAAGACTGAATGTTGATCCCGTGAATATGTATGTTGTCTCGGTAATGCCATGCACCGCCAAGAAGTATGAATGTGATCGTCCCGAGTTTATCGCCAGCGGATATAAAGATGTCGATGTGGTCATTACCACCAGAGAACTGGCCCAGCTGATCAAAGATGCCGGCATAGAATTCCTGAATCTTCCCGAGGAAGCAGCGGATAGCCTGATCGGTTCTTCAACCGGCGCGGCCACCATATTTGGAGTAACCGGCGGTGTCATGGAGGCGGCTTTAAGAACCGCCTATGAATTATTGAGCGGCCAGTCACTGGATAATGTTGAATTCAAGGCGGTTAGAGGCCTACAGTCGGTCAGAGAGGCGACGGTGGAGATACCCGTCAAGTCTCTGGGCAAAACCCTGCCTGTCAATGTAGCTATCGTAACCGGAACCAAATATGTTGGCAAGCTGATTGAGGATGTGCTGGCAGGTCGCAGCAAATATCATTTTATAGAAGTCATGAACTGTCCCGGAGGGTGTATCAACGGCGGTGGCCAGCCCATCCGAAGAGAAATGATTTAGGAGGGAAAGGGAATGAAGTTTTTCACCGAAAGTGAAGGCATGACCAGACGGCAGTTTTTTAAGGGAGCGGGCATGCTGACCGTGGCCGCCGTATTCCTCGGTGTTTTCAGTAAATTGGGATTTGATGCTCTGGCTGCCAACACCGACTACATTGAAAAAAGAGCCGCCGGAATGTATGCTTTGGATGAAAAGATGACCCTCAGAAAGTCGCATGAAAATCCGGAAATCGCCCAGATTTACAAGGATTTTCTTTCGCCGGGCGAAGTAAAGCCGGTTAGCGAAAAGGCCCATCATCTGCTGCATACCAAATACGGCCAAGACATCCCCGATTTCATCGCTGAGTTGAAAAGCGGAGCCCATGAAGCTGCATAATTAGGAGGGAAACGAATGAGCAGTACTAAAGGCAAGGTCTTAAAACACGGTGCCCAAACCCGGACCATGCACTGGGTGCATTTGATCGCTTTTACCATTCTTGGTCTGACTGGTGTCGGTTTTTACTGGGATATCAATATTATCGGCAATATATTCGGCGGATTCGGCAATGCTTCGCTGGTGCACAGATGGGCCGGAGTCGTTTTTACCGCTGCCCCCGCCCTTTATATTCTGCTGAATTTTGACCGGTTTTCCCGCTTCATTGACACCATAACCCACTTTTCCAAAGAAGATTTTCAATGGTTAAAAGTAATGGGTGGATATCTCCCTTTTATTAAGGTGGATAAAGCTCCTCCCCAGGATAAATACAATGCCGGCCAAAAAATGTTGGGAGTGATGATCATCTTCGGTTGTATTCTGATCATACTGACCGGTTTTCCCATGTGGATATGGCGCCATAGTCTGCCGCCGGCATTCCTGGGCTTTTGCTATAATGTGCATTTTTGGACCGCGATCATTATGATCTTATTAGTCGGCGGCCATTTCTTCCTGGCAGCCATCCATCCCAAATCCAGAGTGGAGTTTGCTTCGATGATGCTGGACGGCTATATCGATGCTGAAATTACCGCCCATCACAACCAAAAGTGGTATGCTGAGCTTAAAGAAACCAGTTGATTAAAACTGCACCAACACATTGCGAAAAAGCGGTCTGCTTCCATTCAGACCGCTTTTTTCAGCAGAGGGCAGCGGGCTGGAAAACAAGGCCATCCCTGCGGCTGTGCCCGCCGATTTCCTGCCAAACTCGAACACCAGGGAGCAGAGACGGCTGGTTGGCCATTCCACCCTGTCAATGATCAAAGTCAAACTTTATTCTCTTCTGCTGCAATGATAAAAAATGCATGACGATACCGATCATGGCAAAGAACCCAAAATAGCCGCAGACGGGTAAGACAATGGCTATTAGCTCTTTAAAGCCGGCAATACTCCCCATGAAAGCCGCCACCATCAATACTGGTATCAGAATGCTTCCCTTTATATTTTTGATTTTCTTGATGCGGAAAGTTACCCCAAAAAGACAAGATAATGAACTCCCAAACATTCCGCAAAGCAGAAGAACTGCATAGACCAGTCCCCAAACAGGATGTATTTTTTGGGCAAGAGTAAGCATGGGAAGTTCTGCATCTGCCAGCATAGGTTGATTCAAAATCAAAGGGAGCAAAATGCAGACGAATACAATCATTAATTGAACCGCCCCCTGAAAAATCCCTTTATGAATAGCTTTATCTTCTTTTACATCTGTTGCAATCGGCACCAGTATGGACATGACTACCATCATGTTATAGGAAACAAACACAATCGCGGCAAACAGCCAGTTTCCAAGCAAAGGATTTGCCCCGGAAAACGGTCGGGCAACCATATTGCTTCCATCAAAATATATAAATGATAAAATACCAGAGATCATAGCCACCACAATCAAGAGAGGAACTGTAATACTAAATGCAGTCAAGACCCCTCTAGCTTCCCACAGTGCTACTACCCCCAGAGAGATAGCCATGAGTGCATTTCCCATGATTGTTGGGATGCCGAAGATCTGATGCAGCAGGGCTCCAGCTCCCGCTGTCATAATAACGACAACATCAAACAAGAAAAAAATAAATACCCCGCCAAATACTGCGCGGAGCCAGGTTTTTTCTTTTCTTACAATGATTTTGTCAAACTCTGTAATTCCTGTTCGGTTTGAAATTTTCATAACAAAGCCGCTAAGCAGCAATAGCATCAGGATGGCAAGGAACATTCCTATCAGTCCGAAACCTCCAAATACTGCAAAGAACTGCATAAGTTCCTGTCCTGATACAAAACCAGCGCCCAATAAACTTCCTGTAAAGGCCATGGCAATCTCTCGCGAGGTTATACTCTTCATGTGCTCTAAATTACTCATATCCCTTTTTGCCCATGGCATTATCGGTACCATATTGAAGAGCCGGGCTGCCGTAGGGCCCGGGGAGCCAAACGGCCCGCGACCAATGCCATTTGAGCCCAGCTTACCTCTTCCTGAGGACGAAAGTTTCCGGCTGAATCAGGGGTTAGCAACCCCAATCCAGATACCAGGCCTACATAATTGGGTTTATTGGCGCTGATTTGCCCAACATCCCGGAAGGGGGTGTCAATGCGGTTGGGCATCTCGGCTATTTCCTGGAAGCCCAGACTATTAACCAGCCAGATGGCCAGATCTTCCCGGCTAAGGGGCTGATCGGGCAAGAACGCCCCGGCAGATGGAATGATGCCACGTTGTATGGCCAGCTTAAAAACACTCAAATCGGGATCATCTTGGGGAATATCGGCCAGGGAAACCTCTATCTGCTGTTCATCTTCCCGGTAGTCTCGTGGATTGGTGGCCACGACCAGAACCTTCAAGATTTCCCGCCGGGTCATGGCCTTATCCGGCTGCACGGTGTCAGAAAGCAGGCCATTATTGTTTAATAATGATAAGGCCGGTGCTGCCCAGTGGGCACTCCAGGGTTCAGATTTATCCTTGGATAGCTGTGATAGTTGAGAATTGTTAAGGACTTCCCCGGTTACGGCATTAAATACCGTATAGGGAATTAAGTAGGCCGGGATGCTCTCTCCAAGAGTCATATACTGTTCGTCTCTGGCCAGGATGTAACTGAACTTGAGGCTCTCCGCCGACCAGAGCTTATCTTTAATCATTTGTGGATCCTGCAAATGAGGCAGTACTTCACACTGCACCGGGCGCCACTGCTTCAAATAGGCTCTTATTTTACCATTGCTTCCATCCAGGGTAATGTTAATACCATCCCTGTTAAACGGAATTCCGTTAACCAAACGCACAAACTGGTAATGATAATAGCCCCGGTCATCTTCCCAATTGGTTTGGCAAAATGCCACCTGCTCAACCTTGTCAGGGTCAAATTTCCGGATAGCCGCCTGGGCCAAATCTTTGCCTTTGGCATAGGTCATGACCGGCTCAGAGCTTATTCCATCATAGTCCTCGTCGCTAAACCCGATTACTTTTCCGGTAAAGGCATTGACCTCTACCCGCAAATGGCTATGATGCTTTTCAGGATCTTGCAGGCTGTAGGACCAGTGTTCCTCCCGGATTCCGCCCCCGCTAGAGCCTCCGCTCCCACTTTTGCGGATTTGGTCTGTGTACCCCATTAGGCTAAAGAAATCCCGGGCGGCTTGCATAGCCACCTCCGGGTTTACATATGCCTCAGGTTCAAGGGGTTCGTTAAGGGCCGGGGCGTTAATTACGGGTACAAAAGCCTGTTCATACAGGCGGGGAATCGCATCACCCTGCCGCCTGCCCCGGTAATCCAGGAAATGACCAGTCCGAGCATCGACTAGCGGTGCATTTATATTCAGGCGATAGGCGGGAACCACCCGTCCGGTCCTTTGGCCCATGGAATCTTGTTCGTCTATATAGCATGGAATCAACTCTATCTGTTCTTGTAACTTATTGGCCATATCGGCTGCCGGTATCAAGTCGTTCCCAGCCGGAAGCTCAAGTTCGTGCCAACTGCAGGCGTATTGGGTGACCGCACCGGTATAAGCGTTAACCCCCACGCTAATACTGTCAAAGTCGATGGCTGCTCCATTAACCAGCCGCTGCCAGTTAAAAATATAGCACAAGTTCAGATTGCGACTGGGAAAAGGTGCAACCATGTCATCTCGAAGCTGAATCTGGGCGTATTTTTGGGGCTGTTTCTCCTGCAGAAATTGTCGCGCCACCACTTGGGCCTGTTCCCGGGTAAAAGTCACGGTTTTGCCCTGGTAATAATCATCACCCGGATTATAATACATGCTCTGGACTTCACCGCTTGCAGCGTCAATTTGCCCGCTTACCCGCTGCCCCTGGGAGGGGCGCAAACCGCCTTGCTCTGCTTCATGAATCCGCCAAACTGAATTTCCTGCGTAATCTTCGAATTCAGCGACCAGGTTCCGGCCCTCAGTGATTTCCGGAAAGGCGGAACAAAATATCTCTAAGGCCTGCTTTGAGCTTATTACCTCAATAGTCTCAGTACTTGCCGGTATAGGCTTTTTAACAATCTCCACTGAATCCACAGCCGCCGTCGCCAAAGCCGGCAAGGCGGTCAATTGCACGGCAACGGCCAGTACCACTGCCAACATTTTTCTTTTCCTCATTCCCCTCTCCTTTCATCCCCTCTGTATTTATCAAAGTATACTACATTATGGTATATATGGGACATGGCGACAGGTTCCATCCATACTTCTGACAAGGCTAGAAAATCAGGCAGAAAATCAAAAAAGGCGGGAGATTAAAATCCCGTCTTTTCGGTCTTTTATAAATGCAATGGAATGTGTGAGCAAAATAGATGCACTAAACTTATATCAGTTTTATATAGTCCTGTGCACCATAGAAAAAGCGATAAATGATAACCACCCTGGCCGCTTCATCAACCTTATAAACCAGTGCATAGTTTTTAATGGTTGCCTTGCGGTAAGCCCCTTTTTCCAAATAAGCATCATGACACCGTTCATATATAAACGGATTGCTTTTCAAATAGCCGTAACATTTTTCCACTTCATCAAGAAAAGTGGTAGCTGCTAGGGGATTGGCAAGCTGAATGGCAATATACGAGACGATATTATCCAAATCGCTGTGAGCAAGCTCCGAAACAACTAACCTATACATTGTATTTTTCTCTTATGCTTTTTAAAGAGGTGTCTCCGTCCAGCACCTTTCCTTCCGCTATCTGTGTCTCGGCTGCAGCTAATTTGTTGTACACATCCAGCATAAACAATTTTTCTTCGTACATCTTTACACTCATAATAACCATATCGCCATAGCCGTTTTTGGTAATATATATCGGCTCGGTTGCCTCTTGGCACATTTTAGAGATTTCGCTAGTATTTTTTAAATCCCGGATCGGAATGATTCGCGGCACACTCTTCACTTCCTTTATATTCTAATGGTATTATTGTGTCATAATTATACCACTAACGCAAGAGCAACGGATCTAGCCAGATCTTTTACTTTTGGAGAAGAGAGTACCATAAGTTACCACCCCCGTGCCAGTATCTCTGATTTCCCGGAGCGGTTCTGACCAGCACCTGGCTCAAAGCCGCCTGGGGATTGATAACATCATCGTATGTTGTGCCGGAAATATTGACCGCGATGCGGTGGCCTTCGACATCGTAGCTGTAGGTGGTACCGCTTACGGCGGCGAGTTGATTTTGATTGCGGGAGTTGAAGGTATATGAATTGAGAGGAGGCTATCCCAAAAAGGGGAGCCCCCTCTCATAAAGACTACTGGTTAGCGACGGTGCAGATTACTTCCTGATAGCTGGTTTGTCCTGCCGAGTTGGTCTCCAGGGCGGTAATGTTATGGGGTCCATTGGTCAATGCAGTGGTATCCAGTGCATAGTGGAACCCAGAGTTGCTGTTGTTGTAGTCAGGATAATTTGTCTGCACATCGGGGCGTGGATCTCCTAAGACGGCTTCCCCGATGATTACGCCGTCTACTTTGATTTCTATTTTGGATACCCCCTGGCCGTCCAGATACCAACCGGTTACCTGATAATCGCTTCCTGAGATGACTTCATCTTCAACCGGAGTATCAATTGCGCCTACCGGAGGAAGCAAAGGATTGGCCGGACCGGTGGTGAAGGTGGCAATCTCGCCAGGAATCCAGCCCAGGGAATTGTGGGCTAAAGCCCGGTATTGATAAACGGTTTCGGGAATTAACCCGGCCAGGTTGAAGGCAAATGCTTCAATGCCATAGCTCCCACTGGCAACAGTGGTATCGATCCATTCACTTTGATCATTCTCACGGTACTGGAATTTAACCTGGTCGCAGTTTTCAATACCTGCCAGGGTCACTATGGCTCCGTTTAAGGTGGCTCCAGCCACGTTGATATTGGTGGCGGCATCGGTGGCAACAGTGAGAGCATTGGCGCTGGTGGTAAAACTGAACACAGTCTCTCCAGTCGTTTTGGCTTCTTCAACGCTTTCCAGCGCTGCTGCTGGAATGGTTAAAACATACTCGATGCTGACATCAAAATTAGCTGTGGGTTGAAGAATCAGGGTCTTGTTCTGAATAGTGGCGGTAAAAAGAACTGGGGTGCCGCTGTTCATCAATGTGATGTTGTTATAGCTGCTTCCGGCGGTGATAGGCTGGTTGTAGTCAGCCTTGATCACTTTATTAAGTGGCACATCCACGCTCTCATCAGCTGGTTCGGTGTTCACCAATTTCAACTTCAGTTCATTGCTCTCGCTGAGATTGTTGCCTCCGGTGTCATAACTGTAGGTGCTTTCCAAACCAGTGTTGTAGGTAACCTTAATCAGCCTCCCCAATGCATCATATTCGTAGTGCACGGCCTGAGCGGGAAGAGTCCAGGCCAGCATAAGAAACAAAGATAATGAAAAAAGCAAGGTTGCTTTTTTAAATAAATCCCGAAAATTCATTATATTTCTCCTCTCCCATTTGTGTTCTGTTGGCGACGTTTGGATTCTTATTGATGAATCGCCTAGAGTGATTCGGTAATTCGGTCATTTTCCCATTGTTACGTTATCACCGTCCCAGTGTAATAGACCTTGGTGAATCTTCAAATGAAATTTGCCTTCTATTGCGAATTGAATTTTCTGATCTCTTCAATCACTTTTTTAGAAAGTTCACCATAATTACTATTTAGTAAAATAGAGTTTCTGTATTCATATTCAATTCGTTCAAGAATACTAAAAGCAATGACTTCATCACTATATTTAATATTCAATTCTAGTATCCTTTCTATAAATTTTAATATTTTAATCACTTCTGATTCATTATTTTGCACAATACATTCTATTAGATAGGGTGCGAGTACATCACCATATACTGTATGAGACCCTGTATCATCGCCTTCTTGCCATTCTACCTCTTCATTATATTTGTCAATTAAGTTTGGGAAATTTTCAATAAGCATCATATTTAGTTTCTTGCTATTCACTTTACTTACCCCCTAAAGCATTCTTTAAATCGTCAAGTAATTTTTGTGCAAGATTTAGATCACTACTGTTCAAGGCTTCTTTCTTAATTAT
>DHBS01000030.1 GCA_002398825.1 Syntrophomonas sp. UBA4922 | reverse complement strand
TTCTCCGGGTGCGAAACAGTTCATTTACAAATTTCCCCTTCCTTTTTTGTTTTAGCGCTCGAATGAAGCTCTAACATATAATCCCCTAATGCTTATCCAGCTTAGCCCATATATTCTCTCTAAGCAAAGCTAAATTTTCTCTACTTTGGCTGCTGATACCTTGTACTCCGGAATCTTGGCCACCGGATCCAGGAATTCAGCACTGGTCAACCGGTTGGCAGCAGTTTCAGCGAAATGGAAGGTCATAAACACCACCTGCGGCGCCACCATTTCAGTGACTTTGGCGGTTACTTCCAGGCTGCCCCGGCGGGTCGAGATCTTGAGCAGTTCGCCGTTTCCGATCCCTTTCGCTTTGGCCAGTACCGGATTGATCTCCAGTTCGGCTGTCGGCATATGCGCGTTCAAAGCTGAGGCACGGCGCGTCATGGTTCCGGTGTGATAATGGAATAGACTACGTCCCGTGGTAAGGATCAAAGGATAGTCATCATCAGGCAGTTCACCCGGGGGGATATAGTCGATAGCGGTGAAAGCCCCTTTGCCTCTGCTGAAATTACCGTCTTTGTGCAGGAATGGTGTACCCGGGTGCTCCTCAGTGGGGCAGGGCCACTGCAAACCACCCTTTTCCAGGCGGGCATAATTGATACCTGCGTAGGAGGGAGTAAGTTTGCGCATCTCTTCAAAGATCTCTTCAGCATCGGTGTAATTCATAGGATAGCCCATACGGGAAGAGATTTCACACAGTATCTCCCAGTCGGCGAGAGCCTGTCCGGGCGCCGATACCGCTTTGCGCACCCGCTGCACCCTTCTTTCGGTGTTGCTGAAAGTGCCATCCTTTTCGGCGAAGCAGGATCCTGGCAATACCACGTCGGCATACTTGGCGGTTTCAGTGAGGAATATGTCCTGCACCACCAGGAAGTCGAGCTTTTCCAGGGCCTCTTCCACATGCTGAAGATCAGGGTCGCTCATCATGGGATTTTCACCAAATACATAAAGCGCTTTCATCTCGCCATGGTGGGCCTTGTTGATGACTTCAGTGAGGACCAAGCCGTTCTCTTTGGGCAGGCTTATTCCCCAGGCCTGTTCGAATTTGGTCCGTACGGCTTCATTGGTGACGGCCTGATAAGCCGTATACACTACCGGGAGAGCACCCATATCACATGCACCCTGCACGTTGTTTTGCCCACGCAGGGGATCAACTCCAGTCCCGGGGCGACCCATGTTGCCCGTAAGCATGGCCAGGTTGCAGACGGATTTTACATTGTCAGTACCGGTGCGGTGCTGGGTAAGGCCCATGGCATAACAGATGGCGGCGTTACCGCTCTGAGCGTACAGCCGGGCCGCGGCACGGATGTCCTCTGCGGGTACGCCGGTGATCGGTTCTGCGAATTCAGGGGTGAATTTCTCCACCACTGCCGCCATGGCTTCATAACCCTCGGTGTGTTCCGCTATGAAAGCCTGGTCGGCCAGGTCTTCGCTGATAATGACGTTCATCATGGCATTGACCAGGGCTACGTCAGAACCGGGCAAATGCGGCATATATACGTCAGCTATCTCGGCCAGGTCGGTGCGGCGCGGATCGGCTACGATCAGCTTGGCTCCGTTATAAAGCTTGTTCTGTTTTATCTTCATCCCGATAACAGGATGGTTCTCGGTGGTATTGGATCCAATAACAAAAATACAGTTGGCGTCTTTTTCCAGTTCGCCAATGGCATTGGTCATGGCTCCGCTTCCGAATGCTGCCCCCAGACCGGCGACAGTAACGGAGTGTCAGAGACGGGCGCAATGGTCTACGTTATTGGTTCCCAGGACGGCGCGGGTGAACTTTTGCGCCAGGTAGTTCTCCTCATTGGTAACGCGAGCAGAGCTGAATACAGCAATGCTATCGGGACCGTGCTGGATTTTGATTTCGCCCAGGCGTTTGGCCACCAGGTCGAGAGCTTCATCCCAACTGGCTTCCCTGAACTCCCCATTTTCCTTAATAAGTGGAGCGGTCAAGCGATCGGGGGAGTTAATGAAATCCCAGCCGAAACGACCTTTGACGCATAGTGCGCCTTTATTGACCGGGCTGCCTTCCAGGGTGCGGTCAGAGGTCACTCCGACAACCTTGTCATCTTTCACATTCAGTTCCAGGGTGCAGCCGGTTCCACAGTAGGTGCAGGTGGTGAGCACCTTGTCTACCTCATAAGATCTGCCCATTCCGGCGCTTACCTTGCTGGTTAAAGCCCCCACCGGACATACCATTACGCACTGTCCGCAGAACACGCAGGGGGAATCGGCCAAATTACCGTCAAAGGATGTGGAAATCTTGGCATTATGGCCGCGGTTTTTGACATTTATAGCCCGGGCCACGGTAATGTCTTCACAAGCCCGGACACAACGAGTGCACATAATGCATTTGTTATAATCCCTTTCCAGGAATGGGTTGGGATCGTCAATAGGATATACATGGCGTCCGCCGTCTTCGAAACGGCTTTCTTTTATGCCGTATTGATAACAATAGTCTTGGAACTTGCAGTCACCGTTCTTTTCGCAGACCTGACAATTGAAATCATGCCTGGCTGCCAGGAGCTCTAAAATGACTTTGCGGGCTTCAATAATAGCCGGGCTTTCGGTTTCCACTACCATGCCGTTTTCGGCCGGGGTCACACAGGAGGCCACAAATAAGGGGCGTCCCTTTACATCCACCAGACACATGCGGCAAGAGCCTGCCAGGCGGAGGTCAGGGTCATAACATAGTGTGGGAACAGGTATGCCGGCAGCCTGGCAAGCATCCAGAACAGTGCTGCCACGAGGAGTTTGTATCTCTCTGCCATTGATGGTCAGAGTAATCATGGCTTTCCCTCCTTTCCGTTAGATTTGCAGTCTGGCTTGATATTCCGCGTTGAAATGTTCCAGGGTGGTCACGATCGGGCCGGGAGCTGCCTGCCCTAATCCACATAGACACGCCTTTTGCATTACCCGGGACAACAAGGCCAGTTTATCCAAATCTGCCGGGGCCGCTTGCTTCTTGTTTATCTTCTTCATAATCTCATAAGCACGGAAAGTTCCCTCTCTGCAGGGATTGCATTTTCCACAAGATTCATGTTCAAAGAATTTTGCAATGCGGGTTACGACATCTACAATATCACGGGTTTCATCCATGACCAATACAGCGCCGGTGCCCAGGGTAGCCCCGATATTTCGCATGGAATCGGCATCTATGGGCGTATCCAGCAATGATTCGGGAATAAATCCCCCTGAGGTTCCGCCGATTTGCACCGCCTTGAATTTCTTGCCGCCGCGAATTCCCCCGCCAAAATCAAAAATCACTTCGCGGATGGTGGTGCTGGTTGGAACTTCAATGGGGATGCGATTCACCACATCGCCGGTCAGGGTCAAAACCTTGGTCCCCGGATAGCTTGGGGTACCAATGGAAGCAAACCATTCTCCCCCCTGCATT
>DHBS01000021.1:4714-6467 GCA_002398825.1 Syntrophomonas sp. UBA4922 | reverse complement strand
GCCAAAAGCACCGCCCTTACAGATGGGCAGAATGAGTGCCGGGGAAATTTTGATAAACTGCAGATGACAGCTTCCAACCAGCCTTTAGGCCAGATACAGGACGAGCTTACCCGGGTTAAGGCCAGGATAAAATTCGCTTCCGACTTGATTGCCAAGGTTGAAGCCAGGACCAAAGAAGCTAAAAACTCCCAGAACGATCTGGAAAAGGCCCGAAGTGCCTTTACGGCTTCCGAACAAGCCTGGCAGCAGGCCCATTATGAAAGAGAGTTGGCCCAGCGTGAGCACCAGCGCTTAATCCAGGAGTATGCTGTACTCAAAGAGCAAGTCCAATCCAACCGGCAGGAGATATTAAAGGCAATAGCCTCTTATGGGATAGACGAGCTGCGCATTTCCGCGCTTGATACTATCCTTAGGCGGCTGACCTTAAGGCGGGACACCTGGCTGGAAAAGCAATCCGCGCAAAACCGGCAGCAGGAGAGCATCGCCGCTCTGGTTAATGATCTCGGTAAAAATCAAATTTTATTGAACAAATTAAATGAAGAATTAAAACAGCAGCAAAAAGTATATGAAGAATTGGCCCGGGAGCATAATGAGCTGGTGGGCCGGCGTTGCAATTTATATGCTGAGAAAAATCCCGACCAGGAAGAAAGAAACTGCGCTCGTGCAGTCGAAACCGCTGCCCAAGCTTTAGAGCAAGCCCGGACTCTTTATACCGGGACCGAGCAGGAGTGCAGTCATGTGCAAAGCCAGATCAAGTCCCTGGAACAGACTATGGAAGAGCGTAAAACGGTACTGCAGCAGGCTGAGCGGCAGATGCTTGACCGTCTGGCAGCAGCCGGTTTTCAGGATGAAGCCGATTATCGTGAGGCCTGTTTAACCGAATCGGCCAGAAAAGGGCTGGAGAAAGAGGTCCAAGCGCTGCGGGAGGAAAAGACCCGGCTGGAAACCCTTCTGCACGACAAGACTACCTTGTTGGTGACGGAAGAAAGCAAGAACATGACGGACCAGGCCTATGATGAGGTGCAGGAACAGTTGACCGCCAAAGAGGCAGACCTGAAAGAATGCCAGCGGCAAATAGGCGGCCTCACTCAAACCCTCCAGGAAAATGAGCTGATCCAAACCAGGCAAAAAGAACTGCTGGAGAAAATACGTATCCAAAAAGAAGAAACCCTGCGCTGGAATAACCTGCACGAACTAATCGGCTCGGCTGACGGGAAAAAATACCGTAATTTCGCCCAGGGTTTGACCTTTGAGATCATGATAAATCATGCCAACCGGCAATTGCAGAAATTAAGCGACCGCTACCTGCTGATCCGGGATGACCGGCAGCCTTTGGAGTTAAACGTCATAGACAATTATCAGGCCGGCAAAATTCGCTCCACCCGCAACCTCAGCGGGGGAGAGAGCTTCATAGTCAGCCTGGCCCTGGCCCTGGGACTTTCCAATATGGCAAGCCGCCAGGTCCGGGTCGATTCCCTCTTCCTGGACGAGGGTTTCGGCACTCTGGATGAAGACGCCCTGGAAATGGCCCTCGACACCCTGGCCGAACTCCAGCAGGAAGGCAAGCTGATCGGTGTCATTTCCCATATTGCCGCGGTAAAGGAGCGCATTACCACCCAGATCCAGGTCATACCCCAATCCGGCGGCCACAGCATAATCGTGGGCTAATGAAATTAAACGGTAATGTTTATACTATACTATGAGAGTTTTGCATAATTAACTTTTCCCTAATGTCATCCTGAACGTAGTGAAG
>DHBS01000021.1:4334-4482 GCA_002398825.1 Syntrophomonas sp. UBA4922 | reverse complement strand
TTCAGGATGACAAAAAACGTTATTCATAACAATGACAAATGGGGTTTTTGTAATTATGCAAAAAAAGATACCTCATTTGATATGCTTGGCTAGATGAGGTAAAATATTACACCTATTCGACAATCAGAAAGAGAGATGAGTTAATGCC
>DHBS01000021.1:0-4097 GCA_002398825.1 Syntrophomonas sp. UBA4922 | reverse complement strand
TTTGAAGAAGCTACTCCGGTACAGGAAAAAACCATACCGGTTGTCCTCAATGATCAGGATGTAATTGGCCAGGCCCGGACCGGAACCGGTAAAACCGCTGCCTTCGGCATCCCGATGGTGGAAAAATTAGATCCGGATATAGAAGCTATCCAGGGCATGGTAATTGCCCCTACCCGGGAACTGGCCATTCAGGTAGCCGAAGAATTAAACAAGATAGGCCAGTACAAAGGTATTCGTTCTCTGCCCATCTACGGCGGACAGGAAATAACCTACCAGATTAAGGCCCTTAAGAAAAGGCCCCAGATTATCGTCGGGACCCCGGGCCGTTTAATGGACCATCTGCGCAGAAAGACGGTGCGTTTACAGCATTTGGCCATGGTAGTTCTGGATGAAGCGGATGAAATGCTTGATATGGGCTTTCGCGAAGATATAGAAACCATCCTTGAACAAGTGCCTTCCCAGCGGCAGACCCTGTTGTTTTCCGCCACTATGCCTGCAGCTATACAAAACCTGGCCCGGCAGTACATGCAGGACCCGGTTATCATCAGTATCAAAAACAAAGAGATGACCGTTCCTGATACCGAACAATACTTTATCGAGCTGCAGGAAAGGCAGAAATTCGATGTCCTGTGCCGCCTGCTGGATATCCAGTCACCCGACCTGGCTATCGTTTTTGGCCGCACCAAGAGAAGGGTCGATGAACTTTTTGAGGCTTTGAACACGCGCGGTTATTCAGCCGAAGGGCTGCATGGTGATTTGACCCAATCCAAACGTGACAGTGTACTGCACCATTTTCGGGAAGGCACGACCGAGATTCTGGTGGCGACCGATGTGGCGGCCCGGGGTCTTGATATAAGCGGAGTAACCCATGTCTATAATTTTGACATTCCCCAGGATCCGGAAGGTTATGTGCACCGGATCGGGCGCACCGGCCGGGCCGGAAAACCGGGAATAGCAATGACCTTTATAACTCCGCGGGAATTCGGACAGCTGCAAAACATAGAACATGCCATCAAACGCCGGCTGATCCGTAAACCGGTACCTTCCCTGATAGAAGCCATCGAAGGGCAGCAGCACCTGGCGGTCGAGAAGTTAATGCAGGTGGTGGAGGAGGCAGACTTCTCCGCCTACCATAAATTAGCCCAGGAATTACTGGATGAGCATGATTCCGTCACACTCTTGTCCGCCGCTTTAAAATTGCTGACCAAACAACCGGACATGACTCCGGTTGACATAACGGCTGATGAGCAACGGTTCCGGAGAAAACCGGCCGGCAACAAACGCCCGCCCTCATCCCAACGCAAACGCGACTCCGGCCGCCACCGCAAATAGGACTTAAACCGGCACAATCCAGGCATGGGAACTCAGGCAACTGACCATCCCCGTGCCTGTAATAATTTCTGTCTCCTTAGGGCAAATTACCATGAGACTATAATTTGCTGAAGGAGGCAGGGATTATAATCATGATATTTGCTTATGAACCGCTGGAGGGCGGCTATAATGTTCCCATGCGCGTGGTGGGGGCCAATATACCCTACGAATGGCTGATTTATATACTGATGTTGATTCCTTTGGGTATCTTCATTTACGGTTTTTACAACCGGGTCCAGGTATGGAAACTGGGCCAGGGTGAACAGCATCGCAACGACCAGGCCGGGCGCCGTATCTTATCCTGGCTTTCCTATACCTTTGGCCAGCTGCGGGTGATACGCAAACCTTTGCCCGGCTGGCTGCATTTGATGCTCTTCTGGGGTTTTGTGGTGCTGCTCATCACTACCGCCAGTTTCGCCAGTTGGGATAAAATCAATTTTCCTCCTTTAACCGGCAATTACTATATCGGACTCTCCTGGCTGGCTGATGTAACCGGTTTTCTTGCCTTAATAGGGGTATTGGGTCTGGCTGTCATACGTTACATAATGAGGCCGGACCGGCTCAATGACACCAAACCGCTTGATGGCTGGCTTCTGCTGCTGATTGCGGTTATCCTTTTGGGTGGTTATGTTATCGAAGGTTTGCGCCTGGCCGCCCAGATGAAGCTGGCTCCGGACCTGCAACGTTTAGCCTATGAACAGTCGGCATCACCCATCGGCTGGTATTTTGCCGGTCTTTTCAAAGGTTCCTCCCTGGCCCAGGTTCTGTTCTGGCACCGCATCAACTGGTGGTCCCACATGGTGTTGGCCTTCCTATTTATAGCTCTGGTTCCCTTTACCAAACTATGGCACATTTTTACGGGTATGCTTAACTATGGCTTTCGTGATTTTGACCCCAGCGCCTGCCGCATGGTTGAAAATATAGAAGAAGCCGAACAGTTTGGGGTAGAGAAAATAGAAGAATTGGGCTGGAAAGACCTCATGGATCTGGATGCCTGCATTCGTTGCGGGCGCTGTCAGGAAAATTGCCCGGCTTATATGACCGGCAAAACGCTAAACCCCAAGATAACCCTTATCCAGGCCATGAAAAAACACATGGACGACAAAGCAGCCTATCTAACCCATCAACAACCCGAAGAAAATGGTGAACTGGCGATGACCACTTCCAGTGAACGTGAAGAAATCGACCCCCGTGAAGCCAGCCTGATATACGATGTGGTCACTCCCGATGTACTTTGGGCATGCACCAATTGCCGGGCTTGTGTAGTTCATTGCCCCATGTTTATAGAACATTTGCATAAAATCACCGAGATGCGGCGTAATCTGGTTATGTGGCAGGGGGATATGCCGGGTGAGGCCCAGGCTGCTTTTACCAATCTGGAACGTAATTATAATCCCTGGGGTGTGGGATGGGCTTGCCGGGCTGATTGGATGATAGATAAGGGCGTGCGCGACCTCATTAATCTGGTGCCCGAGGATGGACGCGAATTTGAATATCTGTTTTATACCGGCTGTGCGGTGGCTTTCGATGACCGCTATAAGAAAGTAGGGGAGGCCCTGGTGAGACTGCTGCATAAAGCGGGAATAAGCTTTGCCTGCCTGGGTAATGAGGAGCAATGCTGCGGTGATCCGGCGCGGCGGCTGGGTAATGAATATTTATACCAGACTCTGGCTGCCCACAACATCGAAACGTTCAATAAATACGGAGTCAAAAAAATTATTTGCCTCTGCCCCCACGGCTATAACACCATAAAAAATGAGTATCCCCAGATGGGCGGGAAATACGAAGTCTACCATGCCTCAGAGATACTGGCCCGGTTAATCGCCGAAGGTAAGTTAACGGTAAACCATAAATTGAACCAGCCGGTAAGCTATCATGATTCCTGTTTCCTGGGCCGGCACAATGATCTATATGATGCTCCCCGGGAAGTGCTGCGTTCGGTAGGGGCCAATCTGCTGGACGTTAAAAAACAAAAAGAATCCGGTTTTTGCTGTGGGGCAGGAGGGGGCAGGATGTGGCTGGAGGAAAGGCCGGTCACAGGTCACAAACGAATCAATGAAACGCGTACCGCCCAACTGCTGGAGCCCGATCCTAAAATGATTGCGAGCAATTGTCCTTATTGCCTGACCATGCTGAGCGACGGCCTCAAAGAAGCCCAGGCCGACGAAACCGTTCAAATTATGGATATTACCGAGATCCTCTGGCAGAGCCAGTAGCATAAAAAGCTTCAGTGAGGGGGGCGGGCGATGGTTTCCGGGATACTTTGTTTTCAAGGGATTGCGGGAAGTGTTGCCCGCCCCCTTTTGGATCTGCCCATTTACTTAGCGGTATTGCCATTTGTGGTATAATAATTACACTAATATATGAGAGTTTGGCATAATTTCCAAAATCCCATTTGTCATTCTGAGCGTTAGCGAAGAATCTTAAGATCCTTCGGCTTTGCCTCAGGATGACATTTGCAAAGTTATTGCTTGATCATAGGAAAAAGTTAATTATGCAAAATTATCTAATATAACTATGGAGGTTAATTATGGCTGAAGATAAAGATATGGAAATAATGCGTCAGTTGATTGAAAAAAAGAAGCAAAAGAGTGCCTCACAGGGCAGTATAAAACGTGGCCCCGAAGATCGTTACGGCACCAAGCCCGCCAACAAAAAAACCAAGAAAGGCGGCCTTTCGCCCAAATAGAAGTGAGGTAGGAATACATGAAATCTCTGGTGCTGGC
>DHBS01000023.1:68350-81762 GCA_002398825.1 Syntrophomonas sp. UBA4922 | reverse complement strand
TTTTACCTTTTGTTTTTGGTGGAGGCGGGGGGAGTCGAACCCCCGTCCGAAAGAAAGACCAGAAGAGTCTCTCCGAGCGCAGTCTGCGGTTTGTGCTTCGCCCGCGGGACGCCCGCAGACAGGCTTCCTTTGCGCTATCCCCGATTAGTTTCCCCTTAAAGCCCCTCGAGGAAGAAGGCTTCAGGGTACCCTAACTAAGTGACGCCCTGCACCAGACCGTTAGGAAATCTGGCCGGACGAGCCGCTTAAGCGGCTAGTGCGAAGTTATCTTCGGCAGTTATTGTTTTTTCGCCTTTTTATCGAGCTGGCGACAACTCGGCTCGCTACTCAACCCATCTATTCCCCCGTCGAAACCAGTACGCCCCCTTGTAAATAATATGCTCATCGCACATGCAATATTAAACCCTAAAAGGCTCTTTGTCAACCCCGCTTTAACAACCTAAAGATCAGCGAAACAGGGCGGATAACGCACTGTGCCGGTCACGTTATCAAGGACGTTGGGTATAAGTTCCAAAACCATATAAACCTCATCCGGTATGGTAAATGGTGCATATATTCCCTTGTCAGATGCCTTGACAAAACCAAAACGCGGATAATACTCAGGATGCCCCAGGACTACCACGGCTGGAAAAAGCGAACTTTTCGCGCGCTCTAATGCGAATCGAACCATTTCAGTACCAATGCCTCTCCCCTGGTACTCGGGGAGCACTGACATAGGCGCCAGGGCCAGGATTGACATCACATCATGACTGCTTACCAGCATAGCGGCACTCATTAAAATGTGCCCAACAATAATATTACCGTCTACTGCCACCACCGATAATCCGGGTACATAAAACCGCGATCCGCGGATTAAATCAACCAGTTTCCCTTCTACATCACGGCCAAAGGCGAGTAAGTTCACCTGACGTATGGCGTCTTCATCTCCAGGCATTTCGGGCCTTACTGTGATCATGTGGTTTCATCCCCTATCTCCATTAAGTCTGCATTCTTGATTTGATCACCTGTTGGATGTTGCGCCGAGCATCCCGCTCCGCGATGTCCTCGCGTTTGTCATATAGCTTTTTGCCTACTCCCACAGCCAGGTCCATTTTGGCCAGACCATTTCTAAAGAATACTTTCAAAGGAATCAAAGCATAGCCTTTTTCCCGTTGAAAGCCCTGCAATCTATTAATCTCACGACGGTGCAATAATAGCTTCTTAGGCCTTAAGGGGTCGTGATTAAAGCGGTTGGCTTTATCATAGGGACTGATATGAAAATTGTTGACCCACACCTCCCCGTCTTTTACTGTAGCGTAGGCATCCTGCAGATTGCCCCTGCCCATACGCAGCGACTTCACCTCGGTGCCTGCCAGGACCAGTCCACATTCAAAGGTTTCTTTAATATGATAATTAAAGCGCGCTTTGCGATTATCCACTACCGGCTTGATTCCGCCGTGCTTTTTTGCCATGTTATACCTCTACCTCATTTGAGCAAGACCAATTACTAAAATTATACCCTCACCTCGGATACCGGAGTCCAAGGCCAGGGCTTTTAAGGCTCGCAATATAGTCTCAATTATTATAGCTTAAATTCCATTTTCAAGCAATAATTGCCCATAATAATACTGCATTGCCATAAATACCCTATCGCAAAGACCCCCCAGTTTATCCGGAGGGTCTCTGCGATTCGAGGTATGTTATGCCGTTTTTTTCAAAGCGTTCAAAATAACGGTCACAGCTTCAGCCCTGCTGGCTCCCTTGCCGGGCCGGTAGGTGTTGTCTTCGTAGCCGTTGATTAGCTGATTGTTGAAGGCGGTGGCGACCGCATCTACAGCCCATGCCGAAATCTGACTGTTGTCTGCAAAGGTTGTGCTTCCAGTCTCTGGTGTCAGCTTGGCGGCTTTCACTACCATGACTGCCATCTGCTCGCGGGTGATGCTGTCGTCCGGCCCAAAGGTATTGGCATCGTATCCGGTAACTATACCCAGAGCATTAGCGATAGCTATCTCCTTTTTGGCCCAGTGATTGGCGGTGTCTGCAAAGGTCTTCTCTGATTCAGCCTCCAGCTTAAAAGCCTTGACCAGAACAGTGACAAACTCAGCCCGGGTGATGCCTTTATCCGGCCCAAAAGTACCATCTATATAGCCGGTTATAGCGCCCATAGCCACTAACTGCTCAATGTTGTCCTGCGCCCAGTGTCCGTTGATATCAGTAAGCTGTGGAATTTGTGGTTCCGCCGGGGGTTCTGCCTCACCAATCCGGTAGGTAAAACTCTCCACCGCGCTGCCTTCCAAGGACTTAACCTGTTGCGCTTCGTCATCGCCTTTAGTATAGGTTATAGCAGCCACTTGTCCCTGCACTGCTTTGGTTTGCAGAACTAATTTGATCTTTTCCGGGGTGTTGGTGTTTTCCACAGCAGTGACCGCAACCGGGGCTTCATCGACAGTCACTGCAAACTGTGCTTCGGTTCCGGCAGGATCAGCCATGGCTTGGTCAAAAGTTATACTTATATCGCCTTTATTACTGATTTCAGCCGTAACTAGCTGCGGAGCCTCTGCTGCCTCCGCCTCGGCAGTAGCAACAGTTGCACTGGGACCGTCATCTGTCCAGACCTCGCCATTGCCGGCCTCAACTTTAAAGATATAGGAAGTCCCGGCCTTTAAATCGTTCAGTTCAATGGAAACACCATCATTGACAGTTGCGGTTTCCACACCATCGACAAATACTTTATAAGCTGTGGCATCGCTGGCAGCAACCCAGGTCAAGGTTAAGCTGTCAGCTGTTATATCAGATGCAGTCAGTGTCGCTCCCTCGGGCCAGGCAGGAGGATTTGCAGCCGGTTTTTCTGCAGCTGCCTCGGCAACGCTGAACCGCCATACATAATCCTTCCCCAGAGTATCGCCGTTATTAGCCTGTATGGCAGCGCCTAAAGTAACGGTATAGTCACCCGGTTCCAGGTCAGTATTCTGCAGATTAAGCTCCAATTGTTTAAGTTTAGGCTGTTCCTGCTCAGTATAGGTGAAATCCTGAGCAATATCCAGACTGATAGGTTCGCCTCCTGCTGCAGCCAGGGTAACCAGGCCTTTACTGGCCTCCAAATTATTATCCAGGCCTTTGCCGAAATTCCACTGAAAGACAATATTTTCACTCTCTAAAGCTTCATTAACCTGAAATACAACCGCATCGCCATCACCACTCACGGCTGTTGCCGCCGGAGACAACAATTCTACACTCATGTCCTGGCCATATGCCGAGGACACATTGCCGACTACAGCCATCGTCAAGAATAGAATCATCATAAGTACTGTGGTGGACTTTCGATAAACTTTGCAATTCATTGATAATACCTCCCGCGTTTTAATAATTCTTTAATACTGTTTCCTTACTCACCTGCCTTAAAAAATATATTACTATGCTCTACCGCAGTTTCATGCCACGGTTATCTAGCTCTTGGCCGCCCGCATGCCCGTGCCTTTCAGCATTTTATCGACGGTAGCCTGATCTAACTGCCAGTCAAAGAACTCCTGATAAAAATCCTGGGTCGCTTTGACCATGTCCCAATCTTTGAATAGCTCGGGATAGGCCAGTTTTGCTGTCCACAAAACCGCCAGGGGGGTCTCCAGGGAAGAGGTATGACCCCAGCGGGAAATGCCGATGGGCAGCGGCAAAACCCGGTTATTTTTTACCGCCTGCAGCGGCCGCCAGTGTTCATGCTCCATAATATATCCCACCAGGTTGGGGTCGTTAACCAATATATAGTCGGGATTCCACAAGAGTATCTGTTCCAGGCTGGCATAATGATTGCCATCGCTGAACTTCAGACTCTGGCCCACTGACACGTTGGTAATCCCGGCCGCCCTGGTCCAATCCGCGGCCAGACTATCGGCGGTGTCGGTGCGGGTGGCTTCGGCCGTGGAATGATAGAGTGTGACTCTGTCCTTGTCTGGGACAGCCGTAACCCGTTTCTGCACCTCGGCAACGGTCTGCTGATAAAACTCGGTGTAGCGCTGACCTTCAGCTTCAGTGCCCAGGATTTTGGCTATCATTTGCATGGCGTATTGTTGTTCGGCCATATTGCCGTACTGCAGGGCAATCACCGGTATATTGACCTTTTTTAATTTATCCATTTCGGCTTCATTGCTGGTGGTATCGCCTTTGACAAAGACCAGCTCCGCTTTGCTGCTCAGTAATTCTTCGATATTTATTACTTCATTGCTTTTGGGTACTGGCAAACCCTTGAGGTGGGGAAACATTTCTACTAACAGGATATCTCGCTGCATTCCGCCTGAGGTCGCCACTATAGTGCCTGCCTTGCCATACATGGCTATGGCATAGCCTGCTTCCGGGCACAGGCAGGCGATACGCTCTGGATTAATCGGTACTTCTACCTGCCTGCCAATACTGTCAGTGATAATCTGAGTCGGTTTTTCAGCCGGTGAAGTGTCTACGGCCTTACCGCTGCAACCCGCTGCCGCCAGCGCTAAGAACAACAGCAGTAATACCAGGCTGATCCTGCGCCATTGCTTTAGCCGCTGCGTGGCTCTTGATGTGGTCAACGCTATACCCCCCTTAACTTTCTGAGTTAATTGTACATATGGGCACTACCTGTTTTAAATGCCCCCCATCATCAAGTCCGCAGTTTATGATGCGGGTTCTTATGCTGTAAAGCTCGCCCAGATTTTGCTCGGATAATACCTCGGATGGTTTTCCCAAGGCCATGATCTGCTTATCCTTCACCAGTGCGGCTCGGGTTTTGATCCCCTGGTTTTCAAAATAATAGCCGTGATTGGGTACATGTGTCGCCATCAGGACTGCCAGGCCGGTCTGCTTGACTAGTTCAACTACCGTTTCCAGTATTATCAGTTCGTGTCTGTAATCCAAATGGGCAGTGGGTTCATCCATTATTATCAACGGGCTGTTCTGTGCCAGCGCCCGGGCCACCATCACCAGCTGACCCTCTCCGCCGCTCAGCTGCGTATAGGGACGATCCTTCAGCCTGGAAACTCCCACCATATCCAGAGCCTTTTCCGCGATGGCCACATCTTCCTCTGAAGGCACATCAAACGGGCCAATAAAAGAAGCCCGCCCCATAAGGACAATATCCCGCACCAGATAGGGAAAGGTTTTTTGGTGCATTTGGGGTACATAAGCTACTTGCCTGGCAATCTGAGGTGCGGCCATATTATCGATGGGGCTGCCGTTTATTAAAACCTGGCCTGCATACGGCTTGAGCCAGCCCAAAATACAATCCAGAAGTGTGGTTTTACCGCAGCCGTTAGGCCCCAGCAAGCAGAATATCTCTCCCGGGTTAATATTGAAGCTTATCTTATCCAGGATGAGTGCCTGGGGATATCTGAAACTTACATCCCTGACCTCCAGCAATGGCGCCATCTTACCAGCCACCTCCTTTGGTCTTCTTTAACAAGTAGACAAAGAAAGGTCCTCCCAAAATGGCGGTGAGTATACCCAGAGGTATTTCGGAGCCGGTTAGGATTCTGCCAAAATCATCCACGATAACCAGAAATGTAGCCCCTAATGAAAAGCTCACCGGAATTAGGACGCGGTTGTCATTGCCTACCAGCATACGCCCTATATGAGGAATTACCAGACCGACCCAGCCGATTATACCGCTAACGCAAACCGCTCCAGCAGTGGCTAGTGTGGCACAGGCTATGACTATCCCTTTGTTTAATGTGGTATTTATTCCCAAGGAATGAGCCTCCCGGTCACCCATTGATAAAACGTTTATCCTCCACCTGATCAGAATTATTCCGCCCACTCCAACCAGCATAGGAATACCGGCTATCATGATATCACTATAGCGCGCGGAGGCTAGACTGCCCATCAGCCAGAAGACGATGGCGGGCAGTTCATTCATGGGATCGGCCAGGTATTTGGCCAGGGAGAGCAGGGCTGAAAACACCGATGACACGATCACTCCACCCAGAACCAGCATGATAGTGGGAGTGCCATTATATACCTTGCTTATGAAATAGCTTAAAATTACCGCAAAAATTCCAAAGGCAAACGCACAGGTGTAAATAGCTGCCACCTTATGAAAAAGGATTATGGCCAGTGCGGCCCCAAACCCGGCCCCAGAACTGACCCCTAAGATACCCGAACTGACCAGGGGATTACGAAACAATCCCTGAAAAGCCGCCCCGCTAATAGCCAAACAGCCACCCACCATAGCCCCCAAAATGGCCCGGGGCAGACGGATATCCCAAACTACGGTCTGATAAATATCTTCGATATAGCAAGGCTGCATGGTAATACGGCAGCCTAGTATGTTTATAACGGTGGCAATATCAACCGGATAGCGGCCGATTAACAATGAAACCAGAATTACCAGGAAAGGTGCCGCAATAAAGAGCAAAAACATCCATATCTTTTTCGTCACAACTCACCCCAACACGCTTTGTTATATTTATTGCGGCAATGATCAGGCAGCGTCACTAACACTGAATCTAATATGGCAACTCATTAGAGGCCGCGGCGTTTTCTGTAAAACCACCAGGCCCCCAGCCCGGCGACAGCGACGATAACCAGGTCGACGGCAATTCGCTTGTTCCTATATTCCTTCTGTTCGGCAACATCTTGCTGGCCTGGCTGAACCTGCTCTTGTCCTGCCGTAGCAACAGTTCCGGATTCTGTTTCCTGTTGGGTCATGTCCGGCGGGCTGCCCTCAACGGTCCCAGAAGGAGATGATTCTGAAGGAGCAGCCGCTTGCGGGTTTGTGGGTGGTGTAGCTGAGGGTGACGATGCCAGCTCTCCAGTCTGCTGAACCGGCTGTTCACCTGCTGCGGCACCGGCTGTGGTAAAGGTAACCGTAGCCTTTTGGCCTAAAGTAACCCCGCTTTTAGACTCCATATTGGGAGCTATTTCAATTCTGTACAGAGTGCCTGCCTGGAGCTTTTGCAAAGGCTTTACAATGGCGTCATTACGTTTCTCCCGTTCCACCTGATCATCTGCCATGATCACTTCAATAGGTATGCGGGTGTTCCCCGTCCACATGGAAAAACAATTTCGGTTGCTCTCACGAACCGTCATATAGCACACATTTTTGTTAAAGGTAATTTTAATCTCAGGGGTAAGGGTTATACCAGTAGAGCCATCAGCCGGAACTACGCTTTCAATGACCAGAGGCTGCTGCTTTCCTCCACCGGAACCATCCCCATCGCCGTCTCCGTCAGCAGCCGCCGCAAAACCGGGTAAGAGCAAACAAAACAATAGCGCAATACATAACGACCAATGGATTTGCTGGTTTTTTCTCATAATTCTACCCCCCATGAATAATAAAAGTCAGTTGCAGAAAACAACTGACTAAGCACCACAAATAAGGCCTGGACATAGTGGCACTGGTCTAGTTTCCTTTCCGCATCGGGAGGCATAGCCGTTTCCCGCTATACCCTGTCGGTCAACTGTCCATGGTTTATCTTTAGGTACAGTAACTCGAAAACCGAACACAGCATTATTCGATTTTATACATCAACCATTCGACATAATTGTTATATTTCCTTTTTGGAAAACCCGGCAAAATGTAGGGAAGCGGCTTGCATAACCTGCCCTGCCTTGCACTTTACGCTTACCGTTTTGTATGCCACCTGGTTAACCTTTGTGCCGGTAGTCTTATTCAGAGGAAAAAGTTGATCTATCCAGCGATAGTCTGGTCAGTATCTTTTTATCTTTTGCTGCCAGGATTACCGCCGTATCTGTGGCTAAGGGAATAAGCCCGGTTGCGTATAGTTTCAGGCCATCGAGTTCTTTTATAGCCCATTTTGAGGAGAAGACTTTTCCATTGTAGGTATTGATGAACATATTTAAATCGAAAAGAGCTGCCTTTAAAGGATAGTGTTCCAGGAAGAAATCGTGGATTAATAGCAATCCTCCGGGTTTTAGACATTCGGCGGCCCTATCCAAAAGGACAGCGGCCTCTGCTTCTGAATAGGCGTGAATGATGTTGGAGAGAATTACCAGGTAATAGCTTTCCTTATCTACCGGCCATGTTTCCAGAACATTGGCCTCACAATAGTCGATCCTGCCTCCCCATTGCCGGGACGCCATTAACTCCCGAGTGTATTCCAGCACTTCGGGGAGATCCATAAGAGTAGCCTTCATGGCGGTAAATTTTTCAAGAAAACCGGCGGCAACGGCCCCGGAACCAGCGCCTACGTCGAGAATCTCGCCCTCCATGTTTAGACCTTCGAAAATGGCAAGCAGCTCCTCAACTTTAGTCCTGGCCACTCGATCCATGGCCTTGATATATTTTCTTATTCTATCCCGTCGTTGATCCGGCTGGTCTGAGCCAAAATCCACTCTCCCCCCTTTTCGGAGGCATTTGCTAAGGCCTTGCCAGCTGGCAGTGAGCTGCTTCCGCCATAGAATGGAATCTCCCTGATAATACCGGGAATGCAGAACCAGGTATTTACTGGACATTTTGGTATTGCAACAGTTACTCCCCTGACAATTTATCAATCCCATCGCACCGAGGGCCTGTAAGAACCGCTTTATAGCACCTGCGCTCAGGTTGAACTTCGCGGCAATTTCTTCAAGAGGTTTTCCATCAGGTTCAAGGAAAGTAAAGATTTCCATTTCAACCGCATGAAACAGCACTTCCGAGAACCAATACCCCGTAGCCAGGTCCTCCAGATACTGAGGACCGGCATCCTGAGGATCATGATTAATAAAGGCTAAGGAAGTCATTATGCGATCACCCCCGCAGTATTCCTGCTTACCCCGGCATCCTCGAAGGTAAGCATTTTGCCTATTACTTGTGCGGCCGACTCTACGATGTTCATGGCCAGGGCCGCCCCGGTCCCTTCCCCCAGCCTCAGATTCAGGTTTAAGAGCGGTTTAAGGCCCAGTTCCTCGAGCATAAGACGATGTCCGTATTCCAGGGATTGATGGGCAGCAATCATATATCCCCAAGAATCAGGGGTCAGTTTTTTAGCCAGTAAAGCTCCGGCGGAGGATATAAAACCATCTATGATAACCGGGACCCTATGGTAAGCGGCGCCGAGAATAAGGCCGGCAATACCCCCTATTTCAAACCCCCCCACTTTCGCCAGCACATCCACAGCGTCATTGGCATCGGGTTGGTTTACCACTAAGGCCTTTTCAATAACCCGGATTTTGTTTCTTAAAGCATCGTCGCCAAGTCCGGTACCCCGGCCGGTCACGTCACAAACGGAACAACCTGTAAAAGCAGCCAGTATGGCGCTGCTGGGGGTGGTGTTGCCGATACCCATGTCTCCGGTGGCCAACAGTTCAACCCCTTCCCCAACCAAGCGGCCGGCAATATCGATGCCGGCTTCTAATACCATTTTGGCCTCTTCACGGGTCATTGCGGGGCCCCTGGTCATATTTCTGGTTCCATACCCCGCCTTATAGGAAAGGATTTGACCTTTTTCCACTAATTCGCTGAGATCGGCGGCCACGCCCATATCCACCACGACTACCTGGGCGCCCGCCGCCTCGCCCAGCACATTGATGGCCGCTCCACCGGCTACAAAATTGGCCACCATCTGGGGCGTGACTTCCCGGGGAAAAAGACTGACCCCTTCCTCCGTCACTCCGTGGTCTCCTGCCATAGTGACCGCCGTTTTTTTTCGCACTGAAGGCTTCAAGGTCATTTTGATAGCAGCCAGCTGCTCGGCCAGGTTCAATAACTCCCCCAGACTGCCTTGCGGAATCGCCAGGTTATCGAGATGCTTTCTTGCCTTTACAGCCCATTCCTCGCTCACCGGTTCAATACGGCTAATTACTTCTTCCAGTTTTAATCCCATTTGGCTTGCCTCCTCTCTTCTTAAACCCCCGGGGCAGCGGGAGACGCTCCCTGGTCGTGCTTGCGGTCTTTATTTTTTAATCTGCCAGCATTATGGATAATATCAGCAGAGTCAAAACCTCAATACATTCACTCATGCTGCCCAGGGTATCTCCGGTCATACCGCCGATCTTGCCTGATATATACCGTCCCAGGCCGAATGTGCCGGCCCAAACAACGCCGAGCAGCATGACGCCCTTTGCGACCGCCGCCGCTGCTCCGCCGTCAGGCTGACCTGTCATATACCGGCCCAGTACGGCAAAGACTGCGGCCAGGATGGTTGCTGAGGCCCAGAATATCTCGCGCAGCCCCACATATTCGGTAAACCTTCCTGTACCCCCGCCTGTCCGGGCATATTGATATACCGCGGCGCCATAGACCTGAGCCCAGCGGCCCAGAAGCGGCATAAGAACCAGGGCGGCTGCTTTTCCCGCCGGGGCTATTTGCCCCAGAAGCACAAACTTGGCCAATATCAGCAGGCAGCATGCCATTACACCATGCGCTCCCGCCCGGCTGTCCTTCATGATCTCCAAGATACCCTCACGCGTCCTTCCGCTGAAAATCCCATCAGCCGTGTCCATCACCGCGTCTCCATGCAGGTTTCCGGTTATGATTACCAGATAGGCAATGACAATGAGATCACATACTTGAACAGACCAGGCATAACGGCACAAGTCGTAAAGAACGGCCGCAGATAATCCCAGAAGCGCTCCAACTAAGGGGAAGTAAGCCATCGCCCGGGCGAGGCTTTTTTCTTCCACCGGGCCGGGAATGGTTATAGTCGCTTTGGTCAGAAACTGCAACGCCAGTAAAAACTCCACCGCCTACCCCTCCAATCGCAGCACTGCCGGCCATACCGGCTCTAAGCTATGCCAAAATATTTAGCCGCAACCTGAGCGGCACAGTCGGCCCCGCAAACCGCACAGTCATGCCTATCATCCCTGGCGCCGAAAGCTGACCGGGTTTGCTCCGGATCTATGGATAGGCTGATCTGCCGGTCCAAATCGGAATCCACCCGGGCCTGCGCCATTTGCCGATCCCGCTCCCAGGCCTGCCGGTTCCCCCGGGCCAGATCGGCGGCATGGGCTGCAATACGAGCCGCGATTACCCCTGCTTTTACATCTTCTTCAGTAGGCAGCCCTAAATGCTCGGCCGGTGTCACATAGCACAGGAAATCAGCCCCAACCGCACCTGCCAGGGCTCCGCCTATGGCCGAGGTGATATGGTCGTAGCCCGGCGCTACGTCGGTGGCTAATGTGCCCAGGATGAAGTAGGGGGCTCTGTTGCACAATCGCTTCTGCAGCAGCACCGTGGCCTCTACGTGATTCATGGGCACGTGTCCGGGGCCTTCCACCATCACTTGAACCCCGGCCGCCTGGGCTCTGGCCACCAGTTCCCCGGCCACTATCAGTCCCTGCAGCTGCGCTCCGTCGAGGGAATCAGCTGTAGAACCAGGGCGGATAGCGTCTCCCAGGCTCAAGGTCACATCATACTTTTTGAGGATCTCCAGCAAGCGGTTAAATTGTTCGTATAAAGGGTTTTCTTTTTTGTTGTGGAGCATCCAGCCGGTCAGGAAAGCGCCGCCCCGGCTGACAACATCGGTAACCCGGCCCATGTTCTGAAGCCGCCTGATAACATCGAAGTTTAAAGCGCTATGAATGGCCATAAAGTCTACACCGTCGGCGGCCTGTTTTTCTATGGCCTCGAACATGTCCTCCGCGGTCATGCCCACGATACTGCCCCGTCTATCGATGGCTTCAATGGCCGCCTGATAAATCGGTACACTGCCAACGGCAATGTTGGCTTTATCCAGTACCAGACGCCTCATCCCGTCTATGTCCCCGCCGGTGCTCAAATCCATCAACGCATCACACTCTGCCGCTTCTACGAAAGCCAATTTGCGCTCCTCCATGGCCACATCCTCGATGTCGCTGGAGGTGCCGATCAGAGCATTCACTTTGATACGCAGCCCCTCTCCGATGCCGCAATATTGAAAATCCTTGCGCTTGATGTTTCTGGGAATCACGATCCTGCCGGCGGCAACGCCCTCACGGACAGCCTGTACATCTAGATTTTCTTGAGCGGCTACCATTTCCATCTCCGGAGTAACTCTGCCCGCACGGGCAGCCAATACTTGAGTCATTTAGATCACCCTTTCTGCTTAACAGCTCACCTTGGAAACACCCAAATACCTGGATACGACTTCCATCGCGCAGTATTTGCCGCACATCGCGCATCCTGTCACGGTGTCATCGCTTCTCGTTTTTCTCATATATTCAGCCCTTTTGGGGTCTATAGACAGGGCGATCTGTTTAGGCCAATCCAAATCCTTTCGGGCCTTGGAGAGTTCGAAATCCCAATCGGCAGCTCCCCGCAAACCTTTGGCTACATCAGCCGCATGGGCTGCGATGCGGGCGGCCACCACTCCCTCCCGGACCTGGTCGGCATCAGGCAGGCCTATGTGTTCAGATGCAGTCACATAGCAGATAAATTCAGCGCCCGCCCAGGCGCTGACAGCCCCGCCGATAGCGGCGCTGATGTGGTCGTATCCGGCGGCAATATCTGTGACCACCGGGCCGAATACAAAATATGGCGCCCCTTTACACAGGCTCTTCTGTAGAACAATGGTAGCCTTTAACTGGTTCAGGGGGACATGGCCCGGGCCTTTGACCATTACTTGAACGCCTGCTTCTCTGGCTCTCCGTACCAATTCTCCCATCACCACCAGCTCTTGCACCTGGGCGCCGTCCAGGGAGTCGGCCAGGCAGCCAGGCCGCATCCCATCGGCGATGCTGAGGGTTACATCGTATCTGCGGGCAATCTCAAGAACCCGGTCATAGTATTCATACAAGGGATTTTCCCTGTGATTATGCAGCATCCAACCAATCAGGTGAGACCCCCCGTAACTGACCAGAGGATCAAGACGGTTCTCTTTTTTGAGCCGCTCCACAATGCTCATGGTGGTGCCGCAATGTAACGCCAGGAAGTCGACTCCATCAGCAGCCTGACGTTCAATTACATCAAACAGCGCTTCAACATCCATCTTTAAAGCGGTGCCGTATTTTTGGGCAGCCTCAGACACAGCCTGGTAATATGGCAGGGTCCCCAACGGCGTAGATGCAGCGGCCAGGTTTTCCCGGCGCATGGCATCGATATCGCCCTTTACGCTAAGGTCCATGATGGAATCTGTTCCCGCCTCAAGGGCCGCCTTAATCTTGGCAACCTCAGTGTCGATGCTATCCGTATCCGCATAAACTCCGACGCTGGCACTTACCTTGGTTCTGAGTCCACTACCAATACCAATGGAGGCACCATTGCGGTGCCGGATATTATGAGGTATAACGATGGTGCCTGCAGCCACTCCCTGTCTGATAAATTCCGGTGCAACTCTTTCGCTCTTAGCCACTTGCGCCATTTCAGGGCTGATAATCCCCTTTACGGCTTTGCTCAATTGGGTCAAAACAATCTCCTCCTTTTGTTTTAAGCTGGCGGGGAATCCTTACCGTGGCAAGAATTTATCCCTTGAAACAAAAAATCCACGCCAGTCGTAGCGTGGATTTTACCATCATCCCTATCTAAGCATTTTTCGGGCAGGTCTCCTGACTCA
>DHBS01000023.1:67966-68122 GCA_002398825.1 Syntrophomonas sp. UBA4922 | reverse complement strand
ACAGTGGCGGGTCCGTCCGGGAATCTCACCCGGTTCCCTATTCTCCCTTGCGGGCACCCGAAAAAGTCTACTTATAAAATTAAAGTCCACGCTAATATTAGCGTGGACTTTACCATCATCCCTATCTAAGCATTTTCGGGCAGGTCTCCTGACTCA
>DHBS01000023.1:51925-67730 GCA_002398825.1 Syntrophomonas sp. UBA4922 | reverse complement strand
ACAGTGGCGGGTCCGTCCGGGAATTTCACCCGGTTCCCTATTCTCCCTTGCGGGCACCCGAAAAAGTTCTGGCATATTTGATTACTCTTATTGTACACAAGCGAAATAGGCTGTCAAGGATTAATTTCTTCTCCATTTAATTCTATAAACGTCATTTATATCCTTTTGAGCACAACTGCTTCTACACTCCGGCTTTGGTACGGCTGTCTTTATTGCGTCTATTGCCCTTGTTCCCTTTGGATTTCAAAGCGGTTTTTTTCTTTACAGCGGCCCCCCCTGCCTCAGCCGGCTCATCCAGCAGTTCGAAATCTATCTTGGCTTCATTCACTTCCACACGCACCAGTTTCACCTTGACCTCATCGCCGATGGCGAAGGTCTTCCCGGTATGGATGCCGCGCAGCGTGTAGCTGCGGTCATTGAATTCATAGTAGTCATCGGTGATGCTGGAGATGTGCACCAGACCCTCGATACTGTTGTCCAGGGCTACAAAAATGCCGAAAGAATTGACCGAAGACACCCGGGCAGTGAACTCTTCGCCTAGAAACTGCTGCATAAACTGGGCTTTCTTTATGTTGACCAGGTCGCGTTCCGCTTCTTCAGCTTTGATCTCCTGAAAAGTGGAATGCTCCCCGTAAAAGCTCATTTTGCCATCCAGGGCGGCGCGGCGGCGTTCATTCATGCTGCCGTCCAGGACATGGCTCAAGACCCGGTGCACGATCAGGTCCGGATAACGCCGGATGGGACTGGTAAAGTGGCAGTAAAAACGCGAAGCCAGACCGAAATGCCCTAAGGCCTGGGGAAGATAACGGGCATGCTTCATAGAGCGCAGGACCATCAATGATACCATCTGCTCTTCGGGGCGGCCTTTGATGTCAGCTAAGATGTGCTGGAATGTCATTGGCTCCAGTTTTTCGCCCGCCACCTTGTGTCCGAACACCCCCAGAACCCGATTAAGCTTCATCAGGGCGTCTTCATCCGGTTTCTCATGAACCCTGTAAAGCAAAGGCATTTGCAGGCGATAAAGATGCTCGGCCACGGTCTCATTAGCCTTGATCATGAAGTCTTCGATGAGCATTTCCCCTGGTCCCTGTTCACGGACTTTAACATCAATCGGAACCCCTTTTTCGTCGGTGATTATCTTGGTTTCAGGAAAATCGAAATCCAGAACCCCTCGCTTGAGCCGGGCAGCCCTGATTATATCGGACAGATCTTTCATCAAATGAAAGTCCTCCACCAAATCCCGGTAGCGCGCCTTCAATTCAGGGTCATCTTCCAGCAGGATCCGGTTCACCGCGGTGTAGGTCATGCGTTCTTGGACCCGGATCACCGATTTGCACAGTTCATAATTAGCTACTTCACCGTTGAAGTTGATGTCCATTATACAGCTCACTGCCAGACGATCAACCCCGCTGTTAAGGCTGCAGATATCGTTGGAAAGCTCCCGGGGCAGCATGGGCAAGACCTTATCCACCAGGTAGACGCTGGTTCCCCGCGCACAGGCCTCTCTGTCCAATTTGCTGTCTTCTCTGACATAATGAGAAACATCGGCGATATGCACCCCCAGGCGGAACCCGTTGACGATGCGGCAGATGGAAACCGCGTCGTCCAGGTCTTTGGCATCCTCACCGTCGATGGTGACCATCTTCACATCGCGCAAATCGCGGCGTTTTTTGCTTTCTTCGGCACTGACCGGCCGGGCCGCGGCCTGAGCTTCTTTTATTACCGCGGGGGCGAAGTCCACCCTGAGGTTATGTTTGCGGATGACTACCTCCACATCCAGTCCGGGTTCGCCGGCATTGCCCAAAACTTCGATAATACGCCCTTCCGGGAATTTGTTCTTATCCGGCCAGCTGGTTATAGCCACCACTACCCGGTCCCCGTTATTGACCTTTAGTTTGCGGGAGCGATTTACATAGACGGGATAAATCTGGCGCGGGTCATCAGGGATCACCTGAATGACATGCTTGCCTTTTTCGTAAACCCCCACCAGGGTTTTGTTGACCCGCTCGATGGCCCGGATCACTTCTCCTTCGGGGCGCTCTCCGCCATGATGGCTGTGAATGAGGCGCACCATGACCCTGTCATTGTGCATGGCCCCGTTGAGGTTTTTCCCGTAGACGAATACCTCGGGCCGTCCCGGCTCATCGGGCACTAAAATACCGTAGCCTCGCTGGCTGAGTCGTATAACCCCTTTGACCAGCTTCATCATTTCGGGCAAGCCATATCTATTTTTACGGGTTTTCAAGATTTCGCCCGCTTTTTCCAGGCGGCCCAGTAGTTTGCTGAATTTGATCTCCTCATCATTATCGATTTCGAATACCGATAAGAGTTCGCGGTAGCTCAAAGGTCGATAACTGTCCTGCCGCATATACTCCAATAGAGTTTCTTTATTGACCATTTAATCCTCCTTAAGGTTGGTCTGATTTTAATAGTATTTCCTTTAATCGCCGCTTTTTTACCCTATAGGCCGATTTCGTCAGCGATCTTTTTCATGCTCTGCAGAGCAACCTCCAGGAAGGTATCCAGATCCATACCCAGTTCTGAACAGCAAATCATCTGCTCGCGATTGGCGCCCCGGGCAAAGGATCTCTCTTTAAAGCGTTTGCGCAGCGACTTCAATTCCACTGCGGCCAGTTGTTTGTCAGGTCTTATGAGCGCGGCTGCGGTTATAAAACCGCTGGCAGGATCGGCTGCATATAACGCGTGATCCAGAACCGAGCGCCGCGGCAATCCGTGGGCCTCATTATGCACTTTGACCGCATAGCACAAGTCTTCAGGCAGGCCGATTTCTTCCAGCATGGCCGCGCCCACGGCCGAATGCCGCATAGGCTCGTCGGCGGTCTGATCATAATCTATATCGTGAAGCAGCCCTGCCAGACCGAATCTCTCCACATCTTCTTCCAGGTGCTGAGCCAATCCGCGCATAATGGCTTCCACCGCCAGGGAATGGTTGAAGAGGTTTTCTGATTTGACGTGTTCTTTCAGCAATTCTAAAGCTTCTGTTCTATCCATTTTCTAGTCTCCTTTTTCCTGCACGGCTTCGTCGATGAACCGGCTGATTGACGCGGCGATCGATTCCATCTCGTCCCCCATCGTAGCGACATGGGTTGAATGTTCCAGCTCCTGATAGCTGACCTGAGTTCGTTTTAGCCTGTTCACCAAATGCCGTCCGCTGCTCGCATTAACAACTTCATCCTGCAGGCTCTGCATTACCAGGGCCGGGCATGTGACAGAACTCAATCCGGACAAAACCAATTTGCGCAGATGCAACATGCTGCGAAAGGATTTTACCGGATAACAATGGTAAGCCTGCCTGCCTTGCTTTTCCAGCTCCAGACCAATGTCTATATCATTTTTGGGGTAATAAGGCTTAACCAAACCTAATAACGGGGTGAGGGCCGATACAAAAAAAGAGGTGGTCAGCGGGTTCCTGGTAAAAACCGGGGCGTTGATGCTGACAGCCCCTTTGATATCTTCCCGTTGTATGGCGGCATAAAATGAGAGCAGTCCTCCCATCGACAATCCGGCTACAAATAGATGCTGATGCATGGTCGACAGCCGGTTCAGTTCGTCTTCCACGGCTGCGGTCCAATCGCGCCAGGAGGTGTTGTCCAGGTCTTCGGGGCTGGTTCCGTGGCCCGGCAAGACGATTCCGCTGACGGTGCACCCGCTTTGCTGATTGACTAAAGCCGCGGTGGGGTAAATCTCCGAAGGCGTCCCGGTAAAACCGTGTAAAAAAAGCAAGGCTGCATTACTATCGCCCTGCAATTCAAATGACTGTTCTGCAACCTGTTTTTTCATAGGTAATCCTTCCCTGGTCTCAGTCAGGGCCATATGGCTCTCGCTGCTGGTGATATTGATGTCATTATATAATAAAAGCAGGCGCCTGTGGCACCTGCTTAAATACCTGACTAAAACTGAGCGGGCTAACGCATCACCGCAAGAACCAGCGTTAAAACCATAAAAACTACAGCCAACCAGGCGGTAATACGGCTTAACAGTTCATCCAGACCTTTCTTCTTGCCGCCAAAAATGGCCTGGCTGCCTCCAGCAATACTACCCGACAGACCGGCGCTTTTGCCCGATTGCAGAATGATGGTGGAGATGAGACCCAGAGACACGATTACCTCCAGGATGAACAGGATGGTTTTTAACAAATTTTCACCTCCATTTCAAATCATTGCATCAGAACAAATTAAATTTTAACACAAGTTCTGAGGCCTTGACAAGTCCAGGTCCATGCTAATCGCGGTGGGCAGCGAAAACCTTCAAGCCGCGATAGTCGGCATATTCATCCAATTCTTCTTCGATTCTTAATAATTGATTGTATTTTGCCACCCGGTCAGTCCTGGCCGGCGCTCCGGTCTTGATCTGTCCGGATCCGGTGGCGACGGCGATATCGGCGATAGTGGAATCTTCGGTTTCCCCGGAACGATGGGAGATAACTGTAGTATACCCGGACCGCATCGCCATTTTGACGGCATCCAGGGTTTCGGTCAGGGTGCCGATCTGATTGACCTTGATGAGGATGCTGTTGGCCACCCCGCGCTTGATACCCATAGTTAAGCGCTCCGTATTGGTTACAAAGATATCGTCCCCGACCAGTTGAATTTTGTCACCCAGACGCCTGGTCAAGAGCTCCCATCCAGACCAATCGTCTTCAGCCAAACCGTCTTCGATCGACACTATGGGATACTTCTTCACTAGATCCTCATAAAAATCCACCATTTCTTCGGAGGTATAGATTACACCATTGCTCTCCAGATGGTAGCGCCCGTCTTTATAGAGTTCACTGGCGGCTACGTCCAAGGCCAGGAAGACATCTCGCCCCGCCTCATAACCGGCCTCTTTTACCGCGTCCAGGATTACTTCGATGGCGGCTTCATTGGAGGGCAGGTCAGGGGCAAATCCGCCCTCATCCCCTACAGAAGTGGCCAATCCACGAGACTGCAGTACCTTTTTCAAGGTATGATAAATCTCCACTGCCATGCGCAGCCCTTCCCGGTAGGAAGCGGCTCCGACCGGCACAATCATAAACTCCTGAATATCGACATTGTTATCGGCATGCTGCCCGCCGTTGAGGATATTCATCATCGGAACCGGCAGCTCTCTTGCATTCACCCCGCCAATATACTGGTAAAGCGGCAAATCGAGATGATTGGCGGCTGCCCGGGCTACGGCCAGCGATACGCCCAGAATGGCATTGGCTCCCAGTTTGCTCTTGTTGGGGGTTCCGTCCAGATCTATCATCAAGGTGTCAATATCCACCTGCCGCCGCGCATCCATACCGATGATCTCGGTGGCGATGATGTCATTCACATTGTCGACCGCTTTGAGAACCCCTTTGCCCAGGTAGCGCTGCTTGTCTCCGTCACGCAGCTCGACAGCCTCGTGAGCCCCGGTTGAAGCCCCGGAAGGTACTATAGCCCTGCCCATGGTTCCATCTTCCAGGATGACCTCCACTTCCACGGTGGGATTACCTCTTGAATCCAATACTTCCCGCGCAAAAACGTCAATAATTGTGCTCATATTCAGTCTACCTCCAGAACTAATGTATTCAAATCAATCATGCAAAATTAGAGATCTCCCGGTCATTTCCCGGGGTATGTCAATATTCAGGAGCTCCAGCATGGTCGGGGCGATGTCGCATAATGCTCCATCATCCCGCAAGCGGGCTTCTTTAAGCCGGTCTGATATAAGGATAAAAGGCACTTTATTATTGGTGTGGGCTGTAAAAGGCCCCCCGGTAATAGGGCACTGCATAGTCTCACAGTTGCCGTGGTCGGCAGTCATTAAGACCACTCCGTCGTGGGCCAAAACCCTCTCCGTTACCCGGGCCAAACACTGATCAACCACACGAACGGCCTCAATGGCCGCATCCAGGATGCCGGTATGGCCGACCATGTCAGGATTGGCATAATTCATGATAATGACGTCATAGCAATCCTGGTCAATTGCGGCTACAACCCTGTCGGTAACCTCCACGGCGCTCATTTCCGGTTTCATGTTATAGGTCTTAACCGTGGGCGAAGGCACCAGAATACGATCCTCATTAACATTGGGTTTTTCCACCCCGCCGTTGAAAAAGAAGGTCACATGGGCATATTTTTCAGTTTCCGCAATACGCAGCTGGCGCAGGCCGTTCTGGGCCAGTACTTCTCCCAGGGTCTGTTTCAGATTCTGGGGCTCGAAAGCTATCGGAGCATTGATAGTGGCATCATACTGGGTCATCATTATATAGTTGACCCGGAGCCGGCGCTGGCGCTCGAAATGGCTAAAGTCCTCATCAACAAAAGCCCTGGTTATCTCCCGGGCCCGGTCAGCCCGAAAGTTGAAGAATATTATGCTGTCATTATCATTCACGGTGGCGATTGGTTCCCCCTGGCTGTCGACAATCACCACCGGCTCAACAAATTCATCGGTAATGCGGGCTTCATAGCTGCTTTCCATGGCTGCCGCCCAATTGGGAGCCGGGTTGCCTTCTCCACACACCAGGGCAGAGTAGGCTTTCTCCACCCTGTCCCAGCGGTTGTCCCGGTCCATGGCATAAAAGCGGCCGCTGATGGTGGCAAACCGGCCCAGACCGATAGATTTCATGTACTCATCCAGCTGCTGCAAATACTGCGGCGCGGTTTTGGGACCCACATCGCGGCCATCCAGGAAAGCATGGACATAAACCCTCTCGGCCTCCTCCCTCCGGCACAGGTCCAACAGGGCCAGAATATGTTCCATATGGCTGTGCACCCCGCCATCAGACAGCAGACCCATCAGATGCACCGCAGCCTGTTTATCGCGGGCAGATTGTACAGCGGCGCGCAAAACCGGGTTTTCAAAAAAGGAGCCGTCCTCTATGGCGTTGCTGATGCGGGAAATCTCCTGATACACGATACGCCCCGCCCCCATATTGAGGTGCCCTACCTCGGAATTTCCCATTTGGCCGGCAGGCAGGCCCACATCTTTGCCGCTGCATTTTAATTCTGTCGCAGCATACTCTTCACGAAACCTGTAAAAATTCCGGGGATTGGCGTTGGTAATGGCATTGCCGTCACAATGAGATCCCGTTCCCCAGCCATCAAGAACCATCAATAACATCGGTTTATTTGACATTTTCACCTACTCCAACGATAGCAGCCAGCGAAGCCGCTTCCAAACTGGCGCCTCCTATCAGGGCGCCGTCAATATCCGGCTGTTCCAGGAACTTGGCAATATTGTCGGCTTTAACACTCCCGCCATACAGTATTCTTATTCCATCAGCCGTTTCCCTATTGAATAAAGACTCCAGGCCTTTGCGAACAAACAGGCACATCTCCTGGGCGTCGTTGCAGCTGGCGTTGATGCCGGTACCGATTGCCCAAACCGGTTCATAAGCGACCACCAGTTGTTCCGCCGGGAAATTCAAACCCGTCAAGGCCTGCTGCAATTGCTCCTGCACCACCTGCATGGCCAGCTGGTTTTCACGCTCTTGCAGGGTCTCGCCTACGCACAATATCGGCCTTAGTCCGTTTTCCAGGGCTGCTGCCAGTTTTTTATGGATGACGAAATTATTCTCCCCCAGAATCTGACGCCGCTCCGAATGGCCGATAATTACATACCGGCATCCGGTATCGACGAGCATGGCGGGAGAGACTTCTCCGGTAAAAGCCCCCTGGGCTTCCCCGTACATATTCTGGGCGCCAAGAACAACCCTGGACCCCGCCAGGGACGATTGCATAGCGCTAAGACAGGTGAAGGGGGGGCATATGAGCATCTCGACTTTCTCTACCCCGCTGACTCTGGGTAGGAATTGGGCCGCGAATTCCCGGGCCTCAGCCTGTAACTTATTCATTTTCCAATTGCCTGCGATCAACAGTCTTCTCATCCGGTTCAACTCCCTCACTGCCGGCTTATGCGGTGGCTTTGGCCTCACAGACAGCCACCCCTGGAAGTTCTCTGCCTTCCAGGAATTCCAGGCTGGCCCCACCTCCGGTGGAGATATGTGTGATGCCCTTTTCCACCCCCAGGTCATGCACAGCAGCGGCTGAGTCTCCGCCCCCGATTACACTCAGAGCAGATGAACCGGCTACCGCCCGCGCTACTTCGCGAGTACCGTGGGAAAACGGCTCATATTCATAAACCCCCAGGGGACCGTTCCATATGATGGTCCGTGCTTCGAGAATAGCCTTTTTAAAGCTGGTGACGGTTTTGGGCCCAATATCCAGTATCATCATATCCGCCGGGATAGCCTCTATATCCACGGTCTTGACGACGGCATCTGCCGAAATCTCTGCCGCGATCACCACATCCACGGGCAGCATCAAAGCCATCCCTTGTTTTTCCGCCTTAATCAAAAGGCGGCGGGCTTCATCCAGCAGATCGTCCTCAGCCAGCGATTTGCCTACCTCTATCCCCTGCGCTTTTAGAAAAGTGTTGGCCATACCTCCGCCGATCACTATTACGTCCATTTTGTCGATAAGATTGTCGATCAAGCCGAGTTTATCGGCAATCTTCGCCCCGCCCATAATGGCCATGCGGGGCTGCTGCCCCTCTTCCAGGACCTGCTTGAGCATCCCCACTTCCTTCTCCATCAAGAGACCTGCATAAGCGGGAAGATAATGGGCCACTCCGGTAGTGGATGAATGCGCGCGGTGGGCGCTGCCAAAGGCATCATTTACGTATAAGTCTCCTAGAGACGCCAGGGCCTTGGAAAAATCCGCATCATTTTTTTCCTCCCCGGGATAAAAGCGCACGTTTTCCAATAACACCACATCGCCCGGCTGCATCTTTTCAACAATGGAGATCACTTGCGGTCCAATGGCCGCAGGGGCCATGACCACCGGCCTGTGGATAAGATGACTGAGGCGGTCCGCCACCTTTTTCAGGCTGTATTTTTCTTCCGGCTTACCTTTGGGGCGCCCCAAGTGGCTCATCAGGATCAGGCATCCACCCTGTTCGACGATATAGTTGATGGTGGGCAAGGCCTCGCGTATTTTGGTATCGTCAATAATATGATTGTCTTTGTCGGTGGGTACGTTAAAATCCACGCGCATTAAGACGCGTTTTCCCTTAACCTCAGCATCCCTAACACTACGCATTGATGCACCTCCAAATAGTATGTCTTAAAGAGACGATTAGCCTTTGCCGGCTATATATTGGGCCATGTCGACACATCGCATCGAATAAGCCCATTCATTGTCATACCAGGCCACCACTTTGGCGGTTCTGTCACCCATGGTCATGGTCAACAGCCCATCCACAATGGCAGAATGGCTGTCCCCGCGATAATCTGCGGATACCAGGGGTACCTCGGTGTATTTTAATATACCCTGCATGCGTCCCTGACTGGCCCGCAAAAAGGCCTGATTTATATCTTGTTTACTGGCCGGTTTCTCCAATTCCACCGTAAGGTCTAACAGCGAGACTACCGGGGTTGGCACCCTTATTGCCAGGCCACCCAATTTGCCATCCAGTTCGGGAATGACCAGGCCTAATGCGCTGGCCGCTCCGGTGGTGGTGGGTATCATGGACTGCCCTGCAGCGCGGGCCCGGCGCAGGTCATTGTGGGCCAGATCCAGGATGCGCTGGTCATTGGTATAAGCATGTACCGTGGTCATCAGTCCCTTAATGATTCCAAACTCGTCCAGGAGCACTTTGGCCACCGGGGCCAGGCAGTTGGTGGTGCAGGAGGCATTGCTGAGAAGTTGAAAGGAGGGTTGATATTTATCCTCGTTTACTCCCATTACCATGGTCAGATCGACGCCATCCCCGGGCGCCGTAATAACAACTTTTTTAGCCCCGGCCTGCAGGTGCTTGCCGGCTTTGCTGCGGCTTCTGAAAGCGCCGGTACCTTCTATAACAATATCCACTCCCAGGTCGGCCCAGGGCAGTTGGGCAGGATCCTTCTCAGTCATGTAGCGGATCTTCTGCCCATTTATGATGAGGTTGTCAGATTCGACTGATACATTCCCCTTAAATTCGCCATGCAGAGTATCATACTTAAATAGATGAGCACCGGCCTTGATGTCTCCCAGGTCGTTTACCGCCACCAACTCAAAACCAGGCCGGTCTACAACAATACGAGCAACCAGCCGGCCGATTCTGCCAAAGCCGTTAATCCCTATTTTAACCGTCATGCTTCAACCACCTTTCTTAATCTTGTAAGCCCACTATCGCCTGTGCCGCTCCTTCGTCGGTAATCAGAACGGTTTGCCGGCCCCCGTTCAGCACCGCTTTAATAGCCGGCGCCTTATTGCTGCCGCCTGCTACTGCAACCACGGTTTGAATATGGGCCAGATCATGCAATTCCAATCCAATTCCGGGAACCTCATATACTATATTGCCCTGTTCATCAAAATAATATCTAAAGGCTTCTCCCACCGCGCCCTTTGCCTGGAGAAGCGCAATTTCCGCAGCGGTTAGACCTCTGCGATTGGCCATTTCCATAGCGAAACCGATGCCGTGAAAAAGAATGTCGCTAGATTTAATAAGATCGGTTATTTCTTTTATGTAGGGGTCTTGTTTTAAGGCCTGGGCGGTCTCCTCTTGTAGTTTGTCGGGGATATGCAGCATCCTGTACTGGGCGCCAATAATTTTGGCAATCCGAGCTGCTATGGTTCCGGCCTGCTGTTCTACTTCTTCCCCCAAACCTCCCCGGGCCGGAACCACCATCAGATTAGAAAAGCCTATGCCGTCGGTGATAACATCGGCTACCTCGGCCAAGGTGCTTCCCCCGGTAACGGCCAGAGTGCAGCCGGGAAACAACGACTTTTTCATATAGGCAGCGGCAACCCGCCCCAGGTCCCTTTTAATCATCTCATCACTTTGTGAATCACCGGGTACCAGTATGACTTCCCGCAGGTTGAACCGATTCTTGATCTGTTCGGCAAGACTTTGAATATTGAAAAGGAAGGGAACGAAAATATCGACTTCGTTCATAATGTGCTCGCCGGCTGGGCTGAGGCAAATTCCGGCAGTTGTGGCGTGGATCAGGCCAGTGGATTTGAGGTTCTCAATCTCGGCACGCACCATGCGTTCAGTTAAACCCAGCACTTTGCATAATTGTCGTCTTCCCACGGGTTGCTGGTGCATAATCTGCTTCAGCATTTTGTAGCGGTTAGTGATGCAGTCCATGGCATCAGGAGCAAATCGCTCCATTATGGTAAATACTCTTTCCATGCTCTCTCCCGTTAAGGGCTATCTGTAATCGGGATAATTATAGCCCTCAGGGACATTTTTGCCCCAACATGAATATAGTAACGCCTCAAACTATCAATAGTATAACATATTCATGGAAAAATAATGCAAGATTGTGTGATAAAAGCTTAACAACTATGCCCCGGGTATCTATTTATAACATATGTAGTCAATTTTTAAAGGGTGCCAGGTCTGTATGGCAGCCCTAATAGCGGCGGCGGGCCGAAGTGGAAGGGATGTTGAGTTCCTGGCGGTATTTAGCCACAGTACGGCGTGATATACGAATGCCCTTTTCCTGTAATTGCTGGGAAATGGCCTCATCGCTTATGGGGTGCTGCGGGTCTTCCCGGGCGACAATGTCCTGCAGCATATGTTTGATGCTCTTGGAAGAAACTTTGTCCTCACCGCTGCATTCCACACCGGTGCTGAAAAAATACTTGAGTTCAAATAAGCCCTGCGGAGTCTGCATGTATTTATTGGTGGTAGCCCGACTCACGGTGGATTCATGTACATTGATCATCTCCGCCACCTGGCGAAGCGTCATGGGCTTTAAATACTTAACCCCTTTATCCAGAAATTCGGTCTGCAGGTCGACGATGCATCGTGAAACCCGGTATAAGGTCATGCGCCGCTGTTCAATGCTGCGAATCAGCCATATGGCTGATCCAATCTTTTCCTCCAGATATTTGCGGGCTTCCTGAGACTGCGCGTCGGCCTGCTTAAGCATGCTTTCATACATATTGTTGACGATCAAGCGGGGGAAGTTGAAATCATTGATTATTACCACATATTCCCCCTCGATCTTTTCCACAATCACATCAGGAGTAACATATTTTATTTCATCGCCGCTGAACTGCAGCCCGGGTTTGGGGTCAAGGGTCCTGATTAAATCGCAGATTTCCTGGACTTTCCGTACTGGAGCCCCAACCTTCTGGGCGATGTGGTTCAATCTGCCCCGGGCCAGGTCGGTGAGGTGGTTATTTATGATATTGCGGGCGATTTCCGAGTCCTTGTCATATTGCCGCAATTGAAGAATCAGGCACTCCGGGAGGTCGCGGGCGCCCAGGCCGGGAGGATTGAATGACTGTATCAATTCCAGAGCCTTTTCAACCTCTTCCAGATCAACATTCAGCTGTCGGGCTACATCGTCAAGTTTGGCGGTTAAATAGCCATTCTGGTCTATGCTGCCGATCAAGTACTGGCCGATTTCTTGCTCTTCGGGGGTGGTGCTGAAAAGATGCAGCTGGAACTCCAGATGCTCATATAAGCTGGGCTTTTGCGCCAGGTAGTTTTCCAGGGATTTCTCTTCGCCCTGGTAGTTTACCCCCGCATCGTAGGTATCACGGTCACTGTCGCCGAATACATCCAGCCATTCACTGATGTCATCGTTGGTCTCAGGTTCGGATTCGTCTTGAGCATCCGCGGGTTCTTCCACATCAGGCTTTTCTTCCAGAAGGGGATTTTCCGCTAATTCATTGCGGATATATTCGGACAGCTCAAGTGAGGACATCTGCAGAATAGCGATGGCCTGGCGAAGTTCAGGTGTCATCAGCAGCTTCTGTTGCTGGGCCAGTATCACGTCATGTGTAAGGCGCATACTAACTTTCCTCTCATATCAGGCAGGTCTTTCTCTTCCTATATCTCTATCTTTATTTATCTATCTTTTTCTATCTCAAGGAGATCTCGATGATATCTTCAGCCAACTGCTCCAATTTGCGCATCCGGTAAGCAACCCCGGATTTACTTAAGGGCGGGTCCAAGAGGTCTCCTAATTCTTTAAGGGATTTGTCAGGATATTCGATTCGCACCCTGGCCAGGTCGCGCAAATGGGCCGGGAGGAATTCCCATCCTTTCAGTTCAACCAGTCTATTTATTAATTGTATTTGGCGTACTGAGGCATCCACAATTTTGGCAAGGTTAGCGGTTTCACAATTCACCTGACGGTTTATACTGTTGCGCATAGACTTGAGAATACGCACATTCTCGAAATCGAGCAGGGCTTTATGCGCACCAACCACCCGGAGAAAATCTACTATCTGTTCTCCCTCTTTTATATATAATACCAGGTTTAGCTTGCGTTCGACCATCCTGCTGGATAAGTTAAATTTTGATAATAAGCGCTGGATCTCTTTGACCAGCGACAACTCCTGAAGTATTATTTCTAAATGGTATTCTCCTTCAGGACGATTTATAAAACCCCGGCTTAAAAATATCCCGCGCAGATAACTGCGCTTGCAGCAATTCCTGCGGATGAGATCCGCGCCAAGGCGTCTCCCTTTTTTGCTGGCGGCGTTCAGGTCCTGCAGCCTCTGCCAGAGGTCCGCATCCCTATTACTAATAATAGCATGTACTTCATAGATGCGGGTCTTTTTAAAGCGGCGCCGGGGTTCTGCCTGAACGGTGGTCTGCAAGCCGTATAGCGACTTGATAAGGGTGTATATTTTACGCGCGGTTCCGGCTTGCTCAGCTTGCACCACCAATTTCAGCCGCTCGGCATCTGTTTTTATGATCCGCCCATTGACATGAACCAAGGCGGCCAGTTCGGCCCGGCGGCAGCAAGCCTTATCGGAAATCTCCCGGGCCAGTTCCTCTTTTACCTGATTTGAAAAACTCATCCATTAATTCCTCGCCAACTATGACTCGGCATTATTCTCTATGATATTAATAATAACCTGAGCCAGTTTGTCGGGCTCATGCCAGGCTACCTCGGTGTCGGAGACCAGATTCTCCTCAATCAGCCTTACGCCCATGGCCATGATCTCCCCGCTGGTAGTCTTTACCGGCACGGCGTTTTCTTCCCTGTAGCGCTCCAGGCGGTCTTCATCAATTGAACCTGAATTAACGATCACATAATCGATGATCTGTTTGCCCAAATGTTCCAGAATCACCCGCAGATGGTCGGCGGCGCTGTAATCATCAGTTTCCCCTTTTTCAGTCATAATGTTGCTCACATAACAGGTAACGGCACGGGATTCTTCAATAGCAGGAACCACCCCGTGTACCAGGAGATTAGGGATGATGCTGGTATACAGACTGCCCGGTCCCAGGATTATGGCGTCGGCCTCCCGGATGGCTTCCAGGGTTTCCGGAGCTGGCATGCATTTTTCCGGTATCAGATAGACTTTTTCTATTTTTTGATCATGATGACGTATCGAGGTCTCGCCACTTACAGTGGTGCCGTCTATCATTTTGGCCGCCAGGGTTACGTATTCCAGGGTGGCTGGCAGAACCTGGCCTCGAACCTTCAAGACCTGGCTTACTTCTCGGATAGCTGACACAAAATCGCCGGCGATTTCAGTCAAGGCTACCAGTAACAGATTGCCCAGATTGTGTCCCTGTAGTCCATCCCCGGCATTAAAGCGATGTTGGAACACCTTGTCCATCAAGGTTTCTGTTTCCGCCAGGGCAACCAGGCAGTTGCGTATATCCCCCGGCGGCAAAACCCCCAACTCAGATCGCAGCCGGCCGGAACTGCCTCCGTCATCGGTTACGGTAACCACTGCAGTCAAGTGCGAGGTATATTTCTTTAACCCTTTGAGCATAACTGACAAACCTGTACCGCCGCCGATGACAACAATTCGAGGTTCAGACTTGATCCGATTCATTTACTCCTCCAATTTGTACTTTGCAACATCTCTATGTCTGATAATTACGTTATATCCCATTTCCTTGAGCTGCTCGCCGATGTAAGCGGCCAGAACTACCGAACGGTGCTGTCCTCCGGTGCAGCCGATAGATAAAGCCAGATTAGTTTTGCCTTCGTTTATATAATGCGGAATCAAGAATTTCATGAGATTCACGAAGCGCCGCACGAACGATTTGGTGATGGTGGAATCCATCACGTAATCGATAACCTCCCGGTCTTCACCGGTCATGCTTCGCATGACCGGATTGTAAAAGGGATTGGGGATAAAGCGAACATCGATGACTATGTCCGAATCGATAGGTATTCCCAGTTTATATCCAAAGGAGACTACATTGACCGTAAAGCCATGCATCTGGCGATGAGCATAGAGGCTGGTCAGTTTATCTTTCAATTCCCGGGGCGCCAGTGTCGAGGTATCGATAACCACGTTGGCCGATCCGCGCAATTCTTCCAGCATGTTCTTTTCTACTTGAATGGCTTCCTGCAAACGCCAGGTGTTGGAGAGGGGATGGCGGCGCCGGGATTCTTTGAAGCGGCGGATTAAGACCTCATCAGAGGCCTCCAGGAAAAGAATTTCATAGGGAATCTGGTCTTGCTTGAGATCATCCAGAGAGCGGGCCAGGTCGGAGAAAAACTCTCCCCCGCGGGCGTCTATGACCAGGGCTACTTTGTCGATTTTGCCTTCAGACTGAAGGCTCAATTCAACAAATTTGGTCAATAAAACCGGAGGAAGATTGTCAACGCAGTAGTATTCCATATCTTCCAGGCAGTTAATCACCTGGGTCTTGCCGGCTCCTGATAATCCGGTAATGATGAGTATGTGTAGATTCTCCCTTTTTTCCCCCATGCGGCAATCCCTCCCCCGGCAGCATGGTTCACAACGCGCTGGGCATCAAGCCCCAGAGTTTCAACCAGGCTGCTGCCGTAAGCTAAATCCCCCACTGTTTCCGGGAAATGAGCGTCACTGTTGACAATAAAGCGAACTCCGGT
>DHBS01000023.1:51607-51790 GCA_002398825.1 Syntrophomonas sp. UBA4922 | reverse complement strand
GTTGACAATAAAGCGAACTCCGGTTTGCTCCGCTTCTATTATATCAGAAATAGGGGGGTGGTTATGGCCGCAATTTATTTCAAATAAGACCTCATTTTGGCTGCAGGCCTCGGCTACTGCCTTAACATCAATAGAAAAGAACAGCCCCGGATGAGAAAGGATATCCAGCTGAGGGTTGTTCTC
>DHBS01000023.1:50758-51429 GCA_002398825.1 Syntrophomonas sp. UBA4922 | reverse complement strand
ACTGCGGCAATTAACGCGTCGGTATTGGCAACCAGGGCTTTGCGAGACTGCTTTCTGCCCAAGTGGCGCAGTGAATTTTGCACCCACAGGGCCATGCCGTCATGGACCGAGGTGGGCATGGTATAGGGATGGATACCGGCTATTAATAGATCCAGTTCGCCAATGATTTCATCAGGAATGTCCAGAGTACCGTTTAGGTCCCGGATATTGGCTTCAGCGCCGATAAGTATGCGTATATCGGGGTATCGTTTTTGCAGTTCGGCAGCCTGCCTTTTGTTGTACAGGCAGGCCCAGGCATCTTTGACACCGATCACGGCCGCCATAGGCCCGTGGTCGGTGATAGCCACCTCTTGCAGGCCTTGCTCATAAGCCGCCGCAACTATATCCCGCATGGTCTGCCGTCCATCGCTTAAACGGGTGTGAGTATGATAATCACCGAAAAAGCGCATTTGATCACCTGTTTTCCTGTGCTTTGCAGTCTATTCTAAATGGGCCAGTTCTTGCTTAAGGTAATCGATCACTTTGACCGGGGTGGGGTCGATGCCATACTCTAAGGCCAGATAATAACTCACATAGTCGCCTATATAGATCAGGGAATATATACGGGCTAAGAGGGATTCCCCGGCGCTTTCGACCTCAATAACCTTTTTTACTTTATCTTCAATCAGATT
>DHBS01000023.1:44036-50624 GCA_002398825.1 Syntrophomonas sp. UBA4922 | reverse complement strand
ATATCTTCAATCAGATTACGGGTTATATCCATACGCTGCTGCACCCGCCGGTGATCGCGGCTGTCTCTGAGAATAATAACCGCTATTTTCGCCAGCAGCTCTGCGGGGGCTTCAAAACCTACAATTTCATTGTGATTGAGTTCCGGAAAGACATTGTAATAAGCGGGGCATTTAGCGTTTTCATTGATTTGAGCTTTCCAGCGCAGGGCAGCCGGTTCCGTGCAGTTGGCACTTCCCCACACCACAGGCACAGCATCTTTAATCAGGCCAGCTATGCTTTGCGCTATATTCCGCTCTCGAGAAGCGGGCTGCAACAGATCCCTCAGGCTGTGCAAAACAGCGGCGGTTTCTTTTATGTCCGCCTCCACGTTTTTTAATATACCGGCGCTTTGCAGGGATAATAGCAGGGGAGCCAGCAGATAACCAGTCGCAGCCCGGGGAGATAAGCCGCCGGGGATGGCAACCACGGTATTGCCGTCATCCCGGGCATTCTGAGCCAGTTTGCCGCCGCTGGTAATGGCCAGGATCTGCGCCCCGCAGTTTTTGGCCTCTTCGTAAGCCGCCAGGGTTTCTTCGGTGTTGCCGGAATAACTGACCGCTACAAAAAGGGTGTTTTGGTTGACAAACCGGGGCAGGTCATAGCCGCGGTTAACAAAAACCGGAATGGCAGCTTGCTGGAAGGCATAGGTTCTTAAAATATCGCCGCCTATGGCGGACCCGCCCAGACCGGATACCATCACGTTATGGTAGGGTTTTTGATAGCGTTCTACCTCCTGATACGACATTTCCAGACACCGGTCGAACTGTTCGGGCAAACCATAGAGATAGCTTTTCATTGGCTCCTGGATAGCGCTTTCTGACATATAATAACCTCTCCTTTATAAACAGATAATCCTTTAATAGGATGAGCATTTCTCAAGCTGAAAGTTTCCTTTTTATCTTCCCCGAGTCAGCTTTCCACTATGCCTGTCGCTGTGCAGCGGGGCCGGGCTCGGTGTGTAAAACCCATTTTTCAAGGGCCTCTGCCACACCATCCTCATCATTTGAAGCTGTCACATGATCAGCAGCTTCTTTAACCAGTGGCGGCGCATTGCCGACCGCTATCCCGGTGCCCGCCCAGGCCAGCATGCCCACATCGTTATAGCTGTCTCCGATAGCCAGAACATCGGCCTGTTTTATGCCATAGTGTTCGGCTACCAGCTGCAGGGCTCTGGCTTTGTTGGCATCGCGGTGCATAATTTCCAGATAATGCAGCTTGGATCGGGTAATGAATAGTTCCTGGCCAAAGCGCTCTCTCAGATCAGCTTCTATAGGGTCGAGACTACTGGTTTGGTTTGAGATGGCCATAATCTTAAAAGCCGGTAAGCTGCGGCTGGCTTTAATCAGATCAGGCATAAAGGTTAATTCCACTCCGGCCAGCTGTGAATAAGCGATGGCCTCAGGGCTGTCGCTCTCCACACACAGCTGGTCGTCGAAATAGGTGTGAAAGTAAACCCCTTGCTCCCTGAGGAATTCCATGACTGTCGGGGCCAACTCGCCCACCGGCCTGAAATACAGCACTTCCTGAGAATAGGTGTCTTTTACCAGGGCCCCCTGGTAGGTGATTAAGGGGATATTCATGCCCAGTTTCAGGGCAAACGGCAAGGCCGAACGGTACATGCGCCCGGTAGCCAGAGTGACCAGTATACCCTGTTGGCGAATATTTTCGATATCACTGACACACCGCGGCGAGATGCGCAATCCCGAATCCAGCAAGGTGTCGTCCAGATCAATTGCCACTAATCGTATGCCCATGGTATCTCCTTCCTCAAACTGGCTCAAGACAAATAATAAACCGAGCACGGCCGGCCCGGTTAGTTTAAAAATTCAATTCTCCCGCCAGCTTATTTAAAACGAAACATGCGGTCTTCAACAAAATAGCTCCCGGCCGCACTGATCAAGCTCAAGACGAGGGCACTCAGTACGGCCCAGCCAAACCCGTCAATTTCAAAGCCGCGTATGGTAACCGCTGTGATCCACAACATAAACCCATTGATCACGAGGGTGAATAGGCCCAGGGTAAGAATATTAAAAGGCAGGGTTACCAGCAAAAGCAAAGGTCGAATAAAAGCGTTAATAACCCCCAGGAATAACGAGCCTACAATCGCTGCCCACAAAGTCAGCTGAAAACCGGGCAAAAGTTCGGCCGTCAGTACGATGGCCAGTATGTTGATAGCCCACCTCAGGACCCATCCCTGAATCATATCCTTAGCCCCCTTCATGTTAAACGCCGCTATTTGCGCTGTTAGTCTTTCTTTTAATAATATGGGATTTTTTTGTTTTTTACTAATACTATTTGTAGAATATTAAGAACCTTCATCCTGAGGGTGCAGGACCCGGTATACGGCCTGGGCGGCACTCCTGCCGATACCCTTGACCGAGGCGATTTCCTCCTGTGAGGCCCTGCTCAGGGCGGCCACTGAACCGAAAGATTCCAGGAGCAGCTTTTTGCGCCGCGCACCGATACCTTTTATATCATCCAGAATGGATTTAGTTAATTTTTTACCGCGGCGCAGGCGATTATACTCAATTGCGAAGCGGTGGGCCTCATCCCGCAAGCGCTGCAGAGTCATGAGTCCCTGATTGCGGCGGGGCAGCTTCAAGGGCCTTCCATCAGAGCGGAAAATGGTCTCTTCCCGCTTGGCCAGGGCTACTGCCGGAACGTCGATTTCGAGGTTTTTGAGGATCTCCTGTGCAGCGTGCAGCTGTCCCAGACCGCCGTCAATCATGATTAAATCGGGCTCAGGCAAAAAAGCCGGGTTGCCCTGTCCGGCTTCAGTAAAGCGGCGCTTTAAAGCCTCAGCCAGTGAGGCATAGTCATTGTTTTGCGCCATCTTAATCTTAAAGCGGCGGTAGTTCTTTTTATCTGGCCTGCCGGCGGTGAACACCACCATTGATGCCACGGTTTCCTCCCCGCCTAAGTGGGATACGTCGTAGCCTTCGATGCGCTGAGGGACAACCTCCAATTCCAGATCCCGGCTCAACTGCTGTAAAGCGCCTTGATAGTGCTCTTCAGCCTGTTGTTTTTCTTCTCTCAATAACCGGGCATTCTCCTGGACCATGTCCAAAAGGGCTTTCTTTTCCCCGCGCTGCGGCCGGTGCAGGCTGGTCTTCCTGCCGGTCAATTCCTTAAACCAGTCCTGCAGCAGAATCAAGTCGGCGGGAACCATATTCATCACGATTTCATCGGGAATATCGTGGTTTTCGCTATAATACTGGCGCAGGAAAAAGCTGCTCAGCTCTTCTCCCGGTTCATCCATAGCCGGGTGCAGCCAGTAGGTGTCTTTGCCCACAATGCGGCCGGAGCGGATTTTGAAAACCAGGCCCAAATATGGCTTTTCGTCTACTACAGTCACCACCACATCCAGGTGGTAGGGCTTGTCAAAACTGACTTTTTGCCTGGCGTCCAGGCTGTGAATGCTCTGAATCTGATCCCGCAGGCGGGCCGCTTTTTCGAATTCCAGGGCGGCGGCGGCGGCCTGCATCTCCCGCTCTTTTTGCTGGATCACCTCGGCATGATGGCCCTCCATAAAGCGGATCAGCCCAGCCACACATTGCTGGTATTCCTCAACTGTTACCCCACTGCTGCACGGGGCCAGGCATTTCTCCAGATCCCGGTTCAAGCAGGGACGGGGCTGCTTTTTCAAGGTTTTGCAGGTGCGCAAAGGAAAGATCCCGGTAAGCAGCTTGACGGTCTCTTTTAAAGCGGCCGCATCGGTGTAGGGGCCAAAGTAGCGCGAAACCCCGTCCTTTTTCTCCCTGGTGATGCATACCCGCGGATATGGTTCGGCGGTGGTGATCTTCAGATACGGGTAGGTCTTATCATCGCGCATAAAAATGTTATAGCGGGGATGATAAGATTTTATCAGGTTGTTCTCCAGAATCAGGGCTTCAACTTCACTGCCGGTAACAATATAGTCAAAATCGGCCACCCGGCTGACCATCGCTCTCACTTTGGGGTCCAGGCGATGAGGGGGCTGAAAATAGGAGCGCAGTCGATTTCTGAGGATTTTCGCCTTGCCCACGTATATAACCCGGCCGTCACCGTGCTTGAACAAGTAAACCCCTGGTTTACAGGGTATGTCTTTAAGACGTTCTTTTAGCTTTTCCACCTTGGGCAACTCCTAACAAAGGTTTAAGGTATTTCCCGGTGTGTGAAGCCGGACAATCCGCTACTGCCTCAGGGCGCCCGGCCACGATAATATGCCCGCCCTTTTCGCCGCCCTCCGGTCCCAGGTCGATAATATGATCGGCGGATTTGATCACATCCAGGTTGTGCTCAATGACGACCACGGTGTTGCCGGCATCGACCAGGCGGTTCAAGACCTCCAGAAGCTGTCTGACATCGTCTTTATGCAGGCCGGTGGTGGGTTCATCAAGAATATAGAGCGTCCGCCCGGTAGATCGTTTGGAAAGCTCGGTAGCCAGCTTGACCCGCTGCGCCTCCCCGCCGGACAGGGTGGGGGCCGGTTGACCCAGTTTAATATATCCCAGGCCCACATCCTGCAGAACTTTCAATTTGCGAAATACCGAGGGGATATTTTCAAAGCAATCCACCGCCTCATCCACTGTCATTTCCAGAACATCGGCAATAGTATAGCCTTTGTATTTCACCTCCAGGGTTTCCCGGTTATAGCGCCTGCCCTTGCAAACCTCGCAGGGGATGTATACGTCGGGCAAAAAGTGCATCTCGATCTTAATGATACCGTCGCCGGAACAGGCGTCACAGCGCCCGCCGCGAACGTTGAAACTGAACCGCCCCGGCTGATAGCCGCGCACCCTGGCTTCAGCAGTCTGGGCAAACAGTTCGCGGATGCCGTTAAAAGCCCCGGTATAAGTGGCCGGATTGGACCGCGGGGTGCGCCCGATAGGGGCCTGATCGATATTTATTACTTTATCTATGGCTTCTGCCCCGGTTATGTCAAGATAGCGACCCTGCTGGTTATGACGGCTGCTCTGACCGGAGCGCCGGTTGATACGCCAGGTCAGTCCGGGGTAGAGGATTTCCTCCACCAGAGTGCTTTTGCCCGACCCGGATACTCCGGTAATCACCACCATCATCCCCAGGGGGATCTCCACATCGATATTCTTTAAATTATGCTTGTGGGCCCCTTTAATTAAAATCTGGCGGCTATTGCCCTGGCGCCGCACAGCGGGCACTTCAATGTCGAGGAGGCCGGAAAGATATTGCCCGGTCAGGGATTCGGGCGCCTGCATGATCTCTTCCAGAGTGCCCTGGGCCACAACCTGCCCGCCGTGTATGCCGGCGCGCGGGCCGATATCAACGATATGATCGGCCTGGCGCATGGCATCCTCATCGTGCTCCACCACGATTACAGTATTGCCCAGATCGCGCAGGCGGCGCAGGGTTGCCAGGAGGCGGTCGTTATCCCGCGGGTGCAGCCCGATGCTGGGTTCATCCAAGACATATAAGACCCCTACCAGGCTGGAGCCTACCTGTGTAGCCAGGCGGATACGCTGTGCTTCTCCGCCGGACAGGCTGCCGGCCGGGCGGTCCATGGTCAAATAATCCAGGCCCACATCGATCAGGAATTTTAAGCGCTCCTGTATCTCCTTGATCACCTGGCGGGCGATAATATGCTCGCGCGGGCTCAATGCCAGGCTTTCGAAAAACTGATAGCATTCGCGGATGGAAAGTGAGGTCACGTCATTGATAGACTTGTCCCCTATCAAGACCCAGAGGATCTCCTCGCGCAGGCGCTTGCCCCGGCAGCGCGGACACAGGGTGGTGGTCATATATTTTTCTATCTCCTCCCGCGAAGCATCCGATTTGGTCTCCAGGTAGCGCCGGCGCAGGTTGGTCACCACGCCTTCAAAACTGGAAGTGAAGCTGTTCTTCTCCCCGTATGAATTGACATAATTGACGCGGATGCGCTCCCCATTCTTCCCGTAGAGGATGGCATCCACCTGATCATCGCTCAGCTCTTTGAGGGGTTTATCCAGGGGAATGTCATTTTTCTCCGCCATCCCGTACAAAATCTGATTGTAGTAGGTGTAAAAATTATTGGACCAGGGAATGATAGCCCCTTCTTGAATGCTCTTATCCCGATCCAGAACCAATTCAGGGTCAATAACCCGTTTTTCTCCCAGGCCGTCGCATTCCGGGCAAGCCCCGAACGGGTTGTTAAAGGAAAACATCCGCGGGCTCAGTTCGCTCAGGCTGAATCCGCAGTCCGGGCAGGCGAAATCCCGGCTGAACAGCTGGTCCTCTTCGGCGCCATTCTCTCCCAGCACCCGGATAATGATCAGTCCTTCACTGAGTTCGAAGGCCAGTTCCAGGGATTGGGCCAAACGGCTCCGTATGCCGTCTTTGACAACCAGGCGGTCGATCACCGCGCTGATGTCGTGTTTTTTATTTTTTTCCAGTACGATCTCTTCATCCGAGGTGTATTCATAGCCATCCACGATAACCCGGACAAAGCCGTCTCGAAACAGGTCCTGCAAGAGCTTTTTGTGCTCGCCTTTCTGGGCCTTGACCACCGGCGCCAGGACCTTGAGACGGGTTCCCGGGGTCATGACCAGGAGGCT
>DHBS01000023.1:43630-43905 GCA_002398825.1 Syntrophomonas sp. UBA4922 | reverse complement strand
ATGACCAGGAGGCTGTCTACAATCTGATCCACGGTTTGGCGCTGGATAGGCTGATGGCAATGAGGGCAATGAGGCCTGCCTACCCGGGCATACATCAAGCGCAGGTAATCGTACACCTCGGTAACCGTCCCCACCGTTGAACGGGGATTGTTGGAGGTCGATTTCTGGTCGATGGAAATGGATGGAGAAAGCCCCTCTATAGAATCCACATCAGGCTTCTCCATCTGTCCCAGGAATTGGCGGGCGTAGGTGGAGAGCGATTCCACATAGCGGCG
>DHBS01000023.1:20892-43491 GCA_002398825.1 Syntrophomonas sp. UBA4922 | reverse complement strand
GGAGAGCGATTCCACATAGCGGCGCTGGCCCTCACTGTAAATGGTGTCGAATGCCAGGCTGGATTTGCCTGATCCCGACACCCCGGTGAAAATCACCAGCTTATCGCGGGGAATTGTAATGTCGATATTCTTTAAATTATGTTCACGGGCGCCTTTTACGTAGATATAGTCTTTCACTTCATGCTCCTATCAGCATCGCGGCCTCTTTAACGGCCGCGGGATCGCTTTTTGGTCTTGCGCGGGGGCTCCAAGAGCTTCTTGATCATGTCGCGGAGCTCGGCAGCCCGCTCGAATTCAAGGCTTTCAGCTGCTTTTATCATTTCGGCCTGCATCTCTCCGGCCAGCCTAACCCGCTCCTCTTTGCCCAGATGGGAGAACAGCGCCGCATCATATTGGGCCGGAGCCTCGGCAATGGTAGCCTCGATGGAGGCATAGATCTCCTTTTGGATGGTTTCCGGGGTAATCCCGTGGGTTTGATTGAATGCTATCTGCTTTTCGCGGCGGCGGTTGGTCTCATCGATAGCGGTCCGCATGGAAGGGGTGATGCGGTCGGCATACATTATCACCTGTCCTTCCACATTGCGGGCCGCCCGGCCAATGGTCTGAATCAGCGAACGCCCCGAACGCAGAAAGCCTTCCTTGTCCGCATCCAGTATGGCAACCAATGCGACCTCGGGAAGATCCAGCCCTTCCCGCAACAGGTTGATTCCCACCAGCACGTCGAATTCGCCCGCCCGCAGGTCGCGCAGTATCTCCAGGCGTTCCAGGGCCTGGATGTCGGAATGCATATAGCGAACTCTTATCCCCGCGTCTGCCAGGTAGTCGCACAGGTCTTCAGCCATGCGCTTGGTCAGGGTAGTGACCAGAACCCGGTAGCCCTGGCCTACAGTCTGTCTTATCCTTTCCATCAGGTCGTCGATCTGGTGCCCGGTCGGCCTTATTTCCACAAGCGGGTCGACCAGCCCGGTGGGGCGTATGATCTGTTCCGCCACCTGCCTGCTGCGCTCAACTTCATAATCCCCCGGGGTGGCACTGACATATACGATTTGATTGACCTTGGCCTGAAACTCGGCGAATTTCAAGGGGCGGTTATCCAGGGCTGAAGGCAGCCTGAATCCATACTCCACCAGATTCTGCTTGCGCGACCGGTCCCCTTCATACATACCCCTGATCTGCGGCACGGAAATATGGGACTCATCAATAAACAATATAAAATCCCGGGGAAAGAAATCGATCAATGTATAGGGGGGTTCACCTGACTTTCTACCCGTAATATAGCGGGAATAGTTTTCAATCCCCTTGCAGTAGCCGATCTCCCTGATCATCTCCAGGTCGTAGCGGGTGCGCTGCTCAATACGCTGCGCCTCCAGGAGTTTGCCTTCATTTTGAAAGCGGGTCACCTGCTCATCCAGTTCCAGTCTAATATCTTCCGCAGTGTCCAGCATGCGCTCGCGGCTGGTCACATAATGGGAGGCCGGGAAAATCATGGTATGGAGCCTGCGGCCATAAACCTCACCGGTTATGGGATTGAACTCGATAATGCGGTCGACTTCATCGCCAAATAATTCTATCCTGAGGGCTCTCTCACCGGCTGAGGCCGGGAATATCTCGATGACATCGCCCCTCACCCGGAAATTGCCGCGGTTAAAGGAATAATCATTGCGTTCATAATGATTTTCCACCAGGCGCCGCATTATAGTATCGCGCGGCGCCTCCATGCCCGGCCTGAGTGATATGGCCATGCGATAGTAATCATCCGGAGCCCCCAAGCCATAGATGCAGGATACGCTGGCCACAACTACGACGTCCCGCCGTTCCAGAACCGCCGCGGTGGCAGAGTGGCGCAGTTTGTCGATCTCATCGTTTATGGAGGAGTCTTTCTCGATATAGGTATCAGTGTGGGGCACGTAGGCCTCAGGCTGGTAATAATCGTAATAGCTGATAAAGTATTCCACCGCATTTTCCGGAAAGAACTGCTTGAACTCGGCATAAAGCTGCCCCGCCAGGGTCTTGTTGGGAGCCATGATCAAGGCGGGCCGCTGCACTTCCTCGATAATGCGGGCCATGGTAAAGGTCTTCCCCGAACCGGTCACACCCAAAAGGGTCTGTTCCGGATACCGGGCCTTAAGCCCTTCGACCAGAGCCTGTATGGCCTGAGGCTGGTCTCCGGTCTCATGGTAGGTTGAATGTAGCTTGAATTCCATTATTAACCTCTTAAGTTCAGTAGTTACGCCTGTCCTTTCCTAATCCATGATAACAAATGTTCGCCCCAATAATAAAGAGGGCATAGAGGCGCCGGGACAGGCGCCTCTACTATGAAAAAGTACGGGTTGGTTGGGATTTACGGCCTCATCTTTGGATTAATTCCTCCAGCAAGGCCATCCTTCTCTGGTTGAGGGCTTGAAAGTTCATTTTGCTGGCGTAGAGGTGTTTGAGAGCTTTTAATTCCCGGTAAGCCTCTTCCAGTTTTTCCTGAGCCTTGGACAGCAGTTCTTCATAATTGTGGTTGGCCAGGCTGCTCACCTGCGCTTCCTTGAGGATCTCAAAATCGTCCAGTACCGCTTCGGTGTTGATCACTTTATCCCACGGTTTTAAATTCAGCTGCAGACCGCCGCCATCAATTACAGCAGTGCTGAAGGCTGGAAGGATGATCATTAGCAAACTATCCGCCTCCAAACCGCAATAATAATATTCCACGCTATTGCCCTGCTGTTTTGCTTTTCTGGCGATTTCAGCCAGGATAGTTGATTTGCCGCTGCCAGCCGGACCCGTCAAGACAAAACGCTGCTTGCAATCAGAGCTGATTTCTTCGACATAATCGATGTACCCTTCCGCAGTCATGGCACTGGCAAAAAAATGTCTCTCTCCGGGCCGCGGTAGGGTGGCTTCACTGTATATCTGCTCTACCAGACTATAAAGCTGCTGCATGTTGAGATGGGCCGCAGCAGATTTCTTCAGCTCCTGTTTGGCCAGGGCAGCCGACTGAAGATGCATTTCGGCCTGCCGGTTCGACAGTTCCCATTGATCGATATGCTTTATGATCTGCCGGGCCTGTTCCTTAATCAGGGCAGTATCCAGGTAATCGCCCAGATTAATAACATCCCCGCTGATATGTGGATAATGCGGTTCAATGGATACCGGGCTGCTGCCGTTAACTACCGCGGTATCCAGCTGGGGAAAATAAATCCCTTCAGGGTTGACCGCATCCGCAGCCGAGATCCAGTATTCCATCTCATAGCCTAATGAGGACATAGACTCCCCCAGCAGCCGAATAAACGTGGCTTTCCCCGTTCCCGCAGCGCCCTTGAGGATATAGACTCGTTTTATTCCCGCCAGTAAATCAGGCAGGCAGCTGACATAACCCTGGTCGGTAAATGTACTGGACAGCACATACTTGATTTTGCCTTTATATAACAATTCCAGACCCCTTTCCCTGCTGGATTTCTATAGTATATTCGAAAAGTAAACCATTGGTTAATGAAGTAGCCACCCGGGATGGCCGGTTTTCAAAAGGGCTAAGAGCCTCCCCGCGTGCCCAGCCAGATCAGCATCTCATGGCCAAGCGGGGCAAATATGGCAGCTATCCAGCTCATCAAAGGGTATGATGAGGCCGATAAGGACAGCGCCAGCAGGATCAAGCTATAAACGGCCAGATTGCGGGCAGACCGCATCACAGTGAGGCGGGGGGTGGTTTTGGTGACCGTTTCGCCATAACCGAGTATGGCCAGAACCGGAAGCATGATAAAAAGACTGTCTTGAGCTGCAGGGGGATGGCATTGCAGCAAAGGCCACCAGGAAGGCATAGTATAGCCTATGCTGCTGTCGGATGTACAGCTGATAACCAGCAGCAAGGGCCAAAACCGCTGCAGTTTAAAACCCTGTACGGTCTGGCCCTGTTTTTTGAAACAAACCCGGCCCGGCTGAGTGCTGCCGTCGACCAGGATCAAACCGCTTTCAATGAGGTGGAGAATCGCTATTAGGCCCGTTATCTGCGGAACGCAGCTGACTGAGCGTGAAGTCAAAAGGCAAAACAGGGCCAATAGGCCGCCTGCATAGGAAAAGCAGATCAGGCGGGGATGAACCAAGGCCAATCCCAGGGAAATCAGCCATAAGGCCAGGATGCTTAAATTGCGCACATCGATTCCGACTACCACCAGCAGGGCGCTGCCTAAGAATCCTGCACCAAGGCCGATCAAGACAGATAATAGCGCCGACTTTATGAATTCACGCTGGTTGGATCCTGGTGATTTTCGCCCATAAGACCAGCTGATTACAAAAAACATAATAAGATAGAGGGAAATAAAAAGAGGCGAGGATATAGCTTGCAACCATACCCGCCCCATTTCCAACCAGATGCTTAAGACAGAATCCAAGCAGTCCACTCCTTTGGGCGCAACGAGTCAACCGGGGTGGCCAGTATTTAAGGATTCTTATTAATTTTCCAGCTTCGTCTTTAACACTTCTATGGCTTTATTCAGTTGCAAATCCTGGCTGTTGTTGGGATCGTTTTGCACCTCGTAATCAGGGGTGATGCCGACTTCATTGATGTCTGTGCCGTTGGGGGTATAATACTTCTGAGTGGTCAATTTCAAAGCCCCGCCGTCATGCAGGGGAAATACGGTTTGCACCAGGCCTTTGCCGAAAGTCTTAACTCCCACCAGATCAGCCCGCTGGTTATCCTGCAGGGCCGCAGCCAGTATTTCCGAGGCGCTGGCGCTGTCATGATTCACCAGGACCACCAGGGGAATATTCACTTTGCCAGGTGAGGCTTTGTAGACCTGTTGATTGCCTTTGCTGTCTGCAGCGCTTACCACCGTGCTGCCATCCAGAAATATTCCGGCAATGTCAATTGCGGCATTGAAATCTCCGCCGCCGTTGTCCCGCAAATCCAGAATTATGCCCTTCACCTTGTTTCCGCTCATCAGCTTTTCAACACTGGTAGCCAGTTCATTGGCCGACTGGGCGTGGAATTGATTTAAGCTGATGTAGCCGATATCAGCGGCTTCGTCAAGAATTTTGTCCTCAACCGAAGGCACATTGATTATTTCACGCACTATGGTAAAGTTGAGTTCCTTGCCTTCAGATTCCCGGTAAACCCCCAATTCCAACTGCGTCCCCGGGTCGCCGCGCATCAGCTGGGCGGCTTCATCAGAGGTCATCTTCACGGTGCTTTCACCGTTGATGCGCACTATGATGTCCCCGTGTTTGACCCCTACCTTATAGGCTGGAGTCCCCCTGATGGGAGAATAGATCATGATACGACCTTGATTGTCCTGCCCCACATAGACCCCGATGCCGCCAAATTTAGCTTCTAATTTGACCTTGAGATCCTGATAGGTCTGCCTGTCGAGATACCTGGAATATGGATCGTCCAGGGCTTCAACAATGCCTGCTCCGGCCCCTTCCAGCATCTGCGCAGTATTGATCTGGTATAAAGACTCGGTTTTGATCAGCCCGATGACACTGAATAGTGTACTCAGACCGGCACTGCTGGTCACTAAGAGGGCAATCGTGCAGACAACCACCACCACACCGACGGTGCTAAAAAAAATGTTAATTCCCCGTAACCAGTTATTTCTTTCTCTGTTCAAATCGTCACCACCAATAATATTCTATTATCCTTGGCATACAAATATGTTATCCTGCCGGTTCAATGGGCTGGCATCAACAGCTTCGGTGTTCACGCCCACATAAAAAGTAAGGATAGCGGCTACCAGAGTAAATATTACAGATGCTTCGAGGCAACCCGGGTCACCTGGGATTCGGTTCCAGGGCGTCTATGTCAGCCGCCGCATTCTGCAGTTTGGCCGGAGAGATAACACCGGCCAAAATGTATGTCATGTTATTCTCCTGATGACTAAAGCCCGGGTCGATCCTGAAGAACTGTAACCAGAATACATCATCACATAGGCAATAGCAAAGACTACCGCAGCAGAAAACACTGGCCGCGCCGCCTTACCCACTTGGCAACGCTTTCCCTCCCTTGCGCTCTGCCGGGGGCAAAACCCGGGCAGATGTCCGGGCGCCATCACACCGTATAAATACCCAGAATTAATAATACCACAGTTGCAAACCCTGATAAATTTTTACACATAAAAGGACAGTTATTGTCTTGCGCTCTCAACCGGCAAGGCAATCCCTGTCCTTGAATACGCTATTCTACCGTGACGCCGACTTTTTTGTCATGAAAAGTCTCAATAAATACCGCCCCAGATCACTTATACATACTTACGCGGGTCGGTATGTTGTCCATTGATACGCACCTCAAAGTGGAGATGAGGGCCGGTGCTCCAACCGGTACTGCCTACTTTGCCGATGCTCTGACCCTTGGTAACCGATTGGCCGTTACTTACGCCAAGACTGCTCAGGTGGCCGTACAGAGTCGACAACCCCTGACCGTGGTCGACTATTATGGCCTGTCCATAGGCTCCCATCCAGCCGGAAAAAATCACTGTGCCGCTGTCCGCCGCTACTATTTTGGCACTCATGGGCGCCCCTATATCCATTCCGGTATGCATTCTGCGAGTCTTCAATATGGGGTGGTAACGCATCCCGTAAGGCGAGGTTATGCTCGAGTAACCCGGGGTCGGCCAGGTAAAGATTCCGGTGCCTAATTGGTCTCCCGACTGTGATCTGCGGATTAAGGCCTCGACTTCCCGCGAAGCCGCTTCCAGTTCAGACAGAGCCTGCTCGTAGGCGGCCTTCTCCTGGTTGACTTCACTTAGCACCGTTTGCTTTTCCTTTTGCTGTTCATCCAGCAATGCTTTTTGGCTTTGCTGGCCCTCCCGGGCTGTAACCAAGCGGTTTTGTTTGACCTCCAAATCGCTCTTTTTCTGATCAAGTTCACGGCGTTTATCATTAATGGAATCGATCAGTTCCATATCACCCTCGATGACATATTTCAGCATATCGTAGCGGGTGAGAAAATCCTTGATATCAGTCGAGGCCAATAGAACCTCAAGATAAGAAGCCTGTCCGCCTTCTTCATAGACATAAACCAGACGTTCCCCCAGAATTTCGACCTGCTTGTCAAGTTCCTTCTCCTTCTGGCTGATATCCTTCTGGGTCTGGCTAATTTCCTTTTCTAGCTGCTGGATATCATCATTCAGGCTTTTAATCTTTTCTTCAATACTTTTGATATCCTGATCCAAGGCCGAAATTTGGCTTACTACCGAGCGTTGTTTTGATCTGGCCGCGTTAACATTGGCTTGCTGGGCGTCGATCTGCTGGTTTATTTGCTGCAGCTTCTCCCTGGCCTCATCTATCTCGTCAGCATACACCGGTAATATGCAGCTAAAGATAAATACCAGCCCCATCATGATGGCTATAGAACGTTTATGCGCGGACATATGTAGGCCTCCTTCTGCAAAATTATTAAAACCGCACTTCAAAATCACACATCGAGGAAACGATTGAGAGATATGTAGGTACCCAATACCCCCAGTAACGCCCCGACCATAACCAGCCCGGCGTAGACTTCAATCAGCAAGGCGCGGTTGGAAAGCACCGGTACAAAAGGCACCGACTGAATGGATCCGATCAGGGTCTCATATCCTACTGCCAGCAAGAGGATTGCTATCAATGATCCGGCAGTCCCCAGCAGTATGCCTTCGATAAAAAACGGCCAGCGCACAAACCAATCGGTGGAACCGATCAGCTTCATCAGATAGATTTCCTTGCGCCGCGAAAATATGGCCAGACGGATAGTGGTCGCGATCAGGAAAATCGCCCCCAGCGAGAGCAGGACAATAAAGGCCATACTTAATACGCGAACCCATTTGGTGGCTAAAAACAGGTTATTGACCATTTCTTTGCCGTAATTGACCCGTTCGATTCCAGCCACCTGTTCCACCTGCTGCGCTATCACCGGCACCTGATGCGGATCCAGGGCTTTGATTTCATAACCATCCGGCAAGGGGTTCTTGCCCATGGTCTCTTCCAGATTGTAGCGATCCTCCCCAAAGCTGTCCTGCAAGTATTGCAGAGCCTCTTCGCGGGAAACGAAGCGCACCGATTCAACCCCGGGAATGGCCTCCAATGCCTGCTTTACTTCACTAGCCTGATCGGCGGTCAAATCCTTATCGAGATAAGACATGATTTCCAAATCTGATTCCAAACGGGTAATAAGGTGGCTGGCATTGAGGGTAGCCAGAACCGCCATACCCAGAATCAGAATACAAATGGCGACTGTGCTGATGGTAGCCAGGGAAAGCAGGTGGTTGCGCGCCATTGATTTTACGGCCTCCCGGCAGAAATACCAGATGTTCTTTAACATACCAGATACTCCCCGGGCGCATAGTCAGCTGCAACTTTGCCCTTATCCAGCAGAATCACCCGCTTGCGCGCCGCTTTCACCAATTCCCTATCATGGGTGGCCATGATAATGGTGGTCCCCTTGCGATTAATATCGATAAGAAGATCCAAAATCTCCAGCGAAGTGTCAATATCCAGGTTCCCGGTAGGTTCGTCTGCAATCAGCAAAAGGGGTTGGTTGGCTAAAGCCCGGGCGATACCGACCCGCTGCTGCTCACCGCCGGAAAGCTCCCCCGGGAAAGAATTTTCTTTGTCCTCTAAACCCACCATCCTTAATACTTCGGGCACCCGCGCCTTAATTTCCCGGTGTGGCGCGCTCACCACCTCCATGGCAAAGGCCACGTTTTCATAGACTGTCTTTCTTTCCAGGAGTTTAAAGTCCTGAAAAACGATTCCCATACCGCGCCTGACCCTGGGAACATCGCTGCGTTTCATACGAACAAGACTGCGCTCGGCAATAAAAATCTGGCCCCGGGTGGGTTCCTCCTCCCGAAACATCATTTTGATTATGGTTGATTTGCCTGCGCCACTGGGTCCCATCAAGAAAACAAATTCGCCGCGATCTATTTTAAGTGAAATATCATCAAGTGCTTTGCCTTTGGGGTATACCTTGGAGACATTATAAAATTGAACTAACACCTATCTTCCTCCCAGAAAAATAAAAACCACCTGCATGAGGTGGTTCTACAGAAATAGTCATAATTCCTTTTAAAATTTATTTTTTTCTCAATAAATCCCGGACATTGTGCACTATTTTTTCGACAGTTAGGCCGTAGTGCTCCAGGAGCTCATTGGGCTCCCCGGACTGCCCGAAGACATCATTAACCCCCAGGCGTACTACCGGCACGGGGTGATGGGCACATACCGTCTCACAGACTGCGCTACCCAGACCCCCGATAATACTGTGCTCCTCAACGGTGAGAATATTCCCGGTTTCCCTGGCCAATTCAATAACAGCCGCCTCATCGAGCGGTTTTATGGTATGCATATCGACAACTGCCGCCTCGATGCCTTCCCGAGCCAGCAGCTCAGCCGCTTCCAGGGCTTTGGAGACCATGACTCCACAGGCGATGATAGCGGCGTCTTCCCCCCGCCGCAGCCGGTTAGCCCGACCGATCTCAAAAGGGGAATCCTGATCATATATGACCGGCACCGCCGGACGTCCTAAACGCAGGTAAGCCGGCCCATTCATATCATACAATGCGGAAACCGCCCGGGCCGTACTCACTCCGTCAGCGGGGACAACCACGGTCATATTGGGCACGCTTCGCATCAGGGCTATGTCTTCGACGCTTTGGTGAGATCCGCCGTCCTCACCAACGGTTAAACCGGCATGAGTAGCACACAGCTTTACGTTCATCTTGCTGTATGCCACCGAGTTTCGCACCGCTTCAAAGGCGCGCCCGGTGGCGAATATGGCAAAAGTGCTGGCGAAGACCACTTTGCCGGCGCTGGCCAAACCGGCCGCCATCCCGACCATATTCTGCTCGGCAATCCCGGCATTGATAAACCGCTCTGGAAATTGCTTGGCAAAATCGGCGGTTTTGGTGGATTTCGACAGGTCGGCATCCAGCACTACTACATCCTGATGTTTTTTTCCTAATTCCACTAAGGCCTTTCCATAGGCATCCCGGGTAGCCTGTTTTTCCAAGCCAGTATCCTCCTTACAGCCTGCTGCCCGCAACGGGTCAACACAGCCGGGTTTTTTGTTCGGTTTACATGTTCAATTCCGCCAGGGCTCGAGCGATTTCCTCACCCTTAGGCGCAACCCCGTGCCATTCCACTTTATTCTCAATGAAAGAGCAGCCTTTGCCTTTAATGGTTCGGGCCACGATGGCAGTGGGTTTGCCTTTAACCAATCGGGCGCAGTTTAAGGCTTCCAATATCTGGCGGATATCATTGCCGTCTATTTGCAAGACCTCCCAGCCAAAAGCCGCGAATTTTGCAGGAATAGGCAGGGGGGATAGAACCTGTTCCACAGGCCCGTCTATCTGCAGGCCGTTGAAGTCTATGAATGCCACCAGATTGTCCAGGCGGTAATGGGCTGCCGCCATGGCTGCTTCCCAGACCATGCCTTCTTCCAGCTCCCCGTCCCCCAGGAGGGTGTAGACCCGGTAATCCTTATGATCCATCTTGGCGGCCAAGGCCATTCCGACAGCCCAGGATATCCCTTGCCCCAACGATCCGGTGGAAGCTTCCACTCCAGCCAGTTTACTGCGGTCGGGATGCCCCTGCAAAGGGCTGCCCAGCTTCCTTAGGGTCTGCAGGCGATCAGACGGGAAATAGCCCCTTTCGGCCAGAACCGCATATAATAACGGTGCGGCATGGCCTTTGCTGAGCACAAAGCGGTCCCGGTCTTCCCAGTCTGGTTTTTGGGGATCAATATTCATCTCCCAGAAATAGAGCGCGGTCACAATGTCGGCTGCCCCCAGCGAGCCCCCGGTGTGGCCGGAACCGGCCTGTCCCAGCATGGCAATAATCTGGCGCCGCACCTCCCTGGCCTGCTCCTTCAGTCGCTGTACTTGCTGTTGGTCTATTTGTTTCACCTTAGCCACCTCATTGTTATTATTGTGCCTTTTTAGCCAGACAGGCATAGATAAAATCATTGATCTTGCCGTCCAATACCGCTTGAACGTTGCCTTCCTCCAGACCGGTGCGATGATCCTTTATCAAGCTAAAGGGGTTTAAAGTATAGGTGCGGATCTGGCTTCCCCAGGCGATCTCTTTATGTTCCCCTTTAAGGTTTTCCAGGTTTTCTTCCATTTCTTTTTGTTTCAATTCATACAGCCGGGCGGTCAGAATCTTCATGGCTGCCAGGCGATTGGCATGCTGTGAGCGTTCATTCTGGCATTGCACCACTATCCCGGTGGGCAGATGGGTAATGCGCACGGCTGAGTCGGTTTTGTTGACATGCTGCCCCCCGGCCCCGCTGGAACGATAGGTGTCAATGCGCAGTTCCTCGGGATTGATTTTTATTTCCACCTCTTCGCTGATCTCGGGCAAGACGTTTAATGATGCAAAAGAAGTGTGGCGGCGTCCCGAGGAATCAAAGGGGGAAACCCTGATGAGGCGGTGCACCCCCTGCTCGCATTTCAGCTTGCCGTAAGCATAATCGCCTTTGACCAGAAAGGTTACGCTTTTGACTCCAGCTTCGTCACCGGGCAAAAGATCCAGGATCTGCGCTTGATAACCGCTCGATTCTGCCCAGCGGGTATACATGCGCAGGAGCATTTCCACCCAGTCCTGGGCTTCAGTGCCTCCAGCACCGGCATGTAAGGAGACGATCCCATCACTTTTATCATGCTCACCGGAAAACAAAATCAACAGTTGATAATCCAGGAAGCGCGCCAGGAGGTCTTCCAATTCCCCGGAAACCTCTCTGAAAAGCTCCGTATCCTGCTCATGTTCGGCCATTTCCAGCATGTCTCTTAAGTAATGGGCTTCGGCCATCAAGTTCTGGTAACGATCCACCTCTTCCTGCAAATGTTTGATCTGTCTTATTATCTTGTGAGCCGATTGGTGATCATCCCAGAAACCGTCACGGGCAGTCTGTTTTTCTAATTCAGAAATCTGCCGGCTTAAACTAGCGATGTCAAAGAGAAGCCCCCATTTCAGTTAAACGCGTTATTATTTCCTGACAGGTTGCCTTGGGATCCTCCAGCAAATTCGTTCCCTCCTCCATGAGTTAAATCTAATGTCTCGTAAAACCACCGGTTTTTTCCGGTGGTTGATAAGTACTATTTGGGTTTGACTTTAAGTTAGCATGTTTTAGAGCCTTTATGCAAGCAAGCGCCGCGAGGCTGCATGAGCCGGAATGCAAATTGGCTAGGTTGTTTGAGCTTCCGCCGGAGCAGTCTCATTCATCCGGGGAGGTTCGAAGTAATCATATTTTTTCTTGAGTATGACGATATCCACACGACGGTTCATAGCCCGGTAAGTATCATTTTCATTGGGCACCAGGGGGCGGTATTCACCATAACCGATTATGGCCAGGCGTTCTGCCGGAATCCGGGCGGATTCGCTCAATACATGCACTACCGTAGCTGCGCGCATCACTGATAGCTCCCAGTTGGACGCAAAACGGCTGGTATTGATGGGGAGATTATCAGTGTGCCCTTCCACCCGAATATAGTTGGGCAGGCTAACCAGGGTCTTCCCCACCTCGGCGATGATCTCCCGGGCCGGTGAGGTCAACTGATCAGATCCGCTGGGAAAAAGCAGGGCGTCTTTGAAACTGATCACCAGACCCCGCTCCTGTTCGTAAACTATGATATGCTCGCTGAGTCTAATGGCCTGGCTGCTGGTGGCGCCCTGCCGGGCTTCCTGATCCTTGGCCTCGATGAATTCCGAAACCAGTTTTTTGACTTCTTCCAGCTGGCCTTGTTCGGTTCTGTCCTGATTCTGGGGCATATCCTGGCCCGACAAACCTTCAATCAGCGATGGGCCCTGGGTGTCTAAAACCGACATGGCTTGGCCGGTTAAGACCACACTCAGTGAATTGGCAACTGCCGCATATTTCTGGGCATCGACCTGACTCATGGTATACATCAGAATGAAGAAAATCATTAAGAGGGTAATCAGGTCGGAATAGGTGATCAGCCAGCGTTCCTGGTTACCTTCCTCACTGTGCCCGCCTCTTTTTTTTCTGCGGCCGCTGCGCGTCATAAATAATTACATCCCCATTTCCAGCGATTTCTGCTGTTCGGCGGCTTTGCGAGTATCCGTCGGCAGGAAGGTCATCAATTTCTCTCTGATAACGCGGGGATTTTCTCCGGCCTGAATGGATAAGACCCCTTCTAAAATCAGTTCCATCAGCAGTACTTGCTTGTTGGCTTTGGTCTTGCATTTGGTGGCGAAGGGTATCCATAACACATTGGCCGAGCCCACACCGTAAAGGGTGGCCAGGAAGGCTACCGCTATGGCCCCTGCCAATGCGTCCGGGTCGGCCACATTGCTTAAGACGTGGACCAGCCCCATGACAGTGCCGATGATGCCCATGGTGGGCGCAAACCCCCCGGCGGTCATAAAGATATCGGCCCCGATGCGCTCTTCTTTTTCAAAGGCCTCGATCTCCATTTCCAGCATGTTCCTGGTCAATTCGGGATCGGTGCCGTCAATCACCAGCTGCAGGCCCCGGGCCAGAAAAGGACTTTCTATTTCCGAAAGCTGGCTTTCCAGGCTTAAAAGACCTTCGCGTCTGGCTTTGTCCGCGGTATCAACCAGGGTCTCCAGGACACTCAAGTAATCGATTCTCTTATCATTAAACACCAATTTGAAGAAATACCCCATTTTCTTTAATTCGTCCATGGAGTATCCGATCATGGTGGCGCCGATCGTGCCCCCCACCACTATGATGAAAGCGGTGTGCACCCAGAGCATACCGGCATGCCCGCCTTCCAGCAGAAAACCGCCGATTAAGCCCGCTATACCGATAAGCAATCCGATGAGTGTCGCTATATCCATTAATTATCCTCTCTTCCACAGCATTGTTTGTACTTCTTGCCGCTGCCGCAGGGGCAAGGCTCATTGCGCCCCACTTTTTTGCTGCGCACCGGTTTGCGGCTGCTCTCCTCGTTGTTGCTGCTGTAGACTACCGCTTTGTGTTCTTCGGGTTCTTTTACCACTTTGACCCGCAGCACAAAGCGAACCACATCCTCCTTGATGCTATAAACCATGGCTTGAAATGCTTCATAAGCCTCAAACTTATATTCGATTAAGGGGTCTTTCTGACCGTAAGCCCGCAGTGATATGCCATTGCGCAGCTGGTCCATGGCGTCAATATGATCCATCCATTTCTGATCGATGAAGTGCAGCAGGATGCGCCGCTCCAACTCCCTCATGGTTTCCGAGCCCATTTCGGCTTCGCGGGCTTCATAGAGGCTGTGGGTTTGTTCCTTTAGAAAATCCTGGACCGATTCCCGGGTCTGCCCGGTCAGATCTTCTGTGCTGAAGGCGGGTGCTGGAATCACATGCTGATCCAGATAGGTCAACAACCCGTTCAAATCCCATTCATCAGACCATTTGGCCTCACCGGCAAAAGATTCCACCACCGCATCTATGACATCGTCGATCATGCTGGAGACTGTTTCTTTCAGGTCTTCGCCGAAGAGGACCTTCTTTCTCTCTCCGTAAATAACCTCTCTTTGCTGGTTAATAACATCATCGTATTCCAGGACGTTTTTCCTGATACTGAAGTTGCGCGATTCCACTCTTTTTTGCGCGTTTTCCAGCCCTTTGCTGACCATATTGTGCTCAATCGGTACATCATCATCCATCCCCATACGATCCATGATGCCCTCTATGGTTGAGCCGCCGAAAAGGCGCATCAGATCATCTTCCAGGGAGACATAGAAACGGGACAGACCCGGGTCGCCCTGCCGGCCGGAGCGGCCGCGCAGCTGGTTGTCGATGCGCCTGGCTTCATGGCGCTCGGTTCCCAGGACATAGAGTCCGCCCAATTCCTTAACCCCTTCTCCCAGGACGATGTCGGTGCCGCGTCCCGCCATATTGGTGGCGATGGTCACGGTGCCGCGCTGACCGGCCTGGGCGATTATCTGGGCTTCCTTTTCATGATGCTTGGCATTTAAGACCTGGTGTTTTATTCCGCGCTTGCTGAGCATTCCGCTCAATAGTTCGGATTTCTCGATGGAAATGGTGCCGACCAGCACAGGCTGTCCGACTTTATGGCATTCCACGATATCTTCAATCACGGCCGTAAATTTACCGCCTTCAGTACGATATATGACATCGGGTTTATCGTCTCTGACCATGGCCATGTTGGTAGGAATGGCCAAAACATCCATGCCGTAAATCTTGCGGAATTCTTCTTCCTCGGTTTTGGCGGTACCAGTCATACCGGCCAGTTTCTGATACATGCGGAAATAATTCTGAAAGGTGATCGTAGCTAAGGTTTGGGATTCTTTTTCGATTTTAACCCCTTCCTTGGCCTCTATGGCCTGATGCAAGCCGTCACTGTAGCGCCGGCCAAACATTAAGCGGCCGGTAAATTCATCCACGATGATGACCTGATCGTCTTTGACCACGTAATCGCGGTCCCGCTTCATCAGGGCATGGGCTTTCAAGCCCTGATTAATATGATGGGCCAGTTCCATGTTGTCAGAAAGGTTTTCAATGCCAAACCCTTTCTCCACCTTGCGCACCCCATCCTCGGTCAAAGTTACCAGGTGGGCTTTTTCATCCACGATGTAGTCTTCTTCCGTCTTGAGTCGGGGAACAAATTTGGCGATCTGATAATAAAGCCCGGTGGGCTTGTCGCCTTCCCCTGATATTATGAGCGGGGTGCGGGCTTCGTCGATCAGAATGGAATCCACTTCGTCGATGACGGCGAAATGCAGCTCGCGCTGCACCATATTCTCAGCCAGACTGACCATGTTGTCACGCAGATAATCGAAGCCCAGTTCATTATTGGTGCCGTAGGCGATATCGCTGGCATAAGCCATTTTTCTCTCCATATAGCTGAGGCCATGTACGATCAACCCTACCGTCAGTCCGCAGTAGTTGTAAACCGGGGCCATCCAGCCGGCGTCACGGCTGGCCAGGTAATCATTGACGGTTACGATATGCACGCCTTTGCCCTCCAGGGCGTTGAGGTAGGCAGGCAGGGTGGCAACCAGGGTTTTGCCTTCCCCGGTTTTCATTTCCGCGATGCGCCCGTCATTCAGGACCATGCCGCCGATGAGCTGTACATCGAAATGGCGCATGCCCAGAGTACGCCGCGAGGCCTCTCTGACCAGTGCGAAAGCCTCGGGCAGTATGTCCTTAAGGGTTGCGCCGTTTTGCAGGCGTTCCTTGAACTCCTGGGTTTTGGCCGGGAAGGCCGCTTCAGAAAGAGCGGCCATCTGCGGCTCCAACTCATTGATGATTTGCACGGTTTTGCTGTATTTGCGCACTTCTTTTTCAGTATCGTCTAAAAGCTTCTTGAAAAAATTTTTTAACATGAACCAGATACCTCACTTCAAAAAAAAGGAACCCTACGGTTCCTTGTATCACAAAGGTTTACTCGATGTTTCTATAGTAGCATTCCGCCGCTTCAGGGGCAACTAATCAAACCAGGGCTCGATCAACCCGTAATTGCAGTCCTTACGCTTGTATACCACATTGACTTCCTCGGTTTTAGAATTAAAAAATACGAAGAAATTATGCCCTAAAAGGTTCATTTGCATAATGGCTTCTTCTTCGTCCATAGGTTTCAGGGCAAACCGTTTGGTGCGTACGATTTTAAATTGTTCCACCGGGGTGTTAACGCCGACCGGATTCCCCAGCATGGCTTTCTTTAATCCGGAGGCGCGGTGGCTTTTATTTAGCTTGGTTTTATATTTTTCTAATTGCTTCTCCAGTTTTTCTTCCACCAGATCGATGGAGCTGTACATGTCCTCGCTGGCTTCTTCCCCGCGCAGAATGATCCCGTTTAACGGGATGGTCACCTCTACTTTGTGGCGTTCACCCTCCACTGACATAGCAACTTGGGCATCACGGCTGTCATCAAAATACTTCTCCAACTTGGAAAGCCGTTTGGTGGTATATTCCTTGAGGGCATCTGTTACATCGATATTTTTTCCTCTGATTTCGAACCTCATGCAACCACTCCTTTCCCGTTGTTACATCTATTTTACAATGGGTCTATTATTTTCTCTAGTAGATTGTCTATACTTTAGTAGTATACAACTGGGCAGGGAATATCCATTAATTAGAGAAAAAATAAACCGGGCTCAAAGCCCGGTTTAGCGCTATATTATAAAGCTGCTTGCCTTTGTTCCTGGAAGCACTGCAAGCAGTACACAGGTCTATCTTCCACTGGTCTAAAGGGAACCTGGGTCTCAGTTCCGCATTTAGCACATATTGCGGTGAACATCTCGCGGCTCTTGCCGCTGCGCGAATTTCTGCGCTGGGTTCTGCATTCCTTACAGCGCTTGGGCTGGTTTTCAAACCCCTTCTGATGATAGAATTCCTGTTCACCGGAAGTGAAGATAAACTCCTGCCCGCAATCCTCGCATATTAAGCTTTTGTCCTCAAACATGTGATAAAATCCCTCGCTTTTACTTTTAAATTGGTCTCGGAGTGAGCATGCTTTTTGACCCGGCATACTCTCCAATCCGTAATGCCTATTATATATGTTGCCATTAAAAAAGGCAAGGAAGCTTGCTGCTCCTGGCCCATACGCGCCTTTTTCAGTTTTTTTCCGGGTTAGCTCCGCGGTTCCTTATTTTGCCTTATTACCTCCTGATAAGCTCGGAGGGCCTGGTTTTGGTTTATCGGTCCTGCCTTTTGAGGAGCGGCGGCCTGGCCGAGAGACATCAACTGCTGGCTCCTGGCATCGGTATCTGTAATCCGGCGCAGCACCAGGCTCAGCTGATCGATCAGCTTTGCCAATACTGCCCACTCCTCCGCAGCCAGGCAAGGTTTGAGCCGGGTCAGGTTAAACTCCTCTAATCCTAATTCCCTGGACAGCTCTTGCTGCAATTTCCGGTTGTCCTGGCAGAGTTGATCCATTTTTAACAAGAGAAGGCGGCGGCGATCCAGGATGGGGTTTATCTCGGCACGGCCGGTACCCATCTGCAAGGACTCCAGCTGTTGCCGGGACTCTTGCTCCATGTTCTGGCAGAGTTCATACTGAAGTCCAAAATTGGCTATAATCTCGTCTATCAATCTATTGCCCACTATATTACCTCATAACTATCCCCAACCGCAGCTTTATTTATAGCCGTCAAAAAATTGGGATTGGCCGTATTCCCCGGCGCCGACATAGGACTTTAAAGCCTTCAAATTCTTGCGCACCTGACTGAGCTCCTTCCCGGTAATCTGAAGCAGCCGCTCGGCTGAGCGCCCACATTCTTCATCAAAGCTTTGAATAGCCAGGATGCTGTTAAATATGGCGGCTTCTTCCCTGCCGATGTTTTCGAGTACCGCCGGGTCCTGGAGCTCCGGCATGTTTCGCTCTTCTTCTTTAACGCTCTTCTGGGCCAGGTCAATTTTATTCATAAGCTCCTGGCGCTGTTCTAGCAAACCTTTCAGTTTCACTATAATTTCATCAGCATTATCCAGCTGTGCCAGGCGGAGCAGTTCGGCCTGTTTTCGGGCGATCAGCTCCAAATCGGCAAAGTGCTGTCTGATGGCTTGCTGTTTCACTAAAATGGATTTCATATGGTCTCCATTCCGCTAACCCATTATGTTGACATAAAGGTTCTGTTCTCTCCTGGCACTGGTGGGCCCGGCCAGGCGGACGGCTTCCTGCCAGGTCTCCCGCAGTTCTGCAAGCAAAGGCAGGATCTCTTTAAGCAGCAGCTTATCTTTATGAATGTTGGCCTGAACCAGCTGGAAATAAAAATAATCGTACAGTTCCTGCAGCTGCGCGGAGATGCTGTAATCCATATTCAAGGTATTGCGCAGCTCCAATACGATATCCTGGGCTTTGATGATGTGCTTGTGAGCTTCAGCCGCCTGCTGATCGTCGATATTGTCAATAGCATCTTCCACGGCTTTTATTGCCCTGTCATAGAGCATGATCAAAAGCCTGCCCGGGGACATAGTAGCTGCGCTGGTCTTTTTATATTTCTCATACATCATAAGGTTTTCCTGCATCATTTTCCTCCTTGGCTTAAATCGTGTCTGTTTGTATTTCTATACCTGGGTGTCCAATAAGATGCCCAGTTCTTCTTCCAAGACTTGTTTAAAACGGGCCGAAATCTCCAGAATAGTGTCCGCAGGCCACTCGCGGATCACTTCCTGGGTGGCAGCGTTGACCATTTTCACCTGATAGCGCCCGCTGGACTGGTGCAGGGTGAATTGCAGGTTATAACTGGCAAAAAAGCGGTTCAGCTCAGTAACCGCCTGGTTTAAATCGCTTCCCTGCATGGCGGGCGGACTGTTTTCTTGCGGTTGGGACGGCTTATTTTCACCCCCTCTGACGCTTTTAGGGGCCGGGTCGTAATCCAGTGGCAGGTTGGCTTCGATGCGCATGGCAACACCTCCTTACTTGAAGCTAAGTAAGTTATCGTTTTTTAGGAACAAAATCTTGAGACCGATGTTACCGAAATAATGCGGTTTACGCCCATATAATCATCAATAGTCCCGGCCTTTGGTCCTAAACGAAAAGCAATAGCGCCGCTTTACCTGTAGCACGGCATCAAACCAGAGCAATCAGGACCGGGTTATACCGTCAAATCAGGCTGCTCCGCCCCGTAAAAACTCAGCGGGCCCCAGGAAGTGCTTTATTGCGGTGGGCAAACAGTAAGAAAAGGCCGGGGTTCATGGTTATCCGCCGAAAGGTTTTGACCTTTGCACCGCGCTGTTGATTTCCGCCCAGAAAAATGGGCTCTGGGATTATCCAGAGCCCGGGTTTGGGGAGTTTAGTTGTTATCTGAGCAACTGCAGCACGTTTTGCGGCTGCTGGTTGGCCTGAGCCAGCATAGCGGTGGCAGCCTGGCTGAGGATGTTCATCTTGGTGAAGTTCATCATTTCCTTGGCCATATCCACGTCACGCACCCGGGATTCAGAAGCGGACAGGTTTTCCGAGGTGGTTCCCAGGTTGTTGATGGTGTGTTCCAGACGGTTCTGCATAGCCCCTAATTTGGATCTTTCCGCAGATACTCGGGTGATTGCTTCGTCAATGGTGGAGATAGCGGCATTGGCGCCGGCATGATTGGTGACTACCAGGCCATCAACGCCCAGAGCAGTTGCGCTCATGTCATTAATGGACAATGAGGTATTCTGGTTAGCGTTGGCACCAATCTGGAATTTTACAGCATGGTCAGTTACGGCGATGGTAAACGCATTGGTACCTGCAACATAGTTGGTCTTTACCTCGAACTCAAAGCCCCCAATATTAAGGGTTCCGCCAGAGTAGTTAAAGGGTGCATTGCTAACTGTTTTAGCACCGCTCAAGTCAATATCCATCCCATTGGCGGATAAGGCGATATTTATAGCACCAGCCTGAGTAATGTTATCTGTTCCCAGATCGATGGTCAAGCCTCCAATATCGAGGTCAGATACAGTGCTCGCCCCACTAATGGTGGTTTTGGTTCCATCAGGGCCTGTTAATGTGAAGGTGGCTGTGTTCGCTACATCGTCGTAGTCGGTTACTTCCAGGTGATAATTACCATAGCTTATATGGGCACCGGCAGTAACTGAAAAAGTATCCTGATCAACAGCCCCGTTCAAGGAACTTCCACTTGTAACGAAAGTGTCGGTTCCTGCAGATGTCATAGTCAATGTATAGGTACCAGTTGTTATATCACTTCCGGTAATCTGGAAACCCTGTGGTTGAAAGTCTAGAACAGATGCAGTGTAAGTCTTACCCATATCGCCGTTCAACAGCTTCTTGGTGTTGAATTCGGTGTCAGTAGAGATCCTGGTGATCTCAGTTGCCAGCTGGTCGATTTCTTTTTGGATCTCAGCCCGGTCGGCTTCGGTGTTGGTGCCGGTAGCGGACTGAACCGCCAGTTCTCTCATTCTCTGCAGTATGCTGTGGGTTTCATTCAACGCCCCTTCAGCGGTCTGTATCATGGAAATGCCGTCTTGGGCATTGCGGCCGGCCTGATCCAGGCCTCTGATCTGGCCGCGCATCTTTTCGGAAATGGCCAGCCCGGCGGCGTCGTCGCCGGCGCGGTTGATGCGCAATCCGGATGACAGTTTCTCCAGGGCTTTGTTGCCTATAGAGCTGTTGGAACTTAATTTGTTATAGGTGTTGAGTGCTGCAATATTGTGGTTGATAATCATTTAAAAATTCCTCCTTGAAATTCGCTGGCCCACTTCCCTGCGGGCCGCTTCATAATACTCCTGAAACTCCGCTGGTTTTGATGTTTGCCCTTGATTTACCCCCTTGCATTTAATAATGATTGCAATTATTATATCGGGATATATTCGGGAAATATTTACTACTATTTTTAAATAATCTAGGCCCTAAGTATATATTTTCTGTCAATTATCAAGTATCTTCGCCCTAAAGACTATTAATTTTAATAATTAGGACTACAGGGCAAAAAAATGAGAACACACTGACTATCCAGGAGACCCTCTTCGCTTAGGACGAAAAAAGGCGGGGAGTCGCTGGTCGTCCCCGCTTGGCCGAATTATTTATCTTTTGCCCGAATCACTCATCCATCTACTGAGTGGAACCGCTGGCGAACTGCTGGGCCAGCCACTGGCTCTGGGCATTCATCTGCTGGAGAGCTTGTTCCATAGCCGTGAATTGCCGGTAATACCTGTTTTCCACTTCGACAAGGCGCTCTTCCAGAGTGTAAATCCTTTTTCCGACCCGTTCGAGCTCCCGTCCCAGGCTGCTTTCGTCAACCCCGGTGCTGACAGTGCCTGCGGTGTTGGTGATGCGCTGCATACTGTCAATGACCTGATCATAGAGCCTTACTGCTATGCCTTGATCAGTTCCGCTTTCGGTATTGGTAAACAGATTCATCACCGCTTCGGGGTTGTCGCTCAAAGCGGTTTTGAGTTTGTCCTCATCGATATGTAGTTTGCCTTGATCCTGCCAGCCCGAGGTGGTGATGCCGATAGCGCTTAAGCTGGAATACTTGTCCGCCCCGGCGACAATTGAACTGGCCTGGTTGCGGATCATACTGTAGAGGTTGAAAAGGGTGGAGTCACTGTGCAACAATCCGCTTTTAGCCTTTTCTTCCCACTGCTCAATGTCTTTTTCCTTCATGTCCTTTTTCTGTTCATCACTTAAGGGGGTAAAATCGCGAAAACGTTTTTCCCCCAGCTTTTCAGAGATGTATCCCACCGCGGCATTGTATTTTTCCACAAAATCCTTGATCTTGGCCACTATGTTGTCGACGTCGGGGCTTACGGTTATATCTACAGTCTGTCCCTCTTTCAAGAGGGCGAAGTTGATATTGTTAAAGGTAAAGCGGTTGGATGCGAAATTAAGTTCCTGGCCGCCATTGAATCTGATAGCGGCATCAACACCCGCTACCGTGCCCAGGTCGACATTCAAAGTGTTGGCCAGGAAACCGCTGCTGTCCTCCAGTTCAATCCTGGCCTGGTCGCCGGTGCCGGAAGTGAAGAGGTAAAATTTATTGAGGCCGGCATCGTAAGTAGCCTTGATTCCGGTTGCCGCCTGCTGCTCATTGATCTTGGCCACCACGGTTTGTATGGTGTCACCCTCCTGAACGGTGACGGTGGCCGAACCGTTTTTGCCGGTCAAAGTGAATTCGGCATCCTCCCCGCTGTGGACATACTCGCTCATGACCGGCGTGCTCTCTTTGCTGGCGCCCCGGGCCAGCCTTAAAACTTCCACACTGAAGCTGCCTTCAA
>DHBS01000023.1:0-20741 GCA_002398825.1 Syntrophomonas sp. UBA4922 | reverse complement strand
CGCTGCCTTCAATGGTGGTGCTGGCCGCTGTGGCGGTAAGCACTGCCGGGTCCGAGGAAGTGACGGTTTTGGCCTGAAAAGTGCCCTGTAGTTTTAAGTTGAGCAGGGAACTGCGCAAGGCCAGGAATTTGGTATTGGCCTCCCGGTACTGCTCCCGTTTCCATTCCAGGATCTGCTTCTGCTGGCGCACTGCGTCCACCCGAGCCCGTTCACCCTTCATGGCTTCTTTTATTATGCTCTCAGTATCAAATCCGCTCGCTAATCCCGATATTCTTATAGCCATCCTGATACCTCCAATTACCGGGGCGTAGTTTCCAGCTGCGCTTTGAACAGGTCATCCAGCAAATGATGCGGTTCCTGCCCTGGTTTTGCCGCAGCCGCCTGCATATTGGCCGCTACGATCTCCCGGTAGATTTCCTGACGATAAACCCCGACTTCCCGCGGGGCATCGATGCCGATCTTAATGTAATCCCCCTGTACGTCAACCACCGTAATGCGTATCTGTTCACCTATACAGATGCTCTGTCCCTTCTTGCGATTCAACACCAGCATACTATCTCACCCCCTGAGCGGGGCTCAATATAGAATCTTCGAATAGCGGATGTTTGGTATGATACCTTGATAACTGAGGAATATATTGAATTCCCACCTGCTGGTCGAAGTTGATAATCAAAGGGGCCAATAGATTGGCGGTGGTCTCGGCAAAAATCTCGGGTATGGTCAATAAGGCGAATACATTAAGAGACCCCTTGCCGCCTTCCCGGATTTTCAGACGCCGCAATTCCCGGTTGTTGATCTCAATCTCATAATGGGGGAAAAACGTGAATACATCTGCCAGGATGAAGCAGAGCTGCTCCTTCCTCACCGATTGCAGATAAAAGAAGGGCGAGTCCGCCGCAAAGGGAATGATTACAAACTGCCGTTCCTCTTCAAATGCCGGCAGGCCTTCCGGGAAAAAAATAATTTGATCACTTTCAATTTCGATCTCTTCCAGGTACTTGCTCTTAATCTTCATGCAGTTCACCTTTAAGTGTGCCTCCCCATTTACCTGGCTAAAATATTTTGTTATTTCATATATCGTTTTAGAGGGGCTGTCTCTTGATATCAATCTGTCATCTTAGCTGGGGATAATCACGAATAAAACATGACCCCTGGCCTGGCTCAATATTTTAGAAAGCCGAACAGGAGCCTGGTCGCTCCGCCGCCACCGGCCCGGGAATTTGATTTCGAGCTTAGGCAGCGGCAGCTGGCGATAAAATAAAATAGTTATTGGATGAATAAGCCGAAATAGGATTTTGCGCCAATATTATAAAAACTTATTTGAGGAAATCAACCAGAGTAGGCTGGATAATCCGTGCTCCTGCCGCCAGGCTGGCACTGTACACGTTTTCCTGCATCCTGAGATTCATAACCGCCTCTTCAAACTCAACATCTTCAACTCCTGCCAAAAGGCTGGTCAAAGATATTTCCGCTTCTTCGAGGCGGTTTTGCTGCAGCTCCATGCGATTGACGCGGGCTCCTACTACAGCGCGTTTGCCCAGCAGATCATCGATTTTGGCGTCAACGTTGTCCAGCATGCCGCTGATTCCTTCAAAATCGGATGCATTTATAGAGGTTATTAAATCGTTTATCATGGCGAACACCCCGCCGTCCGGGTCCCCGGAAGCGTCGACTCCGCCGGGATTGCCGAAAAAGCCTGTCATATCCAGATTGAGGGCTACCTTGACCCCAATGCCGATCTCCGTTTCCAGCAGTTGAGCGTTGCCTTTCCAGGCCTCCCCCTCACAGGGCGCCTGGGTGACATTGGAGCCGGCAAAGATAAACTTTGACCCATAAGTGCTGTTGGCCACCAGCTGCAATTGTTCTTTAAGCTGCTCCATTTCAGCGGAAATGGCTTGCATAACCTCCTCCGAGTTGCTGCCGGTGCCGGCTTTTACCGCCAGTTCCCGCACCCGCTGCAGGATTTCGTTGATGTTGTTGAGAGCCCCGTCGGTGGTTTCCATAAAGCTGTTGGCCTCATTGATATTGGCCAAATATTGTTCGTTCTCATTAAGGGCGGTACGCAATCGCAGAGCCTTGACCAAACCGGAGGGGTCATCGGAAGGACTGTTGATTTTCCGGCCGGTAAACAACTGGCGTTGGCATTCATCCAATCGCCGGGTATTGGTATTCAAGTTGCGGATCAAATCATTGACCATCATAGTAGAAGTAATGCGCATCTTCTATTACCTCCCCACCAGTCCGAGGCGGTTAACCACCAGGTCGAGCTGCTCGTCTATCGCGTTGATAAAACGGGCCGCAGCGTTATAAGCGTGCTGATAACGTATCATATTGGTCATTTCCTCATCCAGGGAGACCCCGGAAATACTCTGTCGCTTGTTGTCCAATTCCCCCACCAGGTTATCCTGATTCTGCGCCATGCGCTTGGCCTGCTGACCCTGCACGCCGATAGTCGAAGCCAAGGAACGCCAGAAATCATCCATTGTCATAGCCCCGTCGATAGTCAAGGCGTGTTTCAGCCGGGCCAGATTCAGGGCATTGTTTCCGTCTCCAAAATTAATGGGTTGGGCTTCAGCCGGCGGAACCGGATCTCCCCCTGTAAGCGGGTCGCCCCAGGTGCGCTGGCCGGCGGCGGCGATCCCCCGGGGATCATTGAGGATGTCATCGGCCACCTTCATATATTGCGCCCAATCGCTGACTGTGCCGGGGTCGGCCGGTTCAGCAAAAAAATTGGCGCCGTCAGGAGTACCGGTCTTATTGATAAGACTGAAGCCCTGCCGGTGCAGCTGGTTGGTTTCCTGTACAATGGCCATGGCCAGCCGGTTGAGCTTGTCTATCATTTCGGGAACCAGACCCCGGTAGTCGGAAGAGGCATCGGCCGGAAGCAGAGTGGCCCCCCTCACATCCAGGAGGCCTTTCAATTCTCCCCCGCTGATCTGTGTTTTCACCCGGGTGTCTTTCCAAACAATCATTTGCATGCCATTGGCATCGGCTTCGGTATCCAGAGTACTGTAAGTCAGGCCCTGGACCAGGGTTCGCCCCCCCAGCTGAACCGCAATGGTGCCATTAGACTCCTGATGGACGCTAATGTCCACGATCTTGCTGAGCTGATCCAAAAGCAGATCACGCCTGTCCAACAAGTCGTTGGGTTGTTGCCCCGACACATTGATGGCCAGGATCTGCTTATTCAAATCCTTTATCTGTTCTGCCATGGAATTAATATCCTGGACCCTGGTTTCCAGGATAGAATTCACATCGTCGCGCAGTTCCACCAGCTGGCGATAGGTGTGGTTGAAAGTGTCTGCCAGAGTGGCTCCCCTCTCAGCCACGACTGTGCGGGTGGAATCATTTTCCGGGTTGCTGACCAGATCCTGCCAAGCTTCCCAGAATTGGTCCATTACCTCCCTTAACCCGGAATCTGAAGGTTCGTTAATGATGACCTCCAATTTACTGATGGATTCGGAAATGCTCTGCCAGTAACCGGCGGCCTTACTCTCGTTGCGATACTGATTGTCCAGGAACTCTTCGCGGATGCGCTCAATAGTGCCCACCGCGACGCCTGTTCCAATCTGCCCCACCCCTACTGCGGTCTGCAATGACGGGGTGCAATATGGCGTGGTGGTTTCCATCTGAGCCACCTGCCGGGTGTATCCAACCGTATTGGCATTGGCAATGTTGTGGCCGGTGATGGTCAAAGCGGTCTGCTGCGCGGTTATGGCCCGCTTGCCTATTTCTAATCCAAGAAATCCTATCGACACCTTGTATCCCTCTTTTCCAAGGTCGAATTTATATTTTGCGGTCGAGGAGGTTGATTCTGGCTCTCATGTTTTCTGCTTGCAGGCCTTTTTCTGAATAGGTTCCGGGTTGATCGCCCACCACGGCCGCTTCCAGAAAAGCGATATGATCCAGGGACTGCTGCAAGAGTTCATTATTGTGCTGATTCAAGGTTTTTAAGCACCCCAGGCTGATTTCCAGCCTGCTTATGGAGTCCTGCATAAGAGCAGCGAGATGCGGGCAATTGTCTCTCACCCATTTCAACAGTTGTTGAGAATCCAATCCCGGGTGTTCCGGGTACAAACCGCCCTGGGCGCGAAAACGGGCACCTTCCCATTTTTCCAATTCCAAAATGACGATGCCCTCTTCACGAATCAAGTTATCCAATTCTTTAATATTCCCCTGAATAACGAGCTTCTTTTTTTCGCTGGCCAGGATTACCAGCTTTTCAACCATCTCATTAACTTTATCCTGGAGTTCTATCAGCTCGAGGCATTGTTTTTCCATAGCGCACCACTTCTAAACGAGCTTATCTACGATAGCTCTTTGAATGATTTTCTCCGCAATTTCATCGTCTGCCAGAGTATAGGTTCCGGTGGAAATGCTTTGCTGCAATGCGGTCACTTTATCCATACGGATATCATCGGTTTGTTTGACCGCTTGCATCGCCTTTTGCTTGAGACGGCTGGCCTCAGAAATCATCAGCTCATCCTGTTTGGCCACGCCCTGGCTGCGCGCCGTGTCGGCCGGGGTTAATTTATAATCCCGGGCGTAAGTTTTAAGTATGTTTTGTACCTGAGTTTTAGAAATTATCATAGTTCCCACCTCATACTTCTAGCTATTTTCTAACTCGTATAAAAACATTGATATCCTTATCCGGGTAACGGAAGTTTTTCAGGCTTTTACTGCATATTATTAGCTCTATCTCATTATTTTAGCCATTTCTGATAAAGCGGTTTTTTAGCTGGGTTTTATTTGTCGATTTTATAGATATGCATTTGTTCGCGCCCCGTAGGGAGCGTTTTTGCTTTTTCCGCTGCGGCGGGCATAATCCCCTGCAGCTGCTGGTTCAATTCATAAGAACACTTGGTGCAAAAACGCCCGGCGTCAATTTTGGCCGAGCAGCGCTCACACTTAAGACTGGCCACAAATCCACGGGAAAGCAGACGGCCTTCGCGCAAAAACTGCAAAATGGTTTCTTCCTTAACGCCAGTAGCCTGGGAAACTTCGATAACGTCTGCCCCATTGTGGTCGCGCACATATCTGCGCACAATAGCGAATTCTTTATCGACATTATCGAGGCACTTGCGGCACAAGCTGCTTCCCTGGGAGGCGAAAACCCGTCCACATTGTCTGCAATTCTTCAAGTCTGCCATGGCAATCTCCCTCCTGCTGCCTAGAAACCTTTACCGGTTGCCCAGGTTATCACCGAAACCCGGGCAGCCCCGGCCCGCAATAAGCTGCGGGTACACTCTCGGGCAGTCGACCCTGTAGTATATACATCGTCAACCAGCAGAATATTCTTTGCTTTTATGCGCTGCGGATCTCTGACTTTAAAAGCGCAGAGCAGGTTCTTCTCTCGTTCCTCTTTGGTCAATTCCCTTTGGGCAGGGGTTTCCTTGACCCGCAGCAGCATGTTATTATCCATGGGCAGCTTTAAATGCCGGGCAATATGCCGGGCCAGCAGCTCGGTCTGATTGAAACCGCGCTGGGTTAAGCTGCCCAGGGAAGCGGGAACCGGAATAATGACATCTATCGGCCAGAATCGGGACTCGTTCTTAACCACTTCGGCCATCAGCCGGCCCATTTGCCCGGCCAGATATTTGCGGCCCAGGAATTTTAAAACCTTAATGGCAATGCGGTAGCCGTCTTTATCATATGGGCCTACTGCCCGGGCTATGTGAAAACCGGGCGAATTGACCCGGCAGTCATGACAAAGCACCTCTTCGGTATCCAAATACTTACCGCATAAATCACAGATCGGCAGGCAGGTTTGGGCTTTTTGCATCTCTTGGGCGCAGTTTTCGCACCAGGGACGACGGCTAGAGAACCTTCCCGGTTCTCTGCACACGCAGCATACGTTTTCAGGAAAGAGAATATCCATCAACAGATTTAACACCCAACCCCCTCCTTTCCGCCAACAATAGAAATCCGGTCGTATGGCGCCTCTTACCCTACGACAAAACATATATTAATCATAATACAGCTTAATAGGAAATTGTATGGGTAAATCAAGCTTCCAGGAAATAGAACGGCTTAATTATAAAAGAGGGGTTCTCCCGGCATGTCCATGTAAGCTGGCAGGAAAAAAAACCGACCGTTTTCCTTCTCTCCGGCCGGTTTAATTTTTTCGTAGCGGCGGCCCCGTCTGAAGCGTTTGGAACACTGGATACTGCCTATAATCAAAGCCGCCATTATGACTACCCATACAGAAAACACCATTAATTTTAAGAAGAAAGCCATGTAAATAACCTCCTTCAAGCCTATTTTGTACATAATATGCTTTCCGGAGGCCGAATCATTCCTGGTATTACTAGGCTTCGCCCTCTTCGTCTACCACTATGTCGTTTCGTAGGGCATAAACGGCCGCTTGAGTTCGATCTTTTACATTAAGTTTGCGGAAAATACTGGTTAGGTGGTTCTTTACTGTTTTTTCGCTGATAAAGAGAGTGTCTGCCATGTCTTTGTTGGAGTTGCCTTTCACCAGCAAGGTCAGGACATCTTTCTCCCGTTTGGTGAGCTTGACATCATCTTCTTTCTTTTCATTGCGGGTCAATTCTTTGACCAGCCGGTTGGCAACCCGGGGATGAATTACGATTTCGCCGTCGATAACACGATGAATGGTGTCAATTAGCTCGCTGCCAGCCACATCTTTGAGGACATAAGCGGAAACCCCTGCTCTGACCATCTCTACAACCTCTTCATCCTCGTAGATTGTCAAGGCGATAATGCGAATCGAAGGGATCTCCCTTTTAATAACCTGCGTAGCTACCACCCCGTTGGTGCCTGGCATATTAACATCCATCAAGATGATATCCGGTTTCTCTTTGCGGGCTATGTTGATAGCGCCCTGACCATCGCCCACCTCGGTGATGACTTCAATGCTTTTGTCCAACTCTAATAGCTTGCGCAGGCCCTCCCTAACTAGCACATGGTCATCCGCTATTACAACTTTTATTTTGTCCATCCTTGACATCTCCCTCCAGCGGCACAGTTATGATAACCTGTGTTCCCTTGCCGGGCGCCGAGATTATCTCCACTTCGCCGCCCAGCAATTCGACCCGTTCCTTCATGCCCATTATCCCGTAACTCTCTGATTTGGTCGCGGTTCTCCCCACATCGAACCCGCGGCCTTCGTCTTTTATCACCAGTGTCAGGCTGCGGCCTTTATCTTCCATTTTAACCAGTACTTTATTGGCCCCCGAATGTTTGCGGATGTTGGTTATGGACTCCTGAACCATTCGAAACAGGGCGATTTCCAGGGACATATCGTATTTCTTCTTCTCGCCGAAAACCACAAAGTCGATATCCAAATCGTATTTGGCGCCATAGTCCCTGAAGAAGTCGCTCAAGGTGGCACAGAAATCATCTTCGTGGAGCAGAGAAGGTTTCAGGTCGAACATAATGCGTCTGATCTCGCTCAGGCTCTCTGATCCCATCTGCTTGATATTTTCAATCTCTTCATATATGCGGTTGATATCATCCCCCCACAGGTGTTGAATGAGATCCAAACGGATCATCATACCCGCCAAATTCTGCGCCGGGCCGTCATGCAGATCCCGGGCAATTCTACGCCTTTCGGCTTCTTGTGATTGTATGATCCAGATGCCCAGCTGCCTGTTCCTGTGGGAATCTTCTATGGTTTCGTTTATCCTTTCGACATTTCCCTTGAGAATCTTGAGGGCAAAACCGGTGGAACTCAGAAAGCTTTCCGCTTTTTGATTGATAGCCTGAAATTTGTTGATGTGGCGGGTAAGCTCCTCACGCCTCCTGCGCAGGTACATTTCGCTTTGACGCAGGTCCAACAGCCTCAGTTGCAGTTCACGCGCGCTCTCATAAGCCTTCTTGATATCAATTTCCGAGTAGGAGCGAAAATTTCGGCTCACTTCCATTAATCGCAAACGAGCCAGCCGTTCGAGTTTTTCATTTTTTTGCACCTCATCAATGATCCGCCCGGCTTCCAGAGTGAGTTCTTCCATCTCCACCTCCAGGCGAATACATTGCTTGCGGCTCTCTTCGGATATGTCAAAAATATCACCACGGCTTTGCTCCATGGTGTTAATAATTTGAACAAGAATCAAATCCAGTTGATTCAATTCATTCGATCCTAAATTTTCGCTGTCTATAGAACTTTCGTCGTTATTCATAAAAATTCCTCTTCCTACTCTTCATAAATTTTATATGATGAAGGAATCTTGTACCAGACCTAATTATTTATTTCCAGAGCCTCACAGAAAGCCTTCTCAATGGCCTCTAAGCTCTGCAAATCGGCGCTTTCAGTATATATTCGCAAAACCGGTTCGGTATTTGAGAAGCGTGCCAACAGCCAGCTGTCATCAGCCAGGGACCAGCGCATCTCTTCCTGATCGGTTATCGATAGGACTTTCAGCCCTGATATGGTCTTAGGACGAAAAGCTGATAACCGCTCTTTGAGCAGGGGTTCTCGTCCCTGGGTAAATAACACATCCTGGCGGCGATTAACCAGGCGCCCATAGTCCCGGTAAAGCTCTTCGGTCAATTCAGCACAGCTTTTTCCGCTGTAAGCCATCATCTCTACTGCCAGGAGGCAAGCCAGTATGCCGTCTTTTTCCGGAACATGGCCCCAGACGCTCAGACCGCCGCTTTCTTCACCACCCAGGAGGCCGTTGTACTCACGCATGGCCTGGCTGACATATTTGAATCCCACCGGGGTTTCGATGACTTGTAAACCATTCAGTTTGGCGATACGATCCAATAGATGAGTGGTGGCTACGGTACGCACTACCGGCCCCCTCACCGTCCGAGTTTTAAGGAAGTGATCCAAAAGCAGGGCTATAACCAGGTTGCCGTTTATGAATCTGCCCTCCTGGTCAACGATGCCAAAACGGTCGGCATCCCCGTCCAGGGCCAATCCTATATCCGCGTTATAACTGACTACCGCACGGCGCAAATCGAACAGATTCCGTTCCACCGGCTCGGGAACAATATTCCCGAACATCACGTCACGATGATTGTGTATAGATTTTACTTCGATGCCCAGTCGGGTCAAATACTGCTCCAGAAATCCCATTCCGGCTCCATACATCGGGTCCACAACCACCTTGAGGCTCTTGGCTTTGAAATGCTCCCGGCGGAGAAGCTTGTCAAGATGGGTAAGGTAGGCGTTATCCAGTTCAATTTCCTCAATCAAACTCAACTGAGCCGCTTCCTTGAGATCTATTTCATATATTTTGGCGCCTTCCGCTACCCTGTTGATCTCGGTTTCTATACACTGGGTCACCTCAGGCAGGGCCGGCCCGGCATAAGCCGGAATAAATTTGACTCCATTATAGTGGGCGGGATTGTGACTGGCAGTAATCACTATACCCCCACTACATTCCAGATGGCGCACTGCAAAAGCTACCAGGGGAGTGGGGGCGGGGTTTATCAACATATGAACCTTGATCCCGTTTCCGGCCAGGATGCGCGCGCACTCCTGGGCGAACTCGGGCGACATAAAGCGGTTGTCATAACCTATTACCACGCTTTTTCGCGGTCCGGTTCCACTATTTATATGAGCGGCGATTCCTTGAGCCACCATTCTTAAATTTGCATAGGTGAAATCCCGAGCGATAATAGCCCTCCAACCGTCGGTTCCAAAATGTATTGGCGTCATCTTTCTCCTCCTCAATAAATGCGTGAGCTGAATTCCTCCCAGAAGCCGCTAAACGAAGTTTACCACCCTTTAGAAGGGATTAGTATGAATTGATACAGAACTCTTCTTCGGCAACTGCGGGTTAAGCTTTGCTTCAGACCTGCGCTCCAATGCGCACATAAAGAAAGCTGATCAATTCCCGCACAATCCTGCGGGCTGCTTTGCCGTCACCGTAAGGGTTGATAGCCCGGGCCATCTTGTCGTACTCACGAGGATCGGATAACAATTTTTTGGTCTCTTCATATATTTTACGGCGGCTGGTGCCTACCAATTTGACAGTGCCTGCAGTGACGGCTTCAGGGCGCTCGGTAGTATCGCGCAACACCAAAACCGGTTTGCCCAGGGCCGGAGCTTCTTCCTGCAAGCCGCCTGAATCGGTGACAACCAGGTAAGATATGTTCATGAGATGGGCAAAGGGTTCATAATCGAGAGGCTCCAGGAGGTGTATGCGGGGCTTGCCGGACAGCATCTCTTCTGCTATGCTGCGGACGACAGGATTTTTGTGCACCGGGAAGACTACCGCGATGTCAGGAAACTCTTCGACCAGCTCCAGCAACGCCTGGTATATTTCGCGCATCCTTTCGCCCCAGTTTTCGCGGCGGTGGGTGGTGACTAAAATCAGCCGCTTGCTCATGTCGATGCCGTCAAATTCCCGGCCAAACTGATAATCATCCTTAATAATGCTGAGTAAGGCATCAATAACCGTGTTACCGGTGACCCATATCTTGAATTCGGCGGTGGCCTCGGCCAGAAGGTTTTCGCGGGAGGTGTCTGTAGGGGCGAAGTGTAATTCGGTGAGGCGACCGGTCAGGGTGCGGTTCATCTCTTCAGGAAAAGGAGAGTACTTGTTGCGGGTACGCAAACCGGCTTCTACATGTGCCACCGGGATGCGCATATAGAAGGCCGCTAATGATGCCGCCAGGGTAGTAGTGGTATCCCCGTGCACTATTACCAGGTCCGGTTTCTCCTTTTCCAGAACCTCCTTTAATCCGCTTAAGGCTCCTATGGTAATGCTGAATAAATCCTGACGGGTTTCCATCAGATTTAGATCGTAATCCGGCTGGATTTCAAACAGGCGCAAAACTTGATCCAACATCTCCCGATGCTGCGCGGTTACGGTCACAACGGTATGTATATCCGGCACCTTTTGCAGCTCTTTAACCACCGGAGCCATTTTTATGGCCTCGGGGCGAGTTCCAAAGACGACCATGACTTTGCCTAAATACACTATGATTCCTCCTGTAGCCTCAATGTAATGATCAATAGTACTTCTATTTCTTTAAGGTTGAAACCGGCACAATGGCGGTAATTTTGAAGACCAGACAGTTTTTGAGCGGGAACTGGCGGTAGAGAGTTTGAGCAAGCTTGCGCTGCAAGCGTTCAAAATACTCGCCGCCGGTGGTGTCGTCTTCCAGTTCCACATAAACCCTGACGCCGTCTTTGGTCTGCTGCCCCTCATCAGTCACCAAGACCAGGAATACCCCTTTTCCGGTCTGCTTTAAATTAGCATAGGTGCGGTCAGCGCCAAAACGCGCACAAATGATGCGGTCATCACCAATCATTTCTAATACTGTCAAAACCGCTACGTTGACATTGTACTCTTCATCAACCGTACTCAACGTTGTGGAAATCAAGTTGGCATTTAATAGCTTGCGGGCCTTTTCTGCCAGATTATTTTCCACTACCACACCTCCTGAGCTTACCTATTGATTAGCATCATAGTAATACATTCCCAGAATCAAGTCAAAAGGAAGCGATAGGGGAGGTTCCTTTACTCTAAGAATAAAGGAACCTCCCCATTACTGGTTCTTATTCGCTGCGCTTATTTTCTAATACCGTTGATGATAGCACCAGTGATTTGCTTTGATAGCTCCTGGGGATCTAATTCAACATCGTTCATGACTATGCAGCCGGCAAAATAGGGAATCAAGGCGCAGACCATGCGGCTGATCACACTGGGATCCAGGTCATCTCTGAGTTCTCCCCGGGCTATGCCCTTTTCCATCAAGGCCTGCATCTGCTGTTCTTTTTCAGCTTTTATCTTAAGGGTCCAAGCCAGCAATTCCTGATCCACCGCCTCTACCTCCCAGAAACTTACCCGGGCCAGTTGACGGTTTTCCAGAAAATAGCGTAAGTGTGCGCTGATAGTGCGGTGCAGTTGCTCTTGTACGGACATATTCTCGATTTGTTCCAAGGGGATATTCTCCTCAAAATTACGCCAGCCGGTAAATAATACTTCATGGAAAAGCTCCAACTTGCTGCTGAAGTATTCGTAAATAGTGCCTTTGCCGGCCCCGGCTTGTATGGCGATTTCCTCTATGCGGGTATTATGATAGCCTTTGCGGGAGAACACCTGTATGGCCGCCTCGATTATGGCCTCCCGTTTGCTCAGTTTTCTATGCACTTCCCCTTCATTTCCTTTCCTCAACCTTTCATACTTCAAGACCATATTCATCCTCACGGACTGCCCGGAAAGCCTCGCCGGCCCCATCGCTCCCGGCTTAGGCCGGGGGAGAGCTGGCGGCCTTTTTAGAGGCTCTTCTGGCTTTAAACGCAGACAACCAGTCGTCAAATATGGCATAGACCACCGGTACCAATACCAGGGTCACCAGGGTAGAAACCAGAAGTCCGCCAATTACCACTATGCCCAGGGGCTGAAGGGATTCGCTGCCCTCGCCGATCCCCAGGGCCAGAGGCAGCATTGCCAGTATGGTAGCCAGGGCGGTCATAAGTATGGGCCGCAGCCGCACCCGGCCGGTTTCCAGAATGGCCTCTTCACGCTCCATGCCCTCCTCGCGCATCTGCTTCAAATAATCCACGAATACGATGGCATTGGCCACCACGATGCCGACCAGCATGATCACCCCGATAAAACCCGGTACGCTCAAAGGGATTCCGGTCAGAAGCAGGGACAGCACCACTCCAATAAAGGCTGTGGGTACCGAGAACATGATTACAAAGGGATCGAAGAATGATTCGTAAAGGATAGCCATAACCGAATAACAGAGGATTATGGCCAGTATCAGTGCCATGGCCAGGTTGATGAAAGTCTCGATCATTTCCTGGTCAGTGCCTACATATTCGATACTGTAGCCCGCGGGAAGGTCAATTTCATCTGCCCTGGCTTTAATATCCTGCATTACACTGTTCAGATCCCGGTTAAACAAGTCTCCGCTGACTAGAGCGCTGCGCACCTGGTCCACCCGGTTAATGGCTATGGGACCCTGTGCAATCTCAAAGGTAGCCACCGAGGATAATTTTACCAAAATCCCGGCGGGATTCATTATAGAAAGGTTGGTCAGATAATCCATGTCTTTTTCTGAGCTGGGTTTGAAACCGACCTTTACGTCCACCTCCTGACCGTCCACCCGGTATTGTGTAGCCACCTTTCCCTGCATGGCCGAACTGATCTCATTGGAGACCTGCATCGGGGTCAGGCCGAAAGCGGCAGCCCGGGCGCGGTCAATGTGAATCTGCAGCTCGGGTTTGCCTTCAGTCAGGGTGGAGACCACCTCGCGGGTCCCCGGGACCTGGCGGACAATCGCCGCAACCTGTTCGGAAAGTTGTTTTAAAACCTCGAGATCCGCTCCGCGAATCTGCACTGTTATGGCGCTGGTGGATCCCATCATGGAAGCGGCGTCAGCAGCTGAGACCTCTATTTTGGCGCCGGCGATTTCCTGCAGCGAGGTGCGCATCCGTTCGGCGATAGTATTTACATCGTTCTGGCGTTCCCCTTTGGGGACCAGCTTGACATACAATGTAGCGCTATCAGTTCCCGAAGCCAAACTCATGGTCATGCCCTCCGAGCTGCCGACACTGCTGAAAATGGTCTGTACCTCGGGGAACTCGCGCAATTTTTCCTCCGCTAGTCTTGCAATCTTGTCGGTTTCTGTCAATTGATTGCCTTTGTCGGTCTGAATATTTATGGAGATTTCCCCGGAGTCCATACCGGGAATGAATTCCGCCCCCACCAGAGGTATAGCCGCACATGCGGCCACCATGGCAATAGTGACTCCAATCACCACCACCCGCCTTCGAGCCAGGACTTTACCCAGCAAGACCTCATAGCGGTCTCCCCAGCCGTCCATCCATTCCCCTAAACGGTTTATCAGCCGGGAAACCGGGTTGCGGGGATCGGGCCGGGCGGCCATAACCTGATTCGTCAACAAGCGTGAAGACAACAGGGGGATAATGGTTAAGGCCACGATCAACGAACAGAAAATAGCGAAACACACTGTCATGGCCAGGGGTTTAAAAAGGATCGAAGCAATGCCCTCCACAAATGCCATGGGGAGGAACACCGCCAGAATCGTCAATGTGGTTGCGATAACCGCATTGCCAACCTGTGAGGCCCCTTTGCGGGCCGCCTCATAAGAAGATAAACCCAGCGAGCGGTGGCGAAAGATATTTTCGAACACCACGATGGAGTCGTCCACTATACGCCCCAGCCCCAGGGCTAATCCGCCCATAGTAATGAGGTTGATAGTGTAATTGCTGAAATACATGACCACAAAGGTGGCGATGATAGAAAGCGGGATGGAGGTAAAGACGATCAAGGTGCTGCGAGCTTTGCGCAAGAATAGAAACAATACCACCATGGCCAGAAGGGATCCTTCCAGAATCATCCTCACCGTGCTTTGAATAGATTGCTGGATATACTGGGACTGGTCCATAACCACCGCAATATCCAGATCCATATTCAATTCCTGCTTTATCTTTTCCAGTTCCACTTTGACCGCTTCACAGGCCTTTACCGTGTTGGCGTCACTCTGTTTAAGGCAGTGAACACCCACTGCGGGGAGCCCGTTTACCCGGGTAAACTGGGATGAGTCCTGAATAGTATCACTGATCGCGGCAATTTCGCCTAAGTGCACCGTACGCCCGTCAGCAGTATTGATGGCCACCTGCCTGATATCATCCAGGGATTCAAATTGCTGCAGGTTGCGCACGTACATTTCCCGGCCGCCGCGCACCACTTTGCCCCCGGAAACATTGAAATTCTCCATCTGCAAAACCTGGCTCACCTGGGCCAGAGTCAGGCCATAATTCTCCAGCTTGACCGGATCTACATCAACATGCACTTCGCGGGGACTGCCCCCGGTAATGATTACGGAAGCCACCTCGGGAATCCTGGCCAGGCGGGGTTCTATCACATCCTCAGCTACCGCCTGCAGCTGGGTAAGGTCGGCGGCCCCGCTTATCCCTATCTGAATCACCGGCATCATGTTGGGGTCCATTTTAACCACCATTGGTTTGGTGGCAGTGTCGGGAAGGATCCCTTCTACAAACGTAATCTTCTCGCTGATTTCCTGGGCAGCGTTATCGACATTGATGCCCCAATCAAATTGCACGATGATGATCGCACTGCCTTCAGAGGATACTGAATCAACCTGTTTTATACTGCCTACATTGGCTATGGCGCTTTCCAGAGGCTTGGTTACCTGGTTTTCCACTTCTTGCGGGCCGGCTCCGCTATATGAGCTCATAACCGCAACCACCGGGATCTCCATATCAGGATAAAGGTCTACGGACAAACGTGAATAGGTAAAGAATCCCAGGATCGCGACTACTACAACCAGAATAGCCATGGTTACCGGGCGTCGGATCGAAAAGTCTACCAGTTTCATACCTTTTCCTCCCCGGCCACCACCCTTACCAGGGTCCCGTCTGACACCAGGGTATTACCTTGGACGATAACCGGCGTTCCCGCTTCCAGCCCCTCCGTAATCTGGATGAGCCGATCACTGGAGATGCCGGTTTTAACCTCCAGGGGATGGGCCCGGTTCTCCGCATCCACGGTATAGACCACACTCTTATCCCCACGGGCTATGACCGCTTCTATAGGCACACACAGGGTGTTTTCAGCCTGCTCGGTTGCCATTACCACCTCGGCGAACATGCCGGGGCGTATTTGCGGCTGAGCCTCATCCAGTGCCACTTGAACGGTGAAATTGCGTTTAACAACATCGGCCATCGGGTCCACGCTGACAACCGTGCCGGAAAATGGCTGGGAGCTTAAGGAAGATATGTATACATTGACTTTGCTTCCGGTCTGAATGAAGTTTATGTCTGCTTCACTGACCAGGACCTCTACCTGCAGCCGGGAAGTGTCGCTGACAACCGCAACCGGGCTTTGCGGGCTGGCGGTGTCACCCAGAGAAACCGCGATGCTTCCCACCATACCGCTGATGGGTGCGGTCAGATTGCAGTTGTTGAGTTGATCCTGAAGACTGAGCCGGGCGGCTTCAGCCGAGGCCACACTGGCCTCTACAGCCCCGGATTGCAGGGTTTCGTATTGCAGACGGGCCGCCTCCAGGGCGTTGTCCGCAATAGCGCCGGCTTGGTGAAGTTGTTGCATGCGTTCATAGTTAAGACGGGCGTTTTCCAGCTGCAACTGGTTGGAAGCCATTTGAGCCCGGGTAGATGCCACCATGGCTTCAGCCTGCTTAAGGGCTGCTTGTAAGCCAGTGCTGTCAAGTACCACCAGAGTTTGTCCCGCTGCTACCCGATCCCCCGGTTGAACCAGAATCTGAGTCACTCTGCCCGCCATCTTGGCTGTTACCGGGGCTTCGTTAGCTCCCCGGATTTTGCCGGCATAGCGTGCCGTCCTGGCAATATACTGATTTTGCGCAGCCGTTACCTCTACGGTTAATTCGATTTCTTTGGCCACCTCTTGGGAGGCCTGGCAGCCGTTAAGGAGCGAGACCATCAGAACCGCCAGGAAGAACCAAACCGTCCATTTCCACCTTTTATTCACAAAAAACCCTCCGCTTCTCTCCATTACCGACCGGCTGGTCGGTATATCAAAATTATACCTTTAAGCTGGCTTTAAATACAACTATTCCAGCTATGGAGAGAGCGGTTTTCTAATTGTCGTAGTGTAAAATGGCAATGGCAGGCCGGGCTGAGTCTGCAGCAGGGCCATGGGCAGAGGGACTGCCGTGCCACAACAGCCAGTATTCATGGCCGTTAACGCTTTCCAGGGGTTGCAGTGACAGCGCAGTTCCCGCGGGGGAGATGTCAAAGGATACGCGCTCCCCGCTTTGGCTGTCAATCAATTCAAAAGCGGACTTAAACTCAGGCCAGCTTGGATCCAGGCCCTGAATTTCAACGGAAACCGGTTGATTTTTGTCAAGGTTATAGTATTCTCCTGCCAGGCGGTAATCAGGATAATACACCGGCCAACGGCTGACTACGTCAGCCCGGGAAAGGTTGACAGTGTGCATTGCTGAGTTTATTCCGCACTCCACACTGAGTTTGTCGAGATTTTGGGTTACACTATCCCACGCTTCCCAGTACTGATCGCTACGGGCCATCTGCAAATCAATCAGGCACTTCTCTCCCCCGACTGTGATGTAGGCGTGACTGCTGCCTCCAACGGGCCGGGATAACAATAACCAGGCCGCATCCAAAGCCTGATCAGATTTTATTTCCAGATCAGGCTTCACTCCGGTCTGATGCACTTTATTGCCCAAAGGAGAATAGAACTCGGCAATGGTCAGGTGTAATATGTCTCCATTGGAGAGAGTAAAGCTCTGCTGCATAGTGCCTTTGCCATAAGTGTTCTCACCGATCAGCAGCGCCCGCCGGTAATCTTTTAAGGCAGCCGCCAATAATTCCGAGGCGCTGGCGCTGTAACCGTCTACCAGCAGGACAACAGGTTCATCGATAATGGTGGATTGAGCCACCACCGGGAGTTCAAGCCAATCATTCTTTTGCTTCAGAGCCACCATATTGTTGACACTCATCAGGTATCCGGCCACCTCGGCGGCGGTAAAAAGGTATCCGCCGCCATTGCCGCGTAAATCCAGTATCCATTGGTCGGTGTCCGGATCCATGGCTCTGATATACTGTTCAAGTTCGGTGGCGGTATTGCTGCCAAAGCTATAAACCGCCACATACCCTACCCGATGCTCCATCTGCAGCCCGCGCACTGACGGGAGAGCCAGAAAAGCCCTTTTCAAACGCATATCAAACTGCCGGGCTTCCCTCATAACGGTGAGCAGTACCTGGCTGCCTTCCTTGCCCTGCAGGCGATCCATAGCCTCCTGCATGGTAAGACCGGCCAATGATTGATTGTTTATGGATATAATCATATCGCCTCTCCGCAAACCGGCCAGTTGTGCCGGAGAATCCGGAAGGGTGTCGGTAATCAACACTCCCTGGGGCTGCATTTCCACAAATATGCCTATTCCCGCGAAAGAGCCGTCGAGACTCTGCATAAAACCATTGTACTGATCCATCGTCAGGTAGTCACTGAAAGGATCATTAAGCCCCTCGACCACCGCCTTGGCCGAGGTCCGCTGCAAAATCCCGGGCTCCACCGGGTAAGGGTAGTATTCCTGTATAATATCCACCACTTCCTGACGGACATCTTCGGCGGCCTGCAAAGGCAGGCCGTGACAGACAATGCCCAAGAGGAATACCAGGGTCAGCAGCATAGCTTTAAAGTATTTTTTCAATGGAGCCTCCTGTTTGCTTTCTATATTTGTGCAGTTGTCTCACTCTATTCACCACCGGGACATTCTATTCCTTTAATTCCCAAAAATATAACCGGCCAGAAGCCGGTTAATCTTTCGACTGATTTTAATAAATTTTCTCATTGAACCGTATCGCTGGCTGCGGAAGTCGAGGTTGATCCCATCATCACGCTGAAGGTCCAGGGCTTATCGAAGACCAGTTTCCAGGCTTCATGCTGGAAGGCCAGGGCATCCAACGATTTCTGCTGAGCCTGCAGAGCCAGTTCAGCCGCCTGCACCTCAGTCCTGGTCGCCAGCCCGATCTCATGTTTCAGTTTTTTGATGCGCAGGTCTTCCTGGGCCAGTCTCACTGCTTCCTGCAGCGAAGCATAGCCCTGTTCCATGGTCAAAAGGTTGTTATGCAGGGTGCGGATAAACTGGCTCATCTGTTCTTTGGCATCCTGGGCACTGAGTTTGGCCTTGCTGACATCGACTTCCTTGACTTCATAAGGATCCTGCCCCTGATAAGTGAAATCATATAAATCCAACTGGGTTTCGGCGATTTTGGCCGCCTGTTCGGCCAGCCAGACCGACGGGCTGGCATTAAGGGTTTTGGCGATCTTTTCATCCATATTTACCGGTTCCAGGGTTTCAAAAGCCGGTTTATCCAATAGTGTGGGACTCTCCCCAGGATCCAGGCCGATCAACTGGTTTAAGGTCAGGAAAGCGTTATCCAGCGATTGCCGGGCGGTGTTCAAGCTGTTTTGAGCGGCCTGATATTGCACTTCGGCAGCGGTTTTGTCGTATTGGCTGATCATACCCTGCTCATAGCTCAGGTAAGCCACGTTCTGCAGCCAGGCGGCCTGATTGAAGGATTTCTGAGCGTATTCCAGCTCCTGCCCGGCCTTGATGACATCGGTATAGGCTTTGTAGGCTGACAGCATGACCTTGTCTTCTTCCATGGTCAGGGTTTTTTGGGCCATGCGATAGTACATATCCGAGGTTACCAAACCGGTATACAATTGACCGGTGGCATAATCGGTCTGGCCGCGAGGCACATAATCCAACTGCTGAGCCAGATTATCGCGCACCTCTTCGCTGCGGTTCACATCATAAGAGGCTTGCCGGATAGACTTGCTGTGGGTAAGAGCCATATCGATCGCTTGTTCTATGGTCAACCCCCGGGGCTGAACAGCTTCGTCCCCGGCAATAGCAGGTGAAATGATACTGCAGATTAGAAAGGCTGCCAGCATCAGTATAATAACCCTTTTGTGCACAAAAACCATCCTTCCTGGCACGATATGTATTCTGATTATAGCCGCAAACCGACCAGCCGGTCAACTCCCCTATACAACCCGAAACCGAGGCATATTGCGCTTTATAACCCCTATTCGGGGCTGTTCACAACTATGGTTACTGAACGCACAACCGGATCCCACTTTACTGCGGCGCCAAAGGCTTCGGCAACATGGGCAATCGGCAGCATGGTGCGCCCCTGCCAGATCTCCGGAGCCACATCCATATCGGATAAAGTTCCGTTATGAATAAGCGCTCTGCTGCCAATCCAGATTTGCACCTTTTGGTCACCCTTGCTAAGTACCACGCTGCGGGTCTCTCCATCCCATTGAATATTCTGTTCATCTATTCCCAGACTGTAGGCCACATAACGCACCGGCAGATAGGTGCGCCCCTCCTTTATATAAGGCTGTACATCCATCTCCGGCTGCACTTCACCATCGAGGCTGTAGAAGGGACTGCCGATGGTGAAAACCGCCTGCTGCTGCTGAACAGGTTGAGGTTGCGGATCGGGTTCCGGTTCCGGCACCGGAACAAGTTTATAAGGCACCTGGGCGAACAGGTATTGGCCTCCGCTTATGGTAGAATCCAGAGAATCGATGGTCACCTCGATATCCCCCAAGAAATCATTGACTGCGAAAACCAGAGGGATCTCCAATTGTGAGACCGACTCCGGATCGGCCGCGGTGACGGTGATCTCGACTGTCCTGGCATTGCGCAATTCCGCCTCCACCGAACAGTTCTGGCATATTATGTCTTCACTTTCGTAGGTGGCCGTGCCGTTCGAATCACGGATCCACTCCACCCCCATGGGCAGCAAGAGTTCAAAAGTTTGGCCGGCTTGGATTCCATTTGGAAAAGCTTCTTCCTCGATAATAGTAAGATCGGTGCGGGGGTAGCCGCGATAATCATCTCCCACCGACACCACCCGGTTAACCGAGTTCCTGGTTGCCGCTTGAGCCATGCCTGCCCCGGCGGACAGCATCAACAAGGATATTAGCAGCATAATCATGATATTTTTAATCGGTCTTGTCATAGTGTACCTCCTTCACCCAGGTATACGCTTCTTTTCAGACTTTCTTGCCTTTATATGCATTTTATCTCAACTACTGGTCAATGAGTCCAATTTTTTAGTTTTTTTGAAATCAGGAATGCCGGGTGATATCTCCCCATCCTGCCATATCCGGTAATTGAGAGGATCATGGGCTACATCATCAAATGAGAGAGGCCCGGTTGCCCGGGCCTCTGTTTATCAGGTATTGGGTATTAGACTGTGCTGGCGATTAGAGAGTGATGGTTACAGTCTGGGTTGCTGCATC
>DHBS01000002.1:34107-35334 GCA_002398825.1 Syntrophomonas sp. UBA4922 | reverse complement strand
CGAGACATCGTCGCCGTCGCCGCCAGTCAGGCCTTTGGGCCTTCTATTTGGCGGCACCAGCCGGGTACGCCGATAAACGAAGGTTAAAGGGTATATAAAGTACAGGTTAATACCAAGTAGGAGGATCAGTATGGTTCATAAAACAGCAATAACCAAAGTTTCCGGCCTCCAATGCACCATCAGCCAATCGGCAAACTCATCCGCGTCCCGCACCCAGCCTAAATCCTTGTGCTTCAAAACGACCGGCATATGTTCCGGAGAGGGGAGCAGTACACTGGCTCCAGCCTTTGCGCAGGCGGTGCTTCTTAATAGACGATGCCATATTAAACCATCTCCCCCAAATAATAACGATTCGTCGTTACGGTTATTATACAATTACAACCTGCAGAAGTAAACGAAGAATCGTTAATTAAATGACATAAATTTTGGTAAGCTATTTCTAACGATTAACCGTTAGTTGGGATGAGAATTGATGAATTTAGGTGAAGCAATAGCGATAAGAATTGAAGAGTTGTGCAAAGAACGGGGAATAAGCATAAACCGGCTAGCCCTGCTCTCTGGACTTACCCAGTCTACGGTTGACAGCATTTTAAAAGGGAAGAGTAAAAACCCACAATTGGCTACTTTGATAAGGATTTCAAGAGGCCTCGATATGACTATATCTGAATTCTTGAACGATGTTGGAATTACTGACGCGGATATTGAGGAGTAATCCATGCTGCGCCTAAAACTACGGGTTTTTACAAACATCTTGGCTTCCGGCTAATAATTTGCCCCAATAGCCTGACATATCTTCATCCTGCAGTTAATTTAAAGCAGTTGTAGCGGATCCTGGAATAATACCCCCGGATTTTTCTGTATATATTCAGTAATTCCAGCAAAGCGATTGCTCGAAGTCTTGGGATCTCTCATAGCACCGTAAAGGATCATCTCATGAGAGCAGAAGCAGCAGGACTATCATGGCCTTTGCCCGAGGACTTTAATGACGAAGTTTTGGAATAGCCATCAGAACCCTGAAGGCGCCTCTGAAACTTCGCCCTATATATCCTGGATTCCCGTAAAATTGTTACAAGGATTTATGAGGGAGGAACGATTTCGAACAAAGCAAATTGGCAGAAAAAGTATGCTAAAATAGAAGACGGAGTTGCCGCTTGGCGGTTAGATCACTTTCCCGGGAGGGGAGGTGATGCCTATGATTACATATGGCGAATTGTTTCAATTCTGCTT
>DHBS01000002.1:8724-33982 GCA_002398825.1 Syntrophomonas sp. UBA4922 | reverse complement strand
GTTTCAATTCTGCTTAGTAATCTTAGGAATTATTTCTCTGTGCGTTATGCTCAGAAAATAATATGACCGCCTTTTGAGTAAGGCGGTCTAACCTGATCTAGGACCTACCGCCGAACCAAAAGCGGCAACTCCTTTACAATTGTATGATAGCATGTGGGAAACAGTACGTCAAATAAGCTAACCCGGCTGATGGCCGGGGTCTTTTGCTGTCCGGGTTCGGTTCGGGGGCTTTGTCAGACGCGCTGCAGCATCTGCGGAAATGAAAATGCGGCGGTCAAATATTTCTTGTGGGTGAAGACCTTGCCCTGTGAGGCCTGCAAGGAGAGGATGGATCTGTTTACGGGGTACTTGTCAATCTCCTGTATTATTATTTGCTACAATGGAAAAGGAGGGATACAGGTGAGCGCAAAGAGCATAATAAAAACTGTTGTGGGCATTATTGCCGTAATAATCGGATTGTGGGCTTTAAATACCTGGCATCACATGCTATGGTCCAGCGGGGGGCCGGATGCTCATCGCAGTCAAATCTTGTATATGCTTCCCTACTTCGTCGCTTCTGCCATCGCCACTTCAGGTCTATTAGCAATCTGGCAAGGTACGCGGCCATCCAAAAGGCGAAGATAATTCTCAAAAACGCGAACCCATCATGAATTTAAGCCATGAGATCACGCCCAGGGCTCCTTTTCAAGATATAAATTACGCAGTGTATCATAAGGTAATAGGCATTATTTTGGTGTATTTTTATCACATTTATTTTTATGCCCGGCGGTTCCTGCCAGTGCGGCAAGTATTCCCCGCACCGCGAATGAAGGATATGCAGGGCGGGAACCTTCCCGTGGCGATGAAATTGCTTTTGTCAGTTTATGGTTGTATTTCTGTTGGGAATATGATAGTAATATTAATAACTGAATAAGGATCGTGCCAGGTGCCTTTAATCGGTGGAGGTTAAAGGATAATAGGGAACCGGGTGCAAGTCCCGGACGGTCGCGCCACTGTAAGCGAGGAGTCTGTTTCAATAAGCCACTGAATGAACAGTTTGGGAAGGGTGGAGCAGATGCAGATACGCAAGTCAGGAAACCTGCCTGCCATGTAGCCATTAAAACCTTTCGCTGGAAAAGGGGGCTGTGTGCAGTGCTTTCATCCTTCGGGTGATCAAACCTCATTTTCTTTTGTAGAAAGTGAGGTTTTTTATTTTGTGGGCCTTTGGGGCCCAAAATGTAAAATTACATATCACGTTTTAGGTGCCTGTCATAGGAGAATAGGGAAACCGGTATGTATTCCGGTGCGGAGGAACCGCTGTATTCGGAGACGAATCCCCATGATGCCACTGCCTGATACGGGTGGGAAGGTGTGGGAGGAGGATGACACGAGAGCCAGAAGACCTGCCTTTAACACCAGCCGCCATTTAAGGCGGACTGGATTCATTAAAACAAATCGTTTCCCTGGTGGCCGGCCGGGGAATTTTTATTTGTTTATGGCAGAGGGGGTGTGAAGGGGAAAGCCTGGCGGGGAGTAATGCCAAAGGCCGGTGGGGATAGAAATAAGACACATTCACCCAATGAGCTTGAAGGGGGCCAAGAACCGGCTGATGGTGGCACGATTATTGTTTAGTAATGCGATTTCTTAGTGGGAGGGGAATTATCTATGTGTATTCGTACAAGCATATCTAAAAAGTTGAGCTTGATTTTGGTATTATGCTTCATCACATCATTTCTGATTCCGGCAGGTAATGTACATGCCGGAGAATCACTGACAAATAGCGCAATACAGTTTATTAAAGATGATTTTATGAATGATGGCATGGTCAATAGCGATAATGGCGTAGGTTCTTATGCATTGTACGTCCTGGCCGAGGCCGGCGTTGCTGTCGGCGAATGGGAGTACGATGGCGAAGCATTTCCTGATTTGGTGTGTGACGCAGTTGAAGATGACATATCAAAGGCTGCAGACCCCTCCGAACCTACCCTCGCTAAACTATTATCCCAGGATCTGGCTGCTGCCCTGGCACTGGAGCGGGATGACCTGGCTGAAGATCTGGTGGAAAAACTGGCGGCCAGGCAGACCGAAACAGGCTTTGACAGCAGCCTTTTCTCGAATGTTCCAGCCTTTGACCTGTTGGGTAGACTCGGCTTCATCAATGAGATCAATACCGGGCAGGCCAGGGATTATATATTGGGGCAGCAGAATATCACCACTGCTGCCAATGATATTTACAGTTGGGGATTTGTTTACGGGGGCGACTATTACCCCGACTTCATCGCCACCGCCCAGGCCGTCCGGTCTTTGCACTATTTGGATCCCGACGGTGAGGACGATACGGTTCAAGAGGCCATCAACAATGCTCTGGAGTGGATGGAGAACCAGCAGCAAGCGGACGGCAGCTTTGTGCCGGCGGGCGGTGTTCCCGGCATGGACGATCCCCTGATAAACGCCTGCGAAGCCATAGTCACATTACATACCTTGAATATGGATCCAGATAGCTGGAGCAGCGCGGGCAACAGCGCGCTGGACTATTTGGAAAATGATGGGCGCAATGACGATGGCAGCTTCGGGGCCGGCCGGAATATCATGGACGCTACCGCTTTTCTATTTGCCTATAGTCTGGTGATGGAAGCAGAGGATGAATTGTATATAGACCCTGCCAACCCGACGCTTGAAGTGGATGAAACAGTACAGCTTCAGGCTAAATACGTGAGCGGCGGGAATACCACCGATGTGACTGCGGATGCGGCCTGGTCGGTGGATGACGACACGGTGGCCGCAGTTGACGGCGGTCTGCTAACCGCGCTCCAGGAAGGACAAACCACGGTTACGGCAGCCTACAACGGCTATGAAGCCTCAGCCACGGTGACGGTGGAAGCTTCCGCCGCCAGTTGTACAGTGAGCATGGCGGTGGTCGGTCCCGCCGGGGAATTGATGTTCAAGCTGAACGATTTTTCCGTGGAGGCCAGCAATCCCCGGGGCCTGACGGCCTGGGGCGCCCTGGATGCGTCGGGGGTTGAATACACCTACGCCAACTGGCCCAGCTATGGTGATTACGTGGACTCGATCGGAGGAGTGGCCAGCAGCGGGTCAAGCGGGTGGATGTATGCGACCAATGACCAGACCATATATGCTCTTCCTGACAGTTGTGATATTTACGACGGAGACAAAATCGTCTGGTACTATAGTGCCGGCGGCATGGGCCAGAGCGGGCCCGCCTGGGAGGAGATCACCGGCCTGACCGTCGATCCTTTCAGCACCAGCATCTCTGTCGGCGGCAGCCAACAGCTAAAGGCTTTATATCATAGTGGCGGACAAACCACTGATGTGACCGCGGATGCGGTCTGGTCAATGGAGGACGACGGTTTTGCCAGTGTCGTCAATGGCCTGCTTTCGGGGCTGGAAGCCGGTCAGACGGCGGCGAAGGCTGAATATAACGGCTACCAGGCTTACTGTGATGTGACTGTAACAGCTTCTCCTCCCGGTGGTGGCGGCGGTGGCGGTGAAACCGGGGTGAGCGTGCATATGGCAGTAGTGGACCAGAGTGGAGAGCTTTTATACGGCCCGAACGAATTTACGGTTTCAAAAAGCAATCCCTGGGGTCTGACTGTAATGGGCGCTCTGGACGCCTCCGGCGCCGACTATACCACCGGTACCTGGGCCTGGGGAGAATATGTCAACTCGATTGAGGGAGTGGCCAACTCAGGAGAGGGAGGCTGGATGTTTGCCGTTAATGGCACTCCGGCTACGCGGGTAGCTGAAGAACAAGAAATTGATGAAGGAGATAAAATCATTTGGTACTATGCCACCGGTATGGGAGAGCAGCCTCCCGCCTGGAGTGATCTGGTAGACCTGCAGAAATCCGGCGGCCAAAATGTAGTCGAGGCTGAAGCGGCCGAGGTGATCAGTGACGAGGCTGTGGATGCGGCCATCCGCAATGCAAATAACACCGGACAGGTTGTATTGCAGGCTGACGAAGGCCAGGAATCTCTGGCTTTAAGCAGGGAGCAGCTCGCCAGAATATCCGCCCTGGGTAAGCCGTTGGTGGTGAAGGTTCAGGGAATGCAGTTCATATTAAGCCCGGATAGCCTGAAAATCCCGGTGTTTACAGATGCCGGCACCGCCGCGGTGGTTTTTAAGGCCCATAAATTAAGCCCTTGGGCCATAGAGAATCAGGTGGCGCCTTTTGAAAGCAATTTAAAGCTGGCCGGTGATATTTATGAACTGGAAGTGCTGGTGCAGCAGAGCGACCAGACCCGGCAGGAGGTTGAGTCTATTCCAGGCGCCCGGCTTATTCTCCCAGTTATGGCCGGATTCCAGGAAACCGCTGGAGAGGGCCGGGTGATGGCTTATCGCTACAATGAAACCAGCCAAACCTGGGAATACCTGGGCGGCGAATATGATGCCGCCAGTCAGTCCATTGGCCTTGATACCAGCCATTTCAGCAAGTATGCCTTGCTGCTGAGCACCGCTTCTTTCGACGATATCAATGGTCATTGGGCCCAAAAAATCATAGAGTTCATGGCTGCCAACGGCTATGTGTCCGGTATGGGCAACGGCATGTTTTTGCCTGACGCCCAGATCACCAGGGCCGAATTCGTAACCATCGTCACGCGCCTGGCCGGTTTGAAAGCTCAATCGGAGGCGCAGCTCTCCTTCACTGACGTGTCGGCAGACGCCTGGTACCGGGAGGCGGTGGATATTGCCGTTTCCAATGGCATTGTACTGGGGATCGATGACAAAACCTTCGCCCCCAATGATCCGGTGAGCAGAGAACAAATGGCGGCCATAATGGTTCGTCTGCTGGAAAAGCAAGGGAAGACCCTGGCCATAAATGAAGACGAGGCCGGTCAGGCTCTGAGCGGCATAACAGACCGGGACTCCATATCCTCGTGGGCCCGGTTGGCGGTGGCGGCCATCGTTCAGGAGAAAATAATGGAAGGGCGCGACGGGGGATGTTTTGCGCCGCGGGATTATGCTACCCGGGCTGAAGCCACCACAGTGCTGTACAAGGTGCTGCAAGTCTTATTGTAAATCAAATGAAAGTTGAAAAACCGCCGTATAGATAGATCATGGACAGGGCCGGCCCAACCTCCAGCCGGCCCTGCCCCGGCTTTGCAATTATGGAGGTCGAATGGCCAGGCATCAATAATGACTTGAAGGAGGAAAGGTATGAAAAGACATTTTATGTCGATCGTAGTCCTTATAACTATACTGGTGTTGCTGGCAGGAGCCTGGTTCTACAGGCATATTCATGACAGAATACCGGATACCCCAGTGGTCACCGCATCCAATCCTGAAACACCCCCGGACAGCGCTCCGGAAACGGAAGCTGCTGCTCCATCTGAAGAGAGCACCATTTCGAAGGGATTCCCGATGACCATTAGAGACATGATGAACAATACGGTTACTTTAAAACAAAAGCCCGAAAAAATTGCGGTCATATCCGGGCCTCTGCTGGAAATGTTTTACGGCCTGGGGGGCCAATCAATTTGTACGGTGAATCCGGAAGAATTGAAGGCTCCACTGGCAGACGCCGGCCAGCTGCCCAGCATAGGGAAAGCGGCCAACCCGGATATCATAGCTATTTTGGAGCTTGAACCCGATCTGGTTATTGCGGAAGCCGGGGTTCAAAACGAAATCGTGACGACCCTGCAAAAGAGCAAGCTGCAGGTGGTTGCCCTGAAATCCAAAGGGGACGCCAACCGGGAAAAAAGCTTGAATCTCATGAAAGCCATTGCGGGGCTGGAGTAATCTGTCACAGATAATAAATGAGGGGGGATATTATGTTAAAAAAATTGACTGCCATAGTTATGATGGCCGTACTGGCAGTGGTCATCATGTTTTTGCCGTCTCCCGCTGCCGCCGCAGAGGTTACTGTCGCGGTGAACTGGCGTCCGCTGTCATTGAGCGGTCCGCAGCCCTATGTGGCCGGCGGAATCGTTATGCTGCCGCTGCGGGCCGCCAGTGAGGCCCTGGGCGCCCATGTGTCCTGGGACGGAGCCAACAACAACGCCACTCTGCTGCGGGGGAACAATGTGGCTATCATCAAAAAAGGCGGTTCCAGAGTCTATGTCAACGGCACGCCCTACCCGCTTTCCACGGCGTCGACGCTGAGCTACGGCACCATTTACGTGCCTCAGGATTTTATCGCCGCGGTGTTCGGATTTCCTACCTATTATAATGGCAGCGTGCTGAACCTGCAGATGGATGAACTGCCGGTATATTATACCAAAGGTTTTCGCGTTAAATACCTGGACGGCGGCAGCAAGCTGGTGACTGACGGGGAAAACTCGCGGCTGCTGTTGTTCCCCCGGAGTGGAGCGGCTCCCGTCGGGGTTGTCGCTGACAAAACCATTCCTATTCCGCTGCGCAATGTCATGACAAGCTCGGCCGGTTTTGTGGGGGTGATGGCCCAACTGGGGGTATTGGACAGTTTGTCGGCCGTTACCATATCGGAGCCGTACTGGTACGTCCCGGGAGTGCGCCAGGCCATGCAGCAAGGCGCCGTCAAATACGTGGGGGGCGACAATATGGAAGCTCCCGATTATGAGCTGGTCAAAGCCATCAGCCCCGAACTGGCTTTTGTTTATACCGACAACTATGCTCATGTGATGCAGAAGTTCGATGAGATGGGGATCCGCTACGCGGTGAATAATGAAAACGCGGAAGCCGATTTTTTAGCGCGTATGGAATGGATTAAATTTGTCGGCGCGTTTTACAACAAAGAATTGCAGGCGGAAAAAATCTTTAATGACGCGCTGTATAACATCAACCGGACTACCGCCAAAGTCCAGGGCTTGAACAAGCCCAAGGTGGCCTGGGGCCTTTCCTGGTACGGGAAGGTGTATGTGGCCGATGTGAATTCCTACGTGGGGAAATGGATTTCAATGTGCCAGGGGAATTACGTTTTTCAGAATATTAAGGCCGGGCAGGACACCCAGGTCAGTATGGAGGATTTCTATGCCATGGCCAAAGATGCCGACATTTTGATCTATTCATCCACCACCAATTACATGAACGATGCATCCATCCAAGGGATTATCAAAGAAAATCCTTTGTTTGCCGACATTAAAGCGGTTCAAAACGGACAGGTGTGGGCTTACGCCCCGGACTGGTGGCAGACCCTTCACGAGACCGATGTTTTTGTGGAGGATATTGCGGCGGTTTTCCACCCCGAAGCATTTGGGGGGCATCAATACCGCAAGCTGGTCAAGCTGCCTTAACTGTCGTTGCGATACGCTGTTTCAGATGTCGGAGGTTACTATGCAGCAAAAAGGTTGGACTCATAGCGGCAACATTACGATATTTGGTCTGTTGCTGATCGGCTTGGTTTTGGTCTTCTTGTTAAACATCGCCCTGGGCTCGATCAAAATCAGCCTGCCCGAGGTGATCAAAATCATTGTCAATCATATTCAAGATGATTCGACTTATTCCACGATTGTTTGGAAAATCCGCCTGCCCCGTTCTTTAGCGGCGATCACGGGCGGGGCCGCCATTGCGGTGTCAGGACTATTACTGCAGGTTTTCTTCCGCAACCCCGTAGTGGACGCATACGTTCTGGGGGTTTCTTCCGGAGCCACCCTGCTGATGGCCCTGGTCACCCTGGGCGGATTTACTCTGGGTCTGGCCGCCATGTCGCCCATGTATCTTTTTCTGGGGGCCTTAATGGGGGCCTTGGGCGTCACTGCTGTTATCCTGGTCTTGGCCTACCGGGTGCGCAGCCCGGTCACCCTGCTGGTGATCGGGTTGATGATCGGATATTTATGTTCGGCGGCCACGGGTCTTTTGACAACTTTTGCCGACAACGAAAAGTTAAAAGGCTTTATGATCTGGTCCCTGGGAAGTTTTTCGGGTTTCACCTGGCCGCAGGTCAAGATGGTGATCCTGATCAGCGTGCCGTTTTTATTCCTGGCCTTGTTGATCTCCAAGCCGCTCAACAGCTTTTTGCTGGGGGAGGACTATGCCAAAAGCATGGGCGTCAACACCAAACTATTCCGCCTTTTTATTATTCTGGTTTCCAGCGTGCTGACGGCCGCGGTGACTGCCTTTGCGGGGCCGGTTGCGTTTGTGGGAATGGCGGTGCCTCATATTTCCAGGCTTTCCCTGCGCACTTCCGACAACCGGCTGCTGGTGCCTGCCACCATATTGCTGGGGGGGATGATAACGGCTTTATGCGACCTTACCGCCAGAACCATACTGGCTCCGGCGGAACTGACCATCAGCACCATTACCTCCTTTTTCGGAGTGCCGATCGTGATCTGGCTATTGATGAAAAGAGGGAGCGAATTATGAAAATGATCAAAACCGTTGACCTCGATGTGGGGCACGACCACAGGACCGTGGTGGCGGGGATCAATCTGGAAGCCATGCCGGGGCAGATGATTGCCGTGCTGGGCCCCAACGGCGCCGGAAAATCCACCATACTGAAGTCTCTTTCCGCCCTTCTGGCGCCTATTCAAGGAGCCATCTATGTTGGGGGTCAGGAGTTGATGCGTATGAAGCGCAGCACCCTGTCCAAAACCCTGGCGGTGGTCTTGACCGATCGTCTGAATGCCGGTTTTCTGACCGCATTTGAGGTGGCGGCCATGGGCCGTTATCCCCATACCGGATTTTTCGGGAAGTTAACCGGGGCGGATAAAGAAGCGGTGTGGGAATGCCTGCGTACCGTCAATGCCCTGGATCTGGCGGAAAGGTATTTCAACCAGCTCAGTGACGGGGAAAAGCAAAAAATCATGCTGGCCAGAGCCTTGGCGCAAGAGCCCAACCTGATTATTCTGGATGAGCCCACCACCCATCTGGATGTCAAGCACAAGCTGGATGTGATGGCGATTTTGCGGAAGCTCAGCCGGGAAAAAGGCATTACCGTAATCTTTTCCCTGCATGAAATCGACCTGGCTTTAAAAAGCTGCGATATGGCTATTCTGGTCAAGGACGGCAAAATCATGAATGTTGGCTCTCCCGAAAAATTAGGGAACCATGAGACCTTTGCCGCCCTGTTTGACATTGAAAGTGCGGGTTTCAGCGCTTTTATGGGCACAATAGAAATCTCCAATCAGATTGAGCCCTCTGTATTTGTGGTGGGCGGTGCGGGAACAGCCACCGGGATTTACCGGATGCTGACCAAAAACAACCTGGGCTTTTATACCGGCATCCTTCACGAAAACGATGTGGATTGTTATATCGCCGAGACCATCGGGGTGGTGGCTGTCAAGGAAAAGCCTTTCCGGCATATGGGTCAACAGGCTTTTGCCGCAGCCCGGGATTTGATGAACGAGACCCGGCTGGTGGTGGATTCCGGTTGTCCCATCGCGGAATCCAATCTGGCCAACCAGCATTTGGTGTTGGGCGCCTTGAAAGAGGGGCAACGGGTCTGCAGTTTAAGGGATGAAAAAGAGAACCGTTTGTTGTACGGGGCTTGGGCGGACATGATACTGCCGTGCCGCACCGCGCCGGACATTCTGGCCTATTGCGCCGCGCTGTGACACATCGGCCGGGTGGGCCGCCGGAGCCCAAGACCATGCCCTTTGACGCCATGCTTTATCATCGGCGGAGGAGACCTCACCGGATCACTATCTGAGGTTGGTATGGCTTACGGCAGTTATCGTGAAACAGCCTAAACGCCTTCCGGAACAGGCCGGACCGGCTGATTGGCCCGGCGCAGAAACTGACTGACCGGGGATCTGGGAGCGGAAAAGGGCGGTGATAGACGATGGGGAAGAAGTTGTTGAACGGGGGAAAGCGAATTTGTTGGTTTTTGAGAGCCTGACTAAAAAATACGGGGCCATCACTGCGGTGGACAATCTGAATCTGAAAATAGGCAGATCCGAGTTTTTCGGGCTTCTGGGGCCGAACGGAGCCGGCAAAACCACCACCATCAGAATGCTCAGCACTTTGACCACACCCAGCAGCGGCAGCATTTATATCGATGGCCTTAAAATCGACCGCAACCTGACCGGAATCAAGGCCCGGATCGGGGTGGTTCCCCAGCATATGAACCTGGAAGGGGAAATGACCGCCTGGCAGAATCTCGAACTCCATGGCCGTCTTTACGGGCTGAAAAAAGAGGCGCGCCAGCAGCGGATTGAGGAACTGCTGGAGTTTACGGAATTGAGCGACCGGGCCCACGACCTGGCCCGCAAGCTTTCCGGCGGCATGAAAAGGAAGCTGATGATCGCCCGGGCTTTGATGCATCGACCCGAGATTTTGCTGATGGATGAGCCCACCGTAGGTCTGGACGCGGCCGTCAGGCGCAAAATGTGGGATCTGATGAAAGGTTTAAATAAGAACGGCCTCACCGTACTCTTAACTACCCATTACATCGAGGAGGCCGAAATATTGTGCGGACGGGTGGGGTTGATGAACGGCGGAAAACTGGTGGAACTGGACACCCCCGACAACCTCATCGCCAAAACCGGACGATTCGTCTTGGAATACTTTGAAAATGGCGAAACCAGAAGCCGCTTCTTCGCTTCCCGGCAGGATGCCATCCAAAGCGCCGCCGGGATGGAGGGCGGTGTCAACATACGACCGGCCAATCTGGAGGATACCTTCATCACATTGACCAATCGAAAGGTGGGAGGCTGATGCAGTTTATGACCATCTTATGGCAGGAATATGTGCTTTTTAAGGCCAAGTTTTGGAGCATCACCACCGGAACCATGATCGCCCCGGTTTTATATCTGATCGCTTTCGGCTGGGGACTGGGCAGCGGCATGCAGGTGGGCGGCAGCAGCTATATCGATTTTGTCATACCGGGAATCATTGCCTTGACCACCATGACCGTAAGTTTTAGCACCATAGCCAACGACATCAATATATCCCGCACCTACACCATGACTTTCGAAGAGTTTATGATCGCCCCAGTGAGCATGCTGGTCCTGGCCCTCGGCAAGATAACCGCCGGGGCCCTGCGGGGGCTCTATTCCGCCTTCATCATCATTTTGCTGGCCATGATTTTTCGCGCCGGACTGCAGGTGGATGGCTACCTGCTGCTGTTGACGACACTAAATTGCCTGGTCTTTTCCGCCCTGGGCTTTACGGCCGGCCTGCTCATCCAATCTCATGGCGACATGGCCAAGTTTAACAGTTTCATTATTACCCCTATGTCCTTTTTATGCGGCACCTTTTTTCCCCTGGACAGAATGCCGTCCGGCATCAAGGAATTCATCTGGCTTCTGCCCCTGACCCACACTACTCTGGCCTTGCGAGACCGGGGCAGTGATATTCTGAGCGCCTTTATCCATCCCGTCGTACTGCTGCTGTATCTGCTTATCTTCCTGGTGGTCGGGGTGATGATTTGCAACCGGGCGGAATAAATACATCGCACATGGAGAGGAGTTATATGCTGTGGAACATACCAAGCCGATTTATCCGTTTACAGCCATTGTAGGTCAGGAAGAAATGAAACAGGCCCTGGTTTTAAATATTATCAATCCTTTACTGGGCGGCGTCTTGATCAGGGGAGAAAAAGGCACTGCCAAGTCGACTGCGGTTCGCGCTCTGGCGGCCTTACTGCCGGAAAGAGAGCAGGTCAAGGAATGTGTATTCCGCTGCGATCCGGCGGACGCCAGCCTGATGTGCGGCAGCTGCCTGGAAAAGAAAGCCGCCGGCGTTCCCTTTGAGGTGGTGAGGTCCAAAATGAAGGTGATCGACCTTCCGGTCAGCGCCACCGAAGACCGGGTGGTGGGGACGCTGGATATCGAGCATGCCATTCAAAAAGGGGAGAAGAAGTTCGAAGCGGGGCTCTTGGCTTACGCCAACCGCAATATCCTGTATGTGGACGAGGTCAACCTGCTGGACGATCATGTGGTGGATGTGCTCCTGGATTCGGCGGCTATGGGGATCAATAGCATTGAACGGGAGGGCATCTCTTTCTCGCATCCCGCCCGGTTTATTTTGGTAGGGACCATGAACCCGGAAGAGGGGGATTTAAGACCACAGCTGCTGGACCGTTTCGGTTTGGTGGTGAATGTCGCCGGTGAAAAAGATGCCCGGCAGAGGATTGAGGTCATCAAAAGAAGGCTGGCATTTGAGAATGATCCCGCAGCTTTCGCGGCCGCTTATGAAATGATGCAAGAGGCCTTGTGCGAGCGCATTGCAGCCGCGGTAAGCATTCTGCCTAAAGTGGGTTATGACGACAGAATCCTGGAGATGGCGGCCACCATCTCCATCAACATGAAAGTGGACGGACACCGGGCCGATATTGGCATGATCAAAACCGCTATGACCATCGCGGCTTACAATATGCGGGAAGAGGTGGCGGAGAGCGATATGCTGGAAGCCGCCCAATTGGTGCTCCCCCATCGTATGAGAAGAAAGCCTTTTGAAGAGGGCGTTATGGACTTTGACAAGGTGAAAGAGATGATTTGCGCTGCCGGTTCGGAGTCTTGAACCTTTTAGGGCAGCCGGGGGAGGAGAAGGTAGAAATGGGACAGATCATATTTCTGACCAATTTGGAAAGACAATTCGCCATGCTGGAACGGGCCCGGGAGGATCTGGTGAGGGAAGGGATTCTGCCCTGTGGACAGGCGGTTTTTCTTCATGACGACGTTGTCTGGGAACAACAGTGGCGGGAGACTTTTGCCGACAGCGCCCTGGTGGTGTTTTCCTGGATGGGCATGAGCGAGGACACGGAATTCTTAACGGAAGGCGCCGCTTTCTTGCGTGCCAACCATATTCCCCACGTGATGCTGGCCAGCGATCCCTATCCGGAAGAAAACCGGCAGGGCGTCACCCAGGCGGATCAGGACGCTATCGCCCGCTATCTCATGTATGGCGGGTTTGAAAATTACCGTAATTTGTGGCTGTGGATGGGCCGCAGCTTTTGCGGGGGGCAATATCCATTCGCTCCGCCGCAGCCCTTGGTATGGAACGGCATTTTTCATCCCCGGGCCCAGCAGCCCTTTACCGATGTCGGGGAATACCGCAGCAGATTCTGCCGGAACGACCGGGCCACCATAGGGATTATTTTTTACCGGGATGAGTGGGTGTGGTCGGATCTATCCTACCAGACCGCCCTGATCGAAGAAATTGAGCGGCAGGGCATGAATGCCATGGCCGTTTTTACTATGGGACTGCCCGATCCGGATTTCAACATACCGGGTGTGGATGAAACCGTCCGGACTTATTTCTATCAGGACGATGCGGCCGGCATCGATGTTTTGATCAATACCATTAAATTTTCCCTGACCACCAGTAAAGCCGTTGACCAAAAGTTTTTGCATAAGCTGGGCGTACCCGTCTTGCATGCTTACGCTTTGATTCGTTCCGAAGCAGAATGGGAGCAGTGCATGGATGGCATGACCGCTATGGAAATGTCGGCCAGCATTACCCTGCCGGAATTCGACGGTATTATCCATGCGGCGCCCGTAGCCGGGAAAGAATACCGGGCTACTGGAGACAGCCGCTACACCGCTATCGGGGAACGCATCAGTATGGTGGTGCGCAAAGCCGGCAAGTGGGCCGGGCTGCGCCGCAAAGCCAACGCCGATAAAAAAATCGCTGTCATTTTTCACAATTATCCCGCCACCAACTCCAATATCGGCAGTGCAGCGGGATTGGATTCTCCGGAAAGCATTCGCCTGCTGCTGGGGGAGATGGCCCGGCGCGGCTACCGGGTGGATGAACTTCCCCCCGACAGCCAGACTTTGATCAACAGCCTGATTGCTCAGGTTACCAATGACCGCCGCTTTTTGTCCGGGGAACAAATCAAGCGGGCGGCCGGCAAATTAAGTGAAGAACTGTACCAACAGTTTTTCGAACGCTGGGATCCCCAGAACCGGGAACAGTTGACCCGTGATTGGGGGCCGCCCCCGGGAGAGGTGTTCCACTACGACCAGTTTTTGCTGGTTCCCGGCATTCTCAACGGCAATATTTTTATTACCGTTCAGCCGCCGCGAGGTTTTGGCGAGGATCCCTCCAAAATCTATCACTCCCCGGACTGCGCCCCTACCCATCATTATCTGGCCTATTATCATTGGATACGGGACATCTGGCAGGCTGATGCGGTGATTCATGTAGGCACCCACGGCTCCCTGGAGTGGCTGCCCGGCAAGGCGGCGGGATTGTCGTGCCGCTGCTACCCTGATCTGGCTTTGGCGGACTTGCCCAACATCTATCCCTACTGGATCACCGTGGTGGGGGAAGGCGTGCAGGCCAAACGCCGGGGGGCGGCTTGTCTGATCAGCTATTTGACGCCTCCTATGAGCCATGCCGGCACCTATGACGAACTGGCCGAGCTGGAAAAACTGCTGGATGAGTACTGCCATTTCAAGCAAAACCAGCCCGGTAATTTAGAGGCGATCAAAATGTTGATCCGGGAGAAAGCGGCCCGGGCCAATTTGCAGAACGATGTGCCTGAAGCGGAGCAAGCCGGCTTTGATGAATATGTGGGGCGCCTGCATGCCTATGTCACCGATATCAAACACATGCAAATCCGGGTTGGACTGCACGTGCTGGGCGATGCGCCCCGGGATGAGAACCTGCTGGAGTATCTGCTGGCTTTGACCCGGGTGGACAATGGCGAAGTGCCCTCTCTGGCCCAGACCCTGGCGGCGGTTTATGGATATGACTACTATGATTTGCTGGAGCAAAGCGGAACTCTGGCAGCGGATGGCAGCAAAACTTACGGAATGCTGCTGGATGATATCCGCCAGCGTTCCCGGGAGGTTATCCAGTGCCTGGCGGAACAGGGCTTTTGTGTTGACGAGGCGGCCTGTGTTTTAGAGCTTCCCTGGGCTCAGGCGATTGCACCGCCCCTGGCCGGCCGGCTGGTGGAATGCACCGGCTACATTTGCGATACCCTGGTTCCCAATCTGGAGAAAACCCGCCAGGAAATCACCCATCTGCTGGGCGCCATGGAAGGGCGCTATATTGAGCCGGGACCGGGTGGAGCGCCCACCAGCGGCATGGCCGACATATTGCCCACGGGGCGCAATTTCTACGGTGTCGACCCCCGCAATCTGCCCACTCCGGCCGCCTGGGAGATCGGCAAAAGCATGGGCGACAGCATTATTGCACGCTATCTGGATGAAGAAGGCCGCTACCCGGAAAGTGTAGGGATCGTCTTATGGAGCACCAGCAACATGCGCAGCCATGGTCAGTGCATAGCGGAATTCCTGTATTTGCTGGGGGTGCGCCCGGTGCGGCTGCGGGGCATGGACCGGGTGGTGGATATAGAAGTGGTCCCCATGGAAGAATTGCAGCGTCCCCGCATTGATGTGACAGCCCGAATCAGCGGATTCTTCCGCGACAGCATGCCCAGCGCCGTGGCCTGGCTGGAAAAGGCGGTGGACATGGTGCTCAATTTGGATGAAGGGCCGGAAATCAATTATGTGCGTAAACATGTGTTTGCCGATGTAGCCGCTATGGTGCAGCAGGGCATGGACCGGGAGCAGGCCCGGGAGGAGGCCGCCTACCGCATTTTTGGCGATCCGCCCGGGACTTACGGCGCCGGGGTGAGCGACGTTTTGGAAGAGAAAAACTGGGAGACTGTGGACGATCTGGCCAGGGTATATGTACGCTGGGGCGGGCACGCTTATGGGCGGGGCAAGGGCAAGTATGTGCCGGAAGCCTTCAGCCGCCGCATGGGCAGTCTGGATGTGACCATTCAAAATGAAGACAACCGGGAAATCAGCATGTTGAGTTCGGACGACTACAATGCCTATCATGGCGGCATGATTGCCGCGGTGCGCAGCTTAAAGGGCCAGGCCCCCCGCTCCTATTGCGGAGACAGTTCCGACCGCAGCAAGGTGGTCATGCGCAGCGTCAGTGAAGAAGTGAAACGTTTGTTTCGGGGAGAAACCATGAATCCCAAGTTCATTGAAGGGATGAAGCAGCACGGGTATAAAGGCGCGGCCGATTTGGCCAGCTATGTGGCGCATTGCTACGAGTGGGACGCCACCAGCAATGTCATGGAAGACTGGATGTATGAGGGTTTGGCGCGTAAATACGCTCTGGACGAGGATATGCGGCAGTGGATGCAGGAAGTGAATCCCTGGGCCTTGCAGCGCATTGCTGAAAAACTGCTGGAAGCGGCGCAACGGGGGTTGTGGCAGGCCGATGAACAAACTGAACAAGAACTTCAGGAACTCTACCTTTCTATCGAAGGGGAACTGGAAGAAATCGGCGATGGAAGATAGCCAGGGGATTAAAATGCTGGTCTTGAGCCTGACCGGACGCTGCAATTTTGCCTGCAAATATTGTTACGCCCACCAGCATCCCCGGGAGACCATGCCGTTTTCTACTGCGGTGCGGGCCGTGAATCTGGCGGCGCAAAGCGGAGAGCCGTTTATTTTACAATTCAGCGGAGGCGAGCCTTTGCTGGCTTTTGATGTCATGGAAAAGATCGTGCTTTATGTGCAGCAGCAGTCCATACCCGCCATTATGCAGGTTCAAACCAACGGCTCTTTGTTCAACCACGGCCGGGTAGACTTTTTGCGCCAGGCCCGGGTGGGCATCGGGGTGAGCCTGGACGGCAGGCCGGCGGTAAATAACCGGCTGCGCTGCCTGGCGACGGGAGAAGGAAGTTTCCGGCATATCCTGCATGGGATTCAACATCTGGCCGGTCAGGGCGTGGAGATCGGTTTGACCTGTGTGGTGGTTGAGGACAATGTGGCCGAGCTGAAGGGACTGGTGGAAATGGCCTATTATCTGGGCAATGTACGCCGTATCGGCTTTGATCTGCTGCGCGGGCAGGGGCGGGGAGGTCAACTGGAGGCCCCGCGGGCGGAAGCCATCGCCCGGGGGGTGTGGGGCGCACTGCAAACCGCCCGGCAAATGGAGCAGCGCACCGGCCAAAAGATGCTGATTGCCCAGCTGGAGCGAATAGAACATCTGGCCCAAGGAAGTGCCCGGGGATTCGCCCATTGCTACGCCATGAACGGGGAAGCTGCCTTCGTAGACGCCCGGGGTGGCATTTATGCCTGTTCTTCCCTGGTGGGAGATGAACGCTTCCGGCTGGGGGACACAGCCGCAGGCATCGATAAAAAACGCCGTCGGGAGGTTGCCGCAATGATTCAAAACAGCATGTCCTTTTGCCGGGCATGCCCTGATTTCCAATGGTGCGGCGGAGGCTGTTTCTCCCGCTGGTATGGGTCGGGATGCAGAAACCGGGCTTATGACGGGGAATGTGCCTTGAAACGGGCTTGCATACGGTGGTATGAGGAGAACAGAGAGGAATGAGAAAGATATGAGAGTGGCACTGTTGCATCTGGATTTAAGCGGGGGACCGGAGGAGAAAAATCTCAGGCTGCTGGAGAGGACGATTCAAATGGCCGCCGAGCAAGGCGCCAGCTGGATCATCACCCCGGAAATAGCGCTGCAGGGATATTTCTTCGCTGCGGATGGGATCGCCGGTGAGGTGCCGGTGCAGCCCGGCGCCTCCCTCCAGGTGTTGGGTGAGCTGGCAACCCGCCACGGACTGACTTTATTTCTGGGCTGCGCCGAAAAGGACGCTGTCAGCGGAAAACCATACAACAGCTGTGTGGTGCTGGGCCCGCACCGGCGGATCCTGGGCAGACACCGTAAAATGCGTTCGCATGGCGTGGGCGCCGAAGCCTGGTTGACCCTGGGCGAGGTGTTGCAGCCGGTGGCGTGTCCGGACATGACGGCGGGGATATTGATTTGCGCCGATGTCTGGTTTGTTGAAAACGCTGTGATTTTAAAAGAATGCGGGGCCGAGGTCATTATTGTGCCGGCGGCCTGGCCTCCGGGGGTATGCGGCCCGGGGGACAGCTGGGAAAAGTGCTCCCAGGCTTCCGGTCTGCCGGTGTGGGTATGCAATCAGACCGGCTGCCATGAAATATTGGATTTGAGAGCGGCACAGAGCGCGGTGGTCGCTGATGGCATCACCTGGTTTACCTACAGCGGGGAACCGGCCATTCTGCTCTTTGATTGGGATTGCCGCCGGCAGTGCCCGGAATCGGACGAGTTTACCGTAATGGCTGTATAAAAAGTACCCTGATTGGAGGTGGGATGCTATGAAACTTTGCACCCTTACGACCGGAGATGCGGTTTGCCGCCGCGATAAAACCATTGTCATAAGATTTGAAAAACCCCGCAAAATCCTGAGCACATCTCTGCTGAACGGGGGTTATCATGAAAATCTCACTGCGGTTTTCAATCATAACACGGATTATGACGGGGTGATGACCAGTATTGCCGACTACCTTGAATATATGCGGGGAGTTGCCAGGCAGGCCGGTCTTGAGCCCGCTGCGGTTTCCGGGATGGGCACGGCGGCTTCCATGGACAATGTGGCCATTCAAACCGAATCCTACCAGAACTTGACGGTGACGGCGATAGTGACCGGGGGGGTGGAGGTGAACGGCGGCCGGGTAGGGGATCCGGCCCATTATTTTCAGCCGCTGGGAAAAGATGTGCTCTATAAACCAGGCACCATCAACATTATGCTGGTGATTGATTCCGATCTCCCCGCGGGCATACTGGCCCGGGCCCTGGTCACCTGCACCGAGGCTAAAACCGCAGCTTTGCAGGAACTCGTGGTGGGCAGCAATTATTCCGACGGTTTGGCCACCGGCTCAGGCACCGACCAGACCATCGTCATCGCCAATCCGGAGTCGCCGTTGTATTTGCTCAGCGCCGGCAAGCATTCCAAGTTGGGTGAACTTATCGGTGTGGCAGTGAAAAAAGCGGTCAAAGAAGCCTTGCTGCGGCAGAACGATTTGTCCGCGGCCTCACAGCACAGCGCCCTGCAGCGCATGAAGCGTTTCGGCGCCACAGAAGAAGTATTGTGGCAGCAGTACATGGCCTATTATGGGGGAGGAAATATCGAAGCGGTGTTTATGAATACTCTGTATCGCATCGATGGTAATTCGCAGTTGGTAACCTATACCTCCCTCTACGCACATTTGCTGGATCAATGGAACTGGGGATTGTTGTCCGCCGAAGAAACCATTGAGGCCGGCAATGCTTTGCTGGCCCTGGCTGCCGCTCACTTCGGAATGTCTCCTATCATGATCACCGGCCCCGGGATCGAAGACAGTATTCAAGCCTGGATCACGCTGGTGATACATATCGTGGTGGAGGAATCATCGCGCCAGACCTCCCGTTAAAGCCGATGTGAATGGCGCCGGGGGTAATCTTTTTAAAGAAAGGGGGCGGGTTCATTGGGTTATGACAGTGTTTTCCCATTTTGCGCGGTTCTCGGGCAGGATCAGATAAAAAAAGCCTTGCTGTTGAACGTAATCAATCCTGCCATTGGCGGGGTCTTGATCAGCGGTGAAAAGGGCACCGCCAAATCAACCCTGGCGAGAGGTCTGGCAGCCTTGACAGCGGACATGGAGGTGGTGGACCTCCCCTTGAATATAACCGAGGATCGCTTAATAGGCGCCATTGATCTGGAAAAAGCCATCAAGGAAGGCCGGCGCCGCTTTGAACCCGGGGTATTGTCCCGGGCCGACGGCAATCTGTTGTATGTGGACGAAGTCAACCTGCTGAGCGATTATATTGTCAACTGCCTGCTGGAAGTTAGCGCCTCGCATGTCAACCGGGTGGAGCGGGAAGGCATATCCTGCAGTCATCCCGCCCGCTTTGTCCTGGTGGGAACCATGAATCCCGAGGAAGGCGGCTTAAGACCGCAGTTTCTGGACCGCTTCGGGCTGTATGTAGAGGCCCGGGGGAGTCATGATGTCCGGGAGAGAAAAGAAATCATACGCAGAAGGTTGGAATATGAAAGCGGCCGGATCAAATACCTGGAAAAGTGGCAGGATGAGACCGGAAAACTGGCAGCTAGAATTGCCGCCGCCCAAGGCCTGCTGCCCCTGGTCCAAGTATCGGACAATACCATGAAGATGGCGGCGCAGTTTGCCATAGAAGGCCATTGCGCAGGAAACCGGGCGGAAATTGCCGTGATCGAAACCGCCAGGGCCATAGCCGCCTGGAACAACCGCACCGACATCGGCATTGACGATATTAAACAGGCCGCTGAGCTGGCTCTGCCCCATCGGGTCAAGCCGGCGCCGCCGCCGGAAATGTCATTCCAGGAGGACCTTCCCCGGGACGGCAGCCCTGCTCCGGATCAGGACCATCCCGGCCCTGATCTGCCTGAAGAGGCCGAACCGGCAGATGAAGAACCCTCGACTCAGGAGGACGCCCGCTCCGATCACCGACAGGGAGAAGCGGCTGAGAATGGAGGGAATGGCGATGATCCCCCTCAGCTGCCCAACGCCAGTGGTCAGGAAAAAATCGAAGCCCCGGGAGAGATCTTCCAGGTCAAACCCATCGAAATCAAACCGGCGGATAGGAAAAAGCGCCTGGGAAGCGGAAAAAGAAGCCGCACCGCGACCCATGCCCTGCAGGGCAGATATATCCGCTGCACCTTTCCCCACGGCAGAATCAGGGATATCGCCTTTGACGCCACTTTGCGGGCGGCGGCGCCGTTCCAGAGATCCAGGGGCAAAAACGGTTTGGCGGTAGTAATCAATCATGGGGATTTGCGGGAAAAAGTCCGGGAAAAACGCACCGGCAGCACCATTCTATTCGTGGTCGACGCCAGCGGCTCCATGGGGGTAAAACAACGGATGAAGGCGGTGAAAGGCGCCATCCTGTCACTTTTGAATGATGCCTATCAGAAACGCGATAAAGTCGGTATGATCACCTTTCGCCAAAATGCTGCCCAGCTTCTGCTGGGCGTAACCAGAAGCGTGGATCTGGCTCAAAAAATGCTGATCGACCTGCCCACCGGAGGGAAAACCCCTCTGGCCAGCGGACTCTATAAAAGCTATGAAATCATTAAGGCGGCCAGGCTTAAGGACCCGGATATGGTGCCTTTGATTGTGCTGGTCACCGATGGCAGGGCCAACGCCGCCGTTCATGGCGGTAATCCGGTTCATGAAGCTCTGGAGCTGGCGGGGAAAATTGCCGCCGAAGGGATCAAGGCGCTGGTCATCGATACGGAAAAGCACTTTATTAAACTCGGCATCGCCGCCAAGATAGCACATGCCATGAAAGCGGATTATTATGAGCTGGAGGACTTGAAAGAAAACGAAATTGAATTTCTGGTCAGAGGTTTGGTGTGAACAAGGAGGTTATAGCAGAATGTCAACCGGATATTGGTTTAAGGGGCGCCGGCGCTGTTTGGTTTTTCTCCTCATCATGTTTATTGTCAATGTCCTGATTATTCCTGCCGGGAGTTGGGGCTCACCCCCAAAAACCCGGGCGGCTGTGGCGGACCCGCCCATAATTTACGGTGTTCGACCCGGAAATATGGCTTTTACTTTTGACCGCACCCCGACGATCAGCGCATTATTGGCAAAAGGAGGAGCGGACCTCAATCCAGCGTCTATTACTATTACTTTGGACGGGGAAAATGTTACCGCATCCGCACAGCTGGATTTTGACCCGGCAGTTCAAAAAGGACGGCTTGCTTTTACCCCCGATGCGGATCTTTCTTATGGTGAGCATGACGTCACCATCGCGGTCAGCGACGTCAGCGGGCAGAATCAGCAATATTCCTGGTTTTTTGTCATTGACGGGCAATTATCCTCCCAGCCCCATTTCTATTACGGCAATCTCCACAGCCATACTTCTTATTCAGACGGTCAGGGTATTCCGGCGGAAGCTTATGAATACGCCTATAATGAATGGCTGGATTTCCTGGCGGTAACGGACCATTCCCAATACCTTGAAGGAGACCGCTACGATCCCGCCGGCAAAGAGTTTACCGCTCAGCCCGGATCGGAATGGAGCCGGACTGCCGATATGGCCCGGGCTTTTAACAATACCCATAAAGACTTTCTGGCTTTGCGGGGTTTTGAGATGACTTTTCCCGAGTTGGGGCATATCAATGTTTTAAACACCGACAAATACGTTGAAGCCGTAAGCACCATGACCACTCTGGAGGAGTTCTATGCCTGGCTGGCCAAACAGCCGGGAGCGGTGGCCGAGTTCAATCATCCCGGTTGGCCTGACACTTCCTTCGACAATCTGGCCTATTCACAGCATGCCGACCGGGTGATCAACCTGATTGAAACGGGAAACGGCCTCATTCCCCATGCTTACACCAGATTCGAAGAATATTATTATAAGGCCCTGGACAAGGGCTGGCATGTGGGCGCCGTCAATGTACAGGACAATCACGCCGCCAACTGGGGCGACGCGGATAATCTGACTGTGGTTGTGGCCGACCGCCTGACTACAGATGAATTTTTCAGGGCTTTGCGGGAGCGGCGGATTTACTCCACCGAAAGCCGCAGCTTGCAGCTGACGGTAAAGGGCAACGGGCATTGGATGGGCAGCGTGCTGGATATTAGTCCAGGTGATCCTTTAAACCTCGAAATTCTGGCTGTAGACGATATCAATCCCATAGCCGGCTTAAGCCTGATAACCGACGGCGGTCACAGCATCGCTGTCCAGGAGGTTAACGGAACCGCCGCCGAGTGGCGCCCCCGGGTCATTCCGGGAGCAGGGGCCCACTGGTATGTGGTCAAGGTGACCCATGAAAACGGCAAGCTGGGTTTTTCCAGCCCGATTTTCACCAATTTTTAAAAGGAGAAGAGGGGAAAAATGTACATACTCAAACAGAGATTTGCCAAACTGAGTTTATTCCTGGCCATACTCATCGCGGCTGCGATGTTAGCGCCGGTGGTTTCCGCTTATGGGGCCGATTCGTTGGAGAATAAGGCGGTACAGTTCCTGAAAAATGATTATCAAAAAAACGGCATAAAAAACACCGAGTACGACGGGGTAGGATCTTATGCCTTTTATATTTTGACCGAAAAAGGAATTGATATCGGCTCCTGGACATATAAAGGGAAAAATTTCCGGGAGGCGGTCAGCAGCACCATATCCGGCGACATAAGCAACGCCGGTCATTGTTCCGCCAAACTTTTGGCCCAGGACCTGGCGGCGGCTAAAGCCTTGCAGCGCAGCGACCTGGCCGACCCGCTGCTGCAAATATTAAAAGCCCGGCAGACTGAGACGGGATTTGACAGCAGTATTTTTTACAACATTCCCGCTTTTGACCTGCTGGGCCGGGTCGGGTTGATCAACCAGATCAATACTGCGCAAGCCAGGCAATATATTTTGGGACAGCAGAATACTGCCCAGGGAAACGACATCCACAGCTGGGGGTTTACCATGGGCAGCTATTATCCTGATTTGCTGGTTACGACCAAAGCCATAAGAGCGCTTCATTACCTGGATCCCGACCAGAAAGATCCCGTGGTTCAGGCCGCCATTCAAAATAGTATGAACTGGCTGAAAAATCAGCAGCAGGATGACGGCAGCTTTGTGGCGGGTTATCCGGGAATGGACGATCCGCTCATCGATACTGCGGAAGTGATTCTGACTTTAAAGGCCCTGGGAATGGATCCGGCCTCCTGGAAAAGCAGCGGCGACAGGAGCGGGGTTGATTACCTGAGCAATCATGCGCTAAATCCTGATGGGAGTTTCGGCAAAGACAAAAATGATATGGGCGCCATCTGGTTTCTGGATACAGCAGCCCAGGCTTCTGCCGCTGCTCAACCGGTAAGCAATGTCAGCCCGCCGGCAGATAAACCGTCACAGATGAAAGTGACCATGGCGGTTGTCGGCGAGCATGGCGATTTGCTGCTCGCTCCAATCGAGGTCGGGCTCGAAAGCGACAGCCAATGGGGAGCTACCGTATTGGGGGCGCTGGTAGCCTCCGGGATACCCAGCCATGCTTCCACCTGGTCCTGGGGCATGTGTGTGGATTCTATTCTCGATGTGCCCAGCACCGGAGGCGGTGGGTGGATGTATGCCGTCAACGACCAGATCGCCACCAAAATGGCAGAGGCTTGTGCGATCGAGGATGGCGATAAAATCGTCTGGTATTACGCCTACGGCATGGGGCAGCTCCCGCCCCCGTGGGACGATGTTCTGAAACTGCAACAGAATTCAACCGGGATTCCCGGGGAAGCAAGCGGACAGCCGGCCGTAGTCAGCGGCAGTGCCCTGGATGCTGCCATTGAAAAGGCTGGCTTCGCCGGTGCGGTGGTATTGCAGGCGGACAGCCTCAAAACTTCATTATTGCTGTCAAAAGACCAGTTAAACCGGATATCGAACGCCGCTAAACCCCTGTCCGTCCATATACAGGGAGCGCAGTTTATTCTGTCCCCCAGCAGCCTCAACATGGCCGGGTTAGTTTCGGCAGATGCGGCCCAACTAAAAATCAGCGCCGAAAAACTGAGCAGTTGGGCCGTTCAAAATCAAATACAGCCTACTGGCAAGTTGAAACTGGCGGGAGATATTTATGAACTCGATGTGGTGGTAATCGATCAGGAGCAAAAGCCGCAAAAGATTAAGCAATTACCGGATTGCAGCATCGTACTGACGGTTCCGAGAGGATTTCGGGACACGGCGGCGGCAGGCCGGGTTGCGGCCTACCGTTATAACGAAGCCGGCCAATGGGAATGCGTGGGCGGCAGCTATGACGCAGCCGGCGGGGCCATCAGCTTTAAGGCAGATCATTTCGGCAAATACGCCTTACTGCAGACCAATGCCTCTTTCACCGATATTGACGGGCATTGGGCGCAAAAAGAAATCGAGTTTATGGCCGCCAACAACTATGTGGCCGGTCTGGGGGACAATCTGTTTTCGCCTGACGCCCGGATCACCAGAGCCGAGTTTGTCGCCATCGTCACCCGTATGGCGGGTTTGAGTGTTCAGCCTGCAGCGCAGGTCTCATTTGCCGATGTGCCGGAGAACGCCTGGTATCGGGAGGCAGTGGATATAGCCGTCTCCAATGGCATCGCCTTCGGAAACGATAAGAGCGCTTTCGCCCCCCACGACCCGGTGAGCAGAGAGCAGATGGCGGCCATGCTGGCGCGGCTGCTCGAACAAAAAGGGCAGGCGGGCGCTATGAACGAAGCTGAGGCCGGCCAAGTGCTTAGCGGCCTGACCGACCAGGAGTCCATATCCTCATGGGCCCGGATGCCGGTAGCGGCCATGGTGCAGGCCAAACTGATGGCGGGGCGCGACGGCGGCCGGTTTGCGCCGCGGGATTATGCCACCCGGGCGGAAGCCGCCGTGGTGCTCTACAAAGTGCTGCAGGCGCTGTAATAAAAAGCATGCGACTGTTGAAAAAACTTGTGTTGCCACCGTGATCAGGGAAGCGCTGTCTCTTGACGGGGATGCCATCATAGCGCTGAGGTTAAAAAACAGCTATTGGGGCAGTGCTTCCCTTATTTTTCATAGACCGGGCTGGCCCGGATTGATCCAGCCAGCTTAGCGCCGGTTTAATCGGGCTATGCAGCGCTCCCATCCCGCCACCTCAAAAATCCCGCTTCGCTGA
>DHBS01000002.1:0-8579 GCA_002398825.1 Syntrophomonas sp. UBA4922 | reverse complement strand
TGCTGCGCGCAATCAAGGATGCCGGGACTATTATTTTATGTACGAGCTATCATATTGCCCATTTCAGCCGTATTGTAATCGCCCAATCCTTCCAATTCCCTTCTGAACGACTCCGAACGCAGAATAGATAGGGCGCACTGGATTCTGGCGTCACTTAAATCCTGTTCACGAATCACCAATTCGTATCTTTCTTCCTGCAACCCCACAAATTCAACCTCCCTGACCTGAAGAGCGACTTTCTGATTGCCCAGGCCCACATTGGCGAGACCGCGGGCCACATTGCTGGCCACTTCAAGATGGGAGTAAACCCGGGTATTATAACCGTTGATTTGGGTGCGGTCCATTCCCAATTCACGTATCTTCTCATCCAGAAGAACTCTGGTGCCGCAACCCGGCTCACGGTTAACCAGGGTTATATCCGGTCTGCTCAAATCCTGCCAGGAGTTGATATGCAAAGGATTTCCGGTTTGAACATAAAACCCCTGTTGGCGGCAGGCGATATGAATAATGACCGCGGGAATACCGGGCAGTAGCCGGCGTACGTAGGGTATATTATAGGAGTCGCTGTCACTATCCCAGAGGTGAATGGCCGCCAGATGGGCTTTTTCTTCATACAGAGCCATCAAGCCGGGAATAGAGCCCACATGCTTGCGCAACACTTGCAGGCTGTTGATCTGACGTTCCAGGTACCGGGTCAAAAGGTCCAGCGCAATATCCTGCCCGCAGATCACCAGACTGCCGGTGTCAACAGCGTTTAAAGCATATGGCCTGGGCGGCGCCAGGCTGCCCTGTGACTCAGAAGTGTTAAGGTTAGTCATAAAGGGGATCCCTTTTTGCTGCAGATCAGCAATAGCCTCGCCGGGTATGCGTAATTTACGCCCAATTCGGAAGGCGGGCAGGTCACCGCGCTTTACCATTTCATATACCGTGTTCTTTTTTATTTTGAGAATAGCCGCCACTTCAACTGGGGTCAGTAAATGGCTGTCCGACATCTTTAATCACCTCCAGGGATGAACATATTTTATCACATTATAGACTTTTTAGCCGAGTCATGTTATGTTATGTTAAGCATGATTATGTCGTATTTTATTCAAACTAGTCATGTTAAGTTGTGTTAGGGGACCTCTTGCTTGTACAGTGAGGGGTTGGCAAACGTAAAACTTTGTGGAAAGGAGGGTAAAAACGCTGATTAATTTATTGAGGGGGATTAGAAATGCGTAAAGTAGCGGCACTATGCTTATTGTTTATTATGGCAGTACTGTTGGGAGGGTGCGCGGAAAAAACAATTCCCAATCAGAATACGGTTGCCCCGGTTGAAATAACCGTTTTTGCAGCCGCCAGTCTGCAGGACGCGGCCCAGGAGTTAAAGACGGCTTATGAGGACCAGCATAAAGAGGTCAAGATTACATATCATTTTGCCGGTTCGGGAACGCTGCAGAAGCAAATCGAACAGGGAGCCCCTGCCGATCTGTTTGTTTCGGCAGGAAAGTCGCAAATGGACGCCCTTGAAAAACAAAACCTGATCGTTAAGGATTCACGCCTGGACCTGTTAGGCAATAAGCTGGTCTTAATCGCCCCGGCTGACAGCGCCTTAAAAGACTTTAACGGTCTCTTGGAAAGTACGGTGAAGAAAATAGCCGTCGGAGAACCTGAAACCGTTCCGGCCGGCAAATATGCCCGCGAAACGTTGACCAGCCTGAAAATATGGGACAAGGTTGAATCTAAAATAGTATATACTAAAGATGTGCGTACGGTATTGACTTATGTTGAAAACGGCGATGCAGAGGCCGGTCTGGTTTACCGCTCCGATCTTACCGGTAGCGACAAGGCCAAATTGATCCTTGAGGCGCCTCAAGATACGCACCAGCCCATTGTTTATCCGGCGGCCCTGGTAACAGCCAGCCAACAGCAACAGGCTGCCAAAGATTTTCTTCTCTATTTACAAAGCACTGAATCCAGCCAGATATTCAATAAATATGGATTCGACTCAATTTCGAAATAGAAGACTATATCATGCTAAACACTGCGGAAATATGGGCTCCCATCATCCTATCGCTTGAGGTGGCCCTGCTGGTGGTTATCATAACCGCTCTCCTGGGGCTGCCTTTATCGCGATTAATGGCCCGGGGCCATTTTACGGGAAGAGACATAATCGAATCAATAATTACCCTGCCTTTGGTTTTGCCGCCATCCGTAACCGGGTATGCCTTGCTCATCCTGGTCAGTAAAAACGGACTACTGGGTAGATGGTTGGAGAGCATCGGTTTCCCGGTGGTATTTACCTGGCGGGCGATCGTACTGGCTTCGCTGGTGGTGGCATTTCCGCTGTTCTACCGCAGTGCCCGGGCGGCCATTGAAAGTGTCAATCCCAATTACGAACAGGCTGCCCGCACGTTGGGAGCAGGCGAACTGCGGGTATTCCTTACTGTAACTCTGCCCCTGGCCAGCCGGGGCATTATCGCCGGCCTGGTGCTGAGTTTCGCCAGATCCCTGGGAGAATTCGGCGCCACTTTAATGGTTGCCGGCAATATACCCGGTCAGACCCAGACTATTCCCACCGCCATCTATTTTGCGGTAGAAGCCGGTCACGATCAAACCGCTCAGGTTCTGGTAGCAGTGGTGACCCTGATCAGCTTTGCCGTAATCTACTGGGTTAACTACAGTGAACGGCGGGGAATAAAGCATAACCTGAGGAGAGAGTAGAATGCTCACGGTCAATATCGAAAAAGATTTGGCGGATTTCCGGCTGCGGATTGCTTTCGAATTGGACAACCGGATTTTAGTATTATGGGGGCCATCCGGAGCGGGAAAAACCACTACTCTGGAGTGTTTAGCCGGTTTGCGGAAGCCTGACCGGGGTGAGATCATGCTGCAGGAGCAGGTGCTGTACTCATCCAGTGCCAGGCTCGATCTGCCGGCCCGCTTGCGTCACATCGGATACCTGTTTCAGGATCACAACCTTTTTCCGCATATGACTGTTGAACAAAACATCAAATATGGCATCCCCAAAATCCAAGGCAAGCAGCGGACCGCCAATCATCGCGAGCTGATGGAGCAATTCGGTATCCAACACTTAGGCGGGCGCTATCCTCATCAGATTTCCGGTGGGGAGCGGCAGCGGGCCGCATTGATTAGAGCCCTGGTGACCGAACCCAGGCTCTTGCTGCTGGACGAACCATTTAGCAGTCTGGATCAGCAGGCTCATGTGAGCTTGAGGGACACCATTCGAGAACTGCATGCTCAATGGAATATTCCCGTAATTGTTGTCACCCACGATCAAGGAGACGCTGAACAACTAGGCCATACCGTGATCACGCTCGATCGGGGGGCCCAGATTGCGGCGGGGCAATATCCCGGCACAAGCGGTGATAATCCCCGCCAACCAAGTTTTTATGCGGGTCGACTATCTCAATAGTCTATACTGTGGCCCGGCGTTATTAATCAGTGCCAGTCCATGGGGGTTAAGGGCTGTCCTTGAAAAGATAGAGCAGACCTTATCGTTTTGCATCGTTAACGCTGATCATTTCCCCAAACAATCTTCCATAGCACCCTTTTCTATCTTATCGTGAAGGGGGATACCGATTAAGGTATCTCCCTTTGCGATCATTATGTTTGTTAAGCCAATGGGTTGAAAGAAACCCTATATCTATTGTCCAATGGGGCAGGTGCTGAGGCAATTGAAACAGCAATACTGAAAACCGATTAATTGGGCCTGATAAAGGCGCCAGTAGTGATCGTCCAGCAGCAGCTTTTTCTGTTCCTCCACACTGCTTTCGGACATTTTGCTCCAGAAACCGATGGAAGCGCCCAGCCCATAAGGCTGAGAGTTCCTCAGGCATCTGTTAACATTTGTTTGGCCTTCTTCATCCAGCGCCCCAACCGGGCAGCTTTCCACACAAATGTCACAATAGGTGCAGAGCTCGTCTTCGATCTTGGGGTCTGAATCAAAATCAAGCGTACTCAAGACCGCGGTGAATACTATTCGGCTGCCATACCTGGGGTGCAAGAGGAGATTGTTCCTCCCGAACACGCCCAGTCCCGCTGCATGGGCAGCATGGCGCAGGGATACCTCACCAACCGCACCGCCGGTTCTTTTACTCATTTCCAGGGGATAAGAGACAGGTACAGTCATGGCCTGATCACCGAATTCCTTTTCCAGCAGGCGGGCCAGTTTATAATTGCAGGAACGCGAGAATTCCATGAGATCCAGTCTTCCGTTCATGGCAATCTGCATATTGGTGCTGGCGCAAGTGCTTAACTCCTTATATGCCAAGACCACGATAGAACGAGCCTGGGGGAAAAAGTCTGTAACCACCGGAGATTTGGGACTATCATAGTCTTTCAGATTGGCGAACCCAATATCGTCCACTCCAACATTGCGCATAAATGTTTTAATCCTCTTTTTGGCTGCGCTTAAATCCAAATTGTTCAAGTTAGTTACCTCCCCAATTCTATTAACCTGTAAATCAGTTCCAAAACATCAGAGCCCGATCCCATTCTATTTACATATCTCACGGGCACCCCCTTTACCGAATATATGTCAGCTTGAGCAGTCATCCCAAGAGAAACAGTGTATATACACATAATATGTTAAAAAATATCTTATAATTCCGTACGGTTTATTCTCCTCAAGCTGGAAAGAAAATCTTTAACCCATTCCTGACCTAATTGTTTCTCCACCTCGGATTGAGCTTGCTGCCAAAACGGTATGGCTTGATCGATAGCCAGTCTGCCCTCTGCGGTCAGGCTGATACGTTGTTCGCGGCGATCCTCGCCGCTGCCTAGGCGCAGCAAGCCTTTCTGCGCCAGCAGACGCACATTTCTGCTCAGAGTGGTGCGGTCCATTCCCAGCTGCCGGGCTAATTGTGAAACCGTTGCAGATTCCAGCAAAAGAACATTCATCAGTAAGGAAAACTGAGTTGTCTTTAGTCCGCAAGGACTCAAGACCCGGTCATAATAGGAAGTTAACATCCGAGTCGTTTTGCGGATATTATAAAAAACGCAGGCCCGGCCCATGGCTGCGGCCATTTTCTTGTCATTATCGTCCTGGGCTGACATGCCAACACCTCATTTTTGGTTATAGAAAGCGAGACGGGTATATCTATTGATATGAGTATATACACATATTATGCTATTTGACAACATATCTTTTTGATGCCTGGCGCCCATTTGTTACAAGATGAAGTAGAGGGAGTCCATCATTATGGCTTCAGTTTACTCTGGACTGAATATTATTGGGGAACGGGTTCTGCTGTTTGATCTGCACCCAATAGCCTGGATACTTATGAACAAGTATGATTAAATTATGCTAACCAACCCTTTTCAAAAAGCACCGGGAGCACTTGGCAAACGAAAAGACGTCAGAGCAATGGGGAGGCGGCAAACATGGATAAAAAGGAGTTGACTGAGTACAGGGAGGTTGTTGCTTTTGATCAAGGCCAGGTTAAACCGAGCCTGGAACCCCTGGTTACGGAGAGATACCTTAAGATAAAGCTCAATGGTGAGGAAGTGGTCAGATTGGCTTCTTCACCTCATGCCGGACGGGAACTGGCTGCCGGGTATCTTATCAGTGAAGGGATCATAGAACCATCCGGCCAATTATTGAGTTTAACCGAGTCGAAGGACGATGGGGTAGATATTGTCATCGAGGGGCAGCCCGGAAATTATACTGAATCGATTAAAACCATCAATACCTGCATAGGTCGGGGCTATGGGGTATTAAAGCCCTTGATGAAGCAGCCCCCGGGTCAGGGCCTTTTTACACCCGGGCAATTACTGGCGATAATCAGCGAACTGGATGAGAAATCATATACTTTCAAAAAGACCGGCGGAGTTCACAGTGCCGGATTGGGCGGGCCAGAGGGTTTGATCAAACGCTTCGAGGATATCGGCCGGCATAACGCAGTGGACAAGGTGTTCGGCTATGCTTTTCTAAACAAGATTCCACTCCATGATAAGTGTCTGGTTTTAAGCGGGCGGGTGGCTTTTGAAATCCTTCAGAAGGCTGCCTACAACCGGATACCCTTTATCCTGTCACGATCGGCTCCAACCCTCTTAACGGTTGATCGGGCCAGGGAGCTGGGTATCACCGTGGTCGGCTTTGCTCGCGGCGAACGCTTCAATGTTTACAGTCATCCGGAACGGGTCTGTTTTGGCTAGCTTCTCACCAAGGGATGACAGGAACTTCAGGGGGGAGGAGCCCCATCCTTTTTGCTTGGGAAATAATTATCCCTAGCAGGAGTTTTAAGAAAAATGTCTAATATACAGGTAATAGAGAAAACGCCCCAGTTTTAATTTTAAATTTAATACTTAATACTCCGAGTTGCTGAGCCTAAAGCAAATGCTATGGCTCCTCAACCGTTGGGTAGGCCGGGAAACAGGCCTGCCTCCCGTGCTTGGAAAGGAGTTAGTCTTCAATATTAATATTGAAGGCTGGTGTTTGTCGGATCATGGTCAGAATTAAGTGTCTTTTTCTGATCTTTAAGCGGGCAAATGCAAAAACCTCCTGTTTCTAAAGCAGGAGGTTTTTTGTGTTTATATCTGTCCAAAAAACGAAAGGGGTGAAGGTTTTGGAAATGGTAACTATTGTGATGAACGGAAAGGAGGTTCAGGTTCCGGCAGGAAGCACTATTTTGCAGGCTGCGGATATGGTTGGGATTGATATACCACGGTTTTGTTATGATCCCGATTTGAGTCCGCTGGGGGCATGCCGCATGTGCGTAGTCGAAGTGAAAGGCAATCGTCTATTGCCCGCGGCGTGTGTTACTCCGGTTTACCCGGGGATGGAAGTAGACACCGAATCAGAATCAGTGGTTGAAGCCCGTAAAACCATACTGGAATTGTTGGTGGCCAACCATCCCTTGGATTGTATGACCTGCGAAAAAATGGGGGATTGCAAGCTGGCTGAATACTGTTATCGCTATGGCGTTAAAGAGAGCAGTTTTGCCGGGGAAAGGCACCACTACGCTGTTGATGCCAGCAATCCTTTTATTGTCAGGGACCTGAACAAATGTATCCTGTGCGGCGCTTGCGTTCGCGCCTGTGAGGAGATGACTGGTCAGGACAACCTGTCTTTCCTGTATCGGGGCTTTGACCGCAAAGCCACTACTGCTGCGGATGTGGATTATATCGAATCAGACTGTGTTTTCTGCGGGCAGTGCGTGGCCGTGTGCCCGACCGGGGCTTTAACCGAGAAGAGTATGGCCGGTCAGGGACGGCGCTGGGAATATGAACGGATCAGAACCACCTGCCCGTTCTGCGGTACCGGATGCAACTTTGACCTGGCGCTTAAAGACGGTAAAATACATGGCGTGCTATCCAGCCCCGAAAGCACCGTGAATGGGCGTATGTTGTGCGTTAAAGGCCGTTTCGGATGGGATTTCATCTATAATGAAAACCGCCTCACTACACCGCTCATCAAAAAAGAGGGTCAATTCGTTCCCGCCAGCTGGGATGAAGCCTTCGATGTAATCGCTGCCCGTTTAAATGACATTAAGGCAAAATATGGACCGGACGCTTTTGCTGCCTTAAGTTCAGCCCGTTGTACCAATGAGGAGAATTTCCTGGTGCAGAAGTTTGCCCGCGCGGCAATGGGAACCAATAATGTGGACCATTGCGCCCGTACCTGACACGCGCCCACTGTAGCCGGTCTGGCTACCACTTTTGGAAGCGGCGCGATGACCAACCCCATAAACGAAATCACCGAACAAGCCCAGATGATGCTGCTGGTCGGGACCAATGCCACTGAAGCCCATCCGGTCATCGGATACAAAATGCGCCAGGCGGCGCGCAACGGGGCCAAGCTGGTGGTATGTGACCCGCGCCATATCGATCTGGTCGACGAAGCCGATCACTGGCTGAGGCTAAAACCAGGAACTGATATTCCACTGCTTAATGGCTTAATGCACATCATTATCAAAGAAGGCCTGGAAGACAAGGCCTTTATCGCCGAAAGAACCGAAAACTATGAAGAATTGAAAGAAATCGTGGCTGCTTACACACCGGAACATGTCTCCGAGCTGACCGGAGTGCCGGTGGAGGATCTATACAGCGTGGCTCGCTTATATGCCACCACTGACCGGGCCATGATATTCTATACCCTGGGGATCACAGAGCATATCTGCGGAACCCGCAATGTTATGAGCATTGCCAACCTGGCCATGTTGACCGGTCATCTGGGCCGTCCTGGCACCGGGGTATGCCCGATGCGCGGACAGAACAATGTCCAGGGCGCCTGTGACATGGGGGCCTTGCCCAATGTATATTCAGGTTATCAGGCGGTTACAGTAGACGCCAATCGTGAGAAATTCGAAAAGGCCTGGAACGTCTCACTGCCTGCCAAGGTAGGGTTAAAGATTCCGGAGATGTTCGAAGCTGCTCACCACGGGAGCGTCAAGGCGATGTATATTCTGGGCGAGAACCCGGTGTTGACCGATCCCAATGCCAACCACATTAAGGAGGCCCTGGCCAACCTGGAATTTCTGGTGGTACAGGAACTATTCCTCACCGAAACGGCTCAGTTCGCGGATGTGATTCTGCCGGCAGCCAGTTTTGCTGAATGTGACGGCACCTTTAGCAAT
>DHBS01000038.1:25802-42495 GCA_002398825.1 Syntrophomonas sp. UBA4922 | reverse complement strand
GTTTTACCTGTCGTGCGCGCAAGAATTATATTATCATTGTCCCTAATAGATGTCAAGAACTTAAATAAAATGACTATGCGGCAATAAACACCCCGCACACCAGGTGGGAGTGTTTATCTCAAAGTTGCTATAAAATACTCTACTGTGCTGCCTTTTTCTTTTTGGCTTTCTTTTCGATATATATAGCCGCATCCGGACATATCATTTCACATAAACTGCAGGCGATACAGCTGTCCTCGTCTTTGGGCTTGACTGAAGGGGTGCCATATACCCCAAGTTTCTCCGACCAGATCAAGACATCGTTGGGGCATTTCTCTTTGCACAACCCGCATCCTTTGCAAAACTGGGGAAAGATGTGAAAAATTGCCCTGTCCAATTCGGTCGAAATCGGTTTCATTTCTTTAGGCACGCACTTCCACTCCTTCCTGCATAGATGCTTCAGCCATTTCTTTTCCCATTTGCAGTGCTTTGAAATTCAATTCTTTAAGATTCGGATCCTTCTCAAACTTATAGGCCAATTTGTGTATCAGGGCTTCTTTGGCGGCCTCGAATGACACGATTTTAGTCAGCCCGATGGCCGCCCCCATTATAATGATATTAAATACCCGGGGATGCAGCTTATTATTCGCAATTTCGATGGCAGGTATGCCAATAACCTTCTTGGCTTTTTCCGGGAATTCAGCTTCGGGTATCGGATAACTGTTGTCATACATAAAAATGGTATTTTCGTCAGAGTATCCTGCTGTACGGCCGATAGCCCGTTCACTGAGGGCTATGACCACATCGGCTTTATTGAATTTGGGAGCGCCGATGCGCCGGTCACTGAATTGAAGGAAAGCGATGGATACGCCGCCCCTTTGCTCCAGTCCAAAGTTGGGAATGTAAATGGTTTGCATGTTTTGATTATAAGCTGCTTCCGCCATTATCTCGGCAATAGATTGAACCCCTTGCCCGCCTTCTCCGGCCAGGGCGATCTTAATTAAGGACATTTATTTATCCCCCTTTCCCAGAGGATTCTTTAACTCCCCGACCGGGAAGTATTTCTCCATTTCATCTTCAAGAAAATGTAAGGTTTGTTGCGCATTGGTCCTCCAGTTGGTGGGACAGGTAGATAAGACCTCAACAAATGAAAAGCCATGGCCTTCGATTTGATTGCGCAGGGCATTCTTGATGAAGCGTTTCAACTGGCGATAGTTGGATACGGTAGCCCTGGCGATATAGGCGTCATCCTGGGTCAATGCATTGAGAAACTCCGGTCCTTTGGTGGGATATCCGGTAACATCGGTGTCCCTGCCATAAGGTGTAGTCTCGGTTTTCTGGCCGGGCAGGGTGGTAGGAGCCATTTGACCGCCGGTCATACCGTAGTTGGTGTTGTTAACCAGTATCAATGTGACTTTTTCATTGCGCACCGCTGCATTGAGCAAATGCTGGGAACCGATAGAGTACCCGCCGCCGTCGCCCATATAACCTATTGTGACCAATTCTGGACGACTGCGTTTGATGCCGACCATAACCGGTGTGGTCCGGCCATGATGGGTTTGGGTGCTGTCACAATTAAAAAAATTCCAGGATAACAGCGAGCATCCTATATCACAACCAAAGATGGTTTTATCTTGTATGTTCAGTTCGTCGATGACCTCGCCCAGGGCTTTCAAAACGATACCGTGCCCGCATCCCGGGCAAAACTTATGCGGTTTGGACGGTAAATACCATGATTTTGGAACTGCTGGTGATACGGTCATTTTGAAATTAACCCCCTTCCTTATAAAATACTTTTAACTTTATTCATGATGTCATAATCGATAATTCCTACGCCTGGCATGAATAATCCTTCGATAGGTATGGTTTCACCATAGATCTCCTGACGGATAAGCCGGTACAGTTGCCCGTAGGCCGATTCCGCCACCAGCATCTTTTTGGCACCGCTTTTAGCGATGGCATCCCGCAATTGCTGCTGAGGAAAAGGACGCAAGGTGATAGGCCTGAAATAGCCCGCTTTTATTCCCTGTGCGCGCAGGGCTTTCACCGCGTCATCGGCCGCCCTGGATACCACTCCATGGGAGATGATGAGGATATCGGCATCCTCACATTCCTTTTCTTCATACTCAATTATCTCTGGAGCGATGCGCTCATAGTCTTCGGCATGTTGCAGAACTACATCATATAATTCTTCTTCCAGGCTGTAAATGTTGCACAGATGTTCGGCTTCCCGGTCTACTCCAATACTTCCCGCCTTGCCTATAAGCGGATAGGGGGAAACCATTTCAATACCCCGGTCCTGGGGTTCGTATATGGTTAAAGGCTCCCTCATTTTGGCCTGATATCCATCCCCAAGAATAAACGTGGGGAATCTGTATTTCCAGGCTACGTTGAACCCCTTAATTACGTAATCGAATATCTCCTGATGGGTAGCGGTGGAGTAAACCATACGGTTGCCTTCTCCGTTGCCGCCGAAAGTAGTCAGGGTAACCTCTTGTTGGGAATAGACCACGGTGCCGGATGAAGGGCCGCCGCGCTGTTGAATTATCGCCACCAGGGGCAGACGCATGGCCTCTGCCATGCCGAAAGGTTCCTGCATCAGTACATTGCCGGGGCCTGCGGTGGCGGTAAAGGCTTTTTTACCGGCCTGAACGGCTCCACACACTGTGAATCCTGCCGAGATCTCATCTTCGGTCTGCAAGAATTCACGACCATATTTGGGGGCCAAGCGGGTCCAGTAGTGCATAACCTCGTTTTGTGGAGTAATGGGATATCCAAACATGACCTCTGCCCCTGCAGCCAGAGCAGCCCAGGTCACAATCTCATTACCGGTCATAAACGCTTTTTTGCTTTCTCCAATTGTTGCCTGCATGTTGTCTTAAGCACCTCCCATTCTAAATCAGATGTGGCTTCTTCATTTCCACATAGCGCCGGGCATATACCTCTTAATGTATTTGACCGGCACAGGGAATCGTTCGCCGGGGACTTCATCCCTCAATTTCTCATCAACTGCTACATAATCCACCGGCAGGCCCATTTGCTGGGCAACTGAAAAAACGATTCGGTTTGCATTCAACACTAGTTCTGCGTCAGTCTCATCTCCTAAATGGCTGTTGGCGATAACCGCATCAACACGCCCCAGATTATGCAGGTATTCTACGATCCTATCCTGAGAGTTAGTCATTGGCCGCAGGGCATTAATTACTGCCAGGATTCTTAAGTGCGGCGATTCATAAGCGCCCTCTACCAGATTAAGGGTCTGAGCGCCCATAACGCCGTAACCCACATCTAAAATAATATCCCCTTCGCGCCATAAGGCCCACCTGGCCTGCGGGGTCAACATCGCCCCGGTCTCACCCAGACCGAAGGCATCCTCACTGGATAAGCCAATCACTTCCAACCCTTTTTCCTCTAACAGCCTTTTTAAAGGCCTCAAGGTATAAAACGGTTCAACGGTGTCGAGATCAACGAGAACCACTCGGTGCTCCTGCTGTTTCAGTTCCAGTGCACGATTGATGGCCAATTCGCTCTTGCCGCTGGCGTATTCTCCTATGTAAGCTTCGACTATTCTGTCAATCTGGGAATGAAACCGGAACACCTCCTAACAAGTAATAGTATAAGTATAAAGTAGGGGTAATTGTGCGTCAATAATTTCTATTTGCTCACAAATAATACACACATTGAGCAATATATGTTATCCCTTAATTTTGGCCTTTTTAACGGAGCTTTTATATTATGCCCCAATCCGCACTTTCTACCTAGACCGAGCCAAGGCCATAAAAAAAGGGCTGTTTGCCAGCCTCTATGAACCCCAGGTAATATACGCTATTTATTTAAGCAGATATTGAAAAGCGACCAGCAACAATACTCCAGGTACACCTAAAAAACCAGCGATCAGAATAGTGATGATATTTATAGGTATAAAAAAGGCAAAGTAACTGGCCAGATAGTTGAATATCATCAATAAAACCAATCCTACTACCGAGTTTAATGCCAGCTTCCACAAAAGTTGAATCGGCTTTAAAAACATCTTCAGCACAAAATAGAGAATCACCACAACCACAATCGCCGCAATTGCAACATTAATACCGGGCATATCGCTACCCCCTGCCATCCATATTAGGTTTATTGTCTTTGGTTTTGCCAGATTGTTGCTTGGCTTGCTTGATCAGGAAATCATATCGCTTTTCAGCTGCTTTCAGGTTAAAAACTGCACATTCAATCATATCCGGATCCTCCGCCCGGGAAAACATATTATAGGCCAAATCCAGTTCCTGTTTGGCCAGTTCAAGCATCTGTTCCTGCCCGTATGCATCGCTGGCAGGCTCCTCTTTCATACAGATGTATTCTTTGGTTTTCGCCCATATTTTGCTGGCTAATCCCATCGAATCCCTCCTGGCAGTGCTTAAGAGCGCTTTTTACTTCCATCTTATGCCAGGAGCCGGTTCAATATGTCAGATTTCTTTACGGCCTTCTATGGCCTTGCGCAGGGTGATTTCATCGGTATATTCGATGTCGCCGCCAACGGGCAGACCATGGGCCAGGCGCGTGATGCGGACCGGAAAGGGAGCTGTCAGCCCAGCGATGTACCGTGCCAGGACCTCGCCGTCTATATCGGGATTCAATGCCAGGATCAACTCTCTAACCCCCCCCCCGGAAATTTTGGAAAGCAGCGCAGAAAAATCGAGATCTTCCAGGCTGCGGTCGCCCATGAGCTTAAATTCTTTATTAATGACATAGTATTGCCCTCGATACCCGCTGCGCTCAATGGCCATTACATCGCTGGCTTCCTCGGCGACACACAACAAGGTTGTATCCCGGGTCAAGTCCCGGCAAATTACGCAGGGATCAGATTCGGTCAAATACCCGCACTGACTGCAAGGCCTGACGGTGGTGCGTGCCTGAATTATGGCTTCTGCCAATGCCCGGGCCTGCGGTTCAGGCGTCTTTAACAGGTGCAAAGCCAGTCTTTGGGCTGTCTTAGGGCCTATAGTGGGTAGTTTCTGCAGTTGTTCGATCAAGTTTTCCAGAGAACGGGTCAATCTCATGATAAGTCATCCATTCATACAGCTTCTGGTGAGTTATGCCAATTATAACCCGGGGATGTTAAATCCTCCGGTAATTTTGGCCATCTCGGCGGATACCATATCCTGCGACTGTTTCACCGCTTCATTGACAGCAGCTATTATCATATCTTCCAGCATCTCCACATCATCGGGGTCCACTGCTTCGGGAGCTATTTTAAGACTCAATATCTCTTGCTTTCCGTTGACCCGAACTGTAACCGCTCCGCCTCCCGAGGTCACAACCATTTCCCTCTGGCGCAGTTCTTCCTGCATCTGCACGATCTGCTCCTGAACTTTGCGGGCTTCTTTCATCATCTTATTCATGTTGGGCCCCATGGGATTGAACTTCATCCTTATTCCTCCTTATTCCTTGACTTCTACAATATCTTCGCCAAACAATTCCAGGGCTCTTTTTACTACCGGGTCCTGGGCGGAATCCTCCTCAAGGAACACCAGACTGACAGACGCAGAGCGTCCCCAAAGCTCTTTAGCGGATTCCTCGAGTATATTCTTATTGGCGCTTTCTTCCAGCTTTTCTTTGTGAAATTTATAGGCTTTTTTAAAACCGATTGTTATTGCCTGATCTTTATGCTCGAGCAGTTTCCCCTGAGCCAGGAGCGCATGCGTGGGTATCTTCTTTTCTTTCACTGCGGCTAATAGTCTGGCCCATGCCTGCTGTGTGGTTTTGCCGTCGCCCCCGTTCGGAGATTCCGCAGCTTTACTCTGGGTCTTGGTCCCATCTGCTGATGCGTTTTGCGCCGGCTTTGTGACCGATACCGGGGCTTTGGTTCTGACTGTTCGCGGGGGCCTGGCGTCAGCCGACGGCTTTTGCTCCGCCCCCAGGGCCACCAATTCCAAGAACGCCATTTCCAATTGAAAGCGGTTGCCCTCACTGAAACGCAAGCGGTCAGCCCCGGCCATTAACGTATTTAAGGCTTTCATCACCTGCGCAGGTTCAATCTTCTCCCGTAAATTATCCAGGTAGGGCCGGGCTGAATCTGTAACCACGGCCAGTTCCGCTTCTGTTCCCAACAGGGAATAGACCAGGAGGTCGCGCAAATACAATACTGCTTCACGGGCAATCTGCTGCGCTTCCTTGCCTTCCTGCAGGGCCTGTCCCAGCATTTCTATAACCGCACCCACATCCCGGGCAAAAATGGCTTCCATTAAACGGCTCAGGTACAAGTCGTCCACCAATCCCAGTACATCCAATACAGCCTGCTTATCAATTTCCGTTCCCTTGTAAGAATAGATCTGATCTAAAGAGCTTAAAGCATCCCTCAGCCCGCCGTTGGCCCGCCGGGCAATCAATTCCAGGCCTTCTGCAGACACCTTCATTTTATTACTCAATGCTACTTGCCTGAGGCGTTCCACAATCTCTTCCGCTGTGAGGCGGCGGAAATGATAGCTCTGGCACCGGGAAAGAATGGTGGCCGGTATCTTTTGCAGTTCAGTGGTAGCCAGGATGAATATTACCGAATCGGGGGGTTCTTCCAGGGTTTTTAACAAGGCATTAAAGGCCTCCGTTGTCAGCATATGTACTTCATCGATTATATAAACCTTCTTTTTTCCCTGGGCCGGCAGCATGCGGACTTTTTCCCGCAAGTCCCGAATCTCATCTATGCCCCGATTAGAGGCGGCGTCTATTTCTATAACATCCATGAAGTTGCCCTGCAGAATGTCCGCACAGGAAGGGCACTGATTGCAGGGTTCCCCTTCTTCAGGACGGCTGCAGTTTACCGCCCGGGCAACTATTTTGGCTATACTGGTCTTGCCGGTTCCTCTTGGCCCCGAAAAAAGGTAGGCATGGGAAACACGCCCCTGCTGGAGTGCATTCTGCAAAGCCTTGACGGTTTTCTCCTGACCGACTACTTCCGAGAAATTCTGCGGGCGCCAGGCTCTATATAAGGCCATATAGGACATGGATTTCAACTCCTTCCCGGCAAATGCCACCATCTATGAGTCCATTATCAAGTAGATTCTCGATAACCTAGCGGTTTCCTGCTGAAAAACCAAAAACAGCAGGTTTCGTCCTGCCGTCAAAATGATTTGCATATAAATTAATAACGCCGTGCACCTGGCCTCGAATATACTCTCCAAGCGTTACTACAGTAGTTAACTCCACCCAGGCTTCCCTTCGTCACATAAGATGAATCCCTTAGTGCTGCTTCCTTCCGGACCTGACACAGTTCAAGATGTCTCATTGCGAAGGACCCAGATTTCGACGTCACTTGTTGCAGTCAGACCTCACAGAATATACCCTCGGCTCAGGAATTCGACCCTGCTATAGCGGGTTGCAGGTTACAGGGCACCGCTAATTCCCCATCTAGCACGGCAAATCTATAAAGAGGCTTTAAACCCAGCCCTTTTCATCTAATTACAGCCTCACATGGTGGGGCAGGTTCAAATTATAACATGAAAATGACGTAATAGCAATTTCGTCCTCCTGGCCAAATTTTGGCCCGATCCGTGCGCATGCCCTTCTACCGATAAACCCTTTTCTTGAGCGGATTGGATCAATTCCGCCACTGCCGGCGATCCGTACAATACACCGGGATAGTTCATCATTTCGGCCAAGGCGGGGCAATCGGGGTATAACTGCAGAGCTTGTTCCAATTCAGCCAGGCCCACCTCTCCACCGCTGGTTTCCATGCAGGTAGCCGGTACACATGGAGGGACCTGCCAGAAAAACTCGACCGGAAGCCCCTGGGAGGACTTTAACATATAGCGCCAGCCATCCATTCCCATCACATTGACGATTTCATGCGGATCGGCCAGAACTGCAGTAGTTCCAGGGGGCCGTAGCATAAGCGAAAGATGCCGGGGTAAGCATGGTGCTCTCGATGTGGATATGACTGTCGATGAAACCGGGGAGAATATAGCGGCCTTTTAAATCTATGACCTGCCTGCCCTCTTGATAGTCTCCTACCCCGGCAATATGAGAGCCGCAAATGGCCACATTGGCCTGTCGCAGTTCACCGTTAAAAACGCTCAAGACCTGGCCGTTGATAAGCAGAACATCTGCCGCTGCCTGGCCCAGAGCGGTTAATCTCATTTTTTCAAAATCTTTTGATACCGGCATGACTTATTCTCCCTCAGACCCCGATAATTGGGATCAACTAATCCGTCAGCGCTCTTCCCTGTCATAAGGCAGCCCTAGGGCTGCCGGCGGTCCGGCCTCCTGCGCCCGTCTCTGTACGGCTGCGATCAAGACCAGGATCGTCAGGACATAGGGCAGCATCTGTAAAAACAGCGGGGAGATAGTAACCCCGATGGTTTGAAGTCGAAAGGTCAAGGCCTCAACCCCGCCGAATAGATACGCTCCCGCCATGACCCAAAGCGGGTTCCACATGCCGAAAATAACCAATGCCAGGGCAATCCAGCCTCGCCCTGAGGTCATGTTTTCCATCCATGCCGGGGCAAAGGCCAGGGATAGATAGGCTCCACCCAAACCGGCCAGGGCACCGCCCAGGAAAGTATTTAAGTAGCGCATCCGAGCTACGTTAATGCCGTTGGCGTCAGCTGCAGCAGGGTCTTCCCCGGTGGCGCGCAAAGCCAGGCCCCATGAGCTTTTATAGAGCAAAAGATATAATACCGGCACCAGGATAAAACTCAGGTAGACCAGGGCGTCCTGTTGAAACAGCACCCTGCCAATACCTGGAATTTCCGAAAGGCCGGGGATTGGAAAAGCAGCGAAACGATCTGTCAGCGGAGTGCCGACATAGCCTTTGCCAATAAAGGCGCTTAAACCGCTGCCGAAGATAGTCAGAGCCAGTCCGCTCACTACCTGGTTGCCGCGCAGGGTTATGCAGATCAAGGCATGGATTAAGGCCATCAGACCCCCGGCCAGCAGCGCCGCTGCGATTCCCCACCAGTTATTGCCGGTCAATACCGTAACCAGAAAACCTGATACAGCCCCCATCAGCATCATGCCTTCCACACCCAGATTCATTATCCCGGAACGCTCCGCCAGCATCTCCCCGGAGGCTGCCAACAAAAGCGGGGTTCCGGCTTGAACCGCTGCGGCCAGGAACTCAACCATCATGATACTGCTCATCCCTCAACCTCACTTTTATCATTTCTGGCCAGGCGATGACTGAGAAACACCTCTCCGCCTAAAAGGAAGAAAAGCACTAATCCCTGAAGAATCAGGGCAATTGATACCGGCACCCCCTCGGTCTGAATGCTGTAGCCCCCCACCAGCATGCCTCCGAACAAGACTGCTACCGGCACGATAGCCAGGGGGTTCAGGCGTCCCAACCAGGCCACAATTATGGCGCTATATCCATAACCCGGAGACAATCCATGCTGCAGCCGGTGGGTGATGCCAGCGACCTCAAACACCCCGGCAAGCGCCGCTAATGCACCGCTTAATGCCATAACCAGTACGATGTTTCGCGAAATATTCATTCCCGCATAACGGGCCGCATCCCAGCTTTCCCCGATTACCCGTATTTCGTAGCCCCAGCGGCTGCGGCGCATTATTACCCACAGGATGACCGCCAATAACAGAGCTGCCAGCAACCCCAAGTGTACTCTTGAATCGCCCCAAGTAGGCAAAGTGGCATTTTCGGTAAAGCGCGGGGTCAGCGGGAAATTCAGGCCTTTGGGGTCCTTCCACGGCCCCAGGACCAGATAATCCACCCAGAGAATTGCCACATAATTTAGCAACAAGGAGCTAAGGGTTTCGTTCACCTGCAGAGAAGCCCGGAGCACTCCGGGTATATAAGCCCACAGGGCTCCGGCCAGCATGCCGGCCAATATCATCGCCGGCAGCAACACCCAGGCCGACCACTGCCCCCAGGCCAAGGCCACCCCGCTGGCAGCGAAAGCCCCCATATAAATCTGACCTTCAGCGCCGATATTCCAAAGCTTCATGCGAAAAGCCAGAGATATGCCCAAGGCGGCCAGCATCAACGGGATGGCTTTGACCAGGGTCTCCGAAAAGCCGTAATAGCTGCCAAAGGCGCTTTTCAGCATGCTCTCATAGACTATCAGCGGAGAATGCCCGTAAAGCCACAACAAGACAGCACCGGCTAGCAGCGATAAAAGCACCGAAAACAACGGTACCATTATGCGTATGCCCATACCGCTCTCTTGCCGTCTGACTAAATGAAAGGGCATTCAAGCAACACTCCTTTTAATCTTTACATGACTAACTGACCGCGGGTGAAGCCTCTTGCGGCCAGTCTATCCCCGCCATCCAGGCGCCCAGCTGATCCATGGCGGCCTCTCCTGTCGGAATCAATGGCGACAGTCTTCCATTATACATCACCGCCACCTTGTCAGCGTGCTGAAGGATTTCTTCCAGATCTTCCATCACCGCCAGTATAGCGGTTCCCTGGCTGCGGGCTTCATCCAGCAGGGCATAAACATGCTCAGCGGCGCCTACGTCCAGGCCGCGGGCTGGATAGGACGCCAGTAATAAGGCTGGCTTGGGCAGCAGTTCTCTGGCCAGCATCAAGCGCTGCAGGTTGCCTCCCGATAGCAAGCGAATCGGACTAATCAAATCGCGGGTCGAAATAGTAAACCTCTCCACCAGGCTCTTTGCCACCTGATCAATATGTTTAGATTTTAATAAGGTCTTAGAACTGTAGGCGGGACTCTGGTAATCGCGCAATATGATATTTTCAGCCACGCCCAAGTTGCCGACCAATCCGGTATGCATCCGGTCTTCCGGAATCATGCGCACGCCTCTTTGCAGCAACTCCCGCACAGTAAGACGGGTGATATCGCTTCCCTGCAAAAAGACCCGCCCGGCAGTTGCCCTTCTCATACCCGCCAGGGCTTGCAGGAGTTCTTCCTGTCCATTGCCGGCCACGCCGGCTATGGCCACCATCTCCCCTTCTCTAGCCTCCAGGTTGATCCCTTTGACCATAAGCTCTCCCCGGTCGCCTGCCACCTGCAACGCTTCCACCTTCAATGCCACCGAACCGTCTTTCTCTAGGAGCTTGCGGTAATTCGTCCGGGTCTCCCGCCCTATCATCGTGCGGGTCAAGCTGCGACTGTCCACCCTGCTAATAGGCAGGCTTTCAACAACCTCGCCTTTGCGCAAGACTGTTACCCGATCAGCTACTGCCATAACCTCATTGAGTTTGTGGGTAATTAAGATCACGGCCCGGCCCTCGTCTGCCATCTGCCTCAGGATTGTAAAAAGCTCCCGGGCCTCCCCGGGGGTCAGCACTGCGGTGGGCTCATCAAGAATCAGCACCTCGCTTTTTCGGTAGAGGGCGCGAAGTATTTCCACCCGCTGTTGTTCTCCCAGCGATAAGCCGCTCACTTTTTTGTCGGGATCCAATTGGAAACCATAATGTGCGATGGTCTTTTCAACTTCCGTTTTAAGCTGTTTTTTTCGTATCCAGAAAGGATAGCGCTTGTCTCCCAATATAATGTTTTCAGCCACGGTTAAACGCGGAACCAGCATAAAGTGCTGATAAATCATCCCGATGCCTTTAGCCATAGCGTCTTGAGGAGAATTAAACGCTACCGCTTGCCCCTTGAGTATGATCTTACCCTTATCGGGGCGATACATGCCCGCCAGAATACTCATTAGCGTGGTTTTACCGGCTCCGTTTTCGCCCAGCAAAGCATGAATCTCCCCGGGCAGCAAGCACAGGTCAACACCGCGGTTGGCCTGCACACCGGGGAAGCATTTCCAAATATTCTGCATTTCCACTAAGGCAACTGTCATGATTCAATATTAGAGGCGGCCTTGGGCCGCCTCTTCTCCCTTGGTTTCAACCGGGGCTGTTCTTTATTGTGCAGGAATCGTTCCCACTACCCCTTCAACAAACCAGTTAAGGGCCAGCATATCTTGATCGCTCATGGTCTGGCCGGCTTCAATTTTGATGTTCCCTTGCTGGTCTTTGACAGGGCCTTTAAATACGTCAAATTTCTTTTCCTTGAGACCGGTTTCCTGTGCAGCTACGTTTTGTTTGACATCTGCGGGAACCTTATCGGAAATGGGGGCCAAGGCTACGATGCCGTCTTCCAATCCGCCCCAGTAGTCTCCGCTTTTCCAGGTGCCGTTCTTAACCTGTTCAACTGTTCTGACATAATAGTCTCCCCAGTTGAAAATGGGGGAAGTCAGGTTGGCATTGGGGGCGAAGGGGTGCATGTCACTGTCGCAGCCAATGGCCAAAACGCCCTTTTCTTCGGCAGCTTGTTGGGCCGCATAGCTGTCTTGATGCTGCGTAATCAAATCGCAGCCGTCCTCTATCAGACTTAAAGCCGCCTGTTTCTCCTTGGCCGGATCATACCAGGTATTGGTCCAGACTACTTTTACTGTAGCGCTGGGGTTTACTTCCCGTACCCCTACCGTAAAAGCATTGATACAGCGTATCACCTCAGGGATCGGATAGGCTGCCACATAGCCGATTTCGTTGCTTTTGGTCATCTTGCCTGCCACCAGGCCGCTCAAATAACGGGGCTGATAATCCCGCCCAAAGTAAGTGCCTACGTTGGCATCCCGTTTGTAGCCGGAGCAGTGCATAAAGACCACATCCGGATACTTGGGCGCTACTTGGATGACGCTGTCCATAAAACCATAGCTGGTGGCGAATATCACTTTACAGCCCTTCTGCGCCAGCTCATTTAAAGCCCGTTCCGCATCGGCGCCCTCGCTCACGCTTTCTTGAAAAATGGTTTTCACGTAAGGCAGTTTCTCTTCCAGATATTTTCGGCCTTGATCGTGAGCATAGGTCCAACCCGCATCACCGGGGGGGCCCACATAGATAAAGCCCACCAGCAACTCCTGTCCTGCAGCCGGCGGGGCCGTCTGAGACTCTTCCTTTTTGTCTGCACAGCCTGCCACAACCGTTAACATAAAGACCAGCAGCAGCATTAGGGCCAGATTTTTCCTAGTAGGTCTCTTCACGGTTCAACCTCCTTCAAATCATAGTTTTAGTATCCAACTGGGGCAGCATACATGGAGTTATTAATTCTTGGTTTACTTGCACAATTCCTCCAGTAATTTCGATTATTCGTCAATAAATAATCTATATCCGCATTAACGGCTTTTATCAAATGCAACTCCTCAATTTGTGCAAGCAGGTTCATTTTGTTAAATATTTTCCCGCTCCGTATAGTGAGTGTGCAGGAATTTGATCGCTTTATCTTGATAAGGTTTCCCCAGGAATTCCTTATAAAGCTCCTGCACATACGGATTTTCATGAGACTTTCTCAGGGTTTTATTCCGGTCTTCATTGTAGATGGCCCTGGTGCGAGCCTTCAATACCTCGATGTCACCGTGGTGATAAGGCTGCCCGCCGCCGCCCACGCAGCCGCCGGGACAAGCCATAATTTCGATAGCGTGGTAGCGGCATGAACCATCCCGGATACTTTCCAGGAGTGTTCTGGCATTTCCCAGCCCGTGAGCAACGGCGATGCGCACATCCATACCATTGATTTTGACAGTAGCCGATTTGATGCCTTTCATACCGCGCAGCTCCTCAAAATCGACCTTCTCCAGAGTGGTTTCGGTCAGCCATTCATAAGCCGTCCTCAAGGTGGCTTCGATTACCCCGCCGGTGGCTCCGAATATTACCGAAGCACCGGTGGACTCACCCAGCGGATTGTCAAATACTTCGTCTTCCAGCACTTTAAAGTCTATAGCGGCTTCTTTGGCCATTTTGGCTAATTCCCGGGTGGTTATGACATAATCAACATTTCTGCTCCCTTTGTTGCTGAGTTCAGGCCGGGCTGCTTCGTATTTTTTGGCCAGACAGGGCATCACCGATACCACTATAAGTCTTTGCGGGTCTATTCCGAATTTCTCACAATAGTAGCTTTTAGCGATGGCGCCGAACATCTCGTGGGGAGATTTGCAACTGGAGGGGATAGCCATCAAATCAGGGAACTGGTGTTCAAAGAACTTGACCCAGGCCGGACAGCAACTGGTCAATATAGGCAGAATGCCATTGTGCTGCAGGCGGTGTACAAACTCTGAGGCTTCTTCAATTATGGTAAGATCCGCCGCAAAATCCGTATCGAATACTCTGTCAAAACCCAATTTCCTGAGCAGGGCTACCATTTTGCCGGTCACCGCCTGCCCGGGTTCCATGCCGAACTCTTCGCCCAGGGCTACCCTAACTGCAGGAGCGGTTTGAACAACTACAAATTTATCGGGATTATTGATGGCATCCCAAACCTCACTGACCACACTCATTTCCGAAAGGGCCGCGGTGGGGCATACCGCCACGCATTGACCGCAGAATGTACAGGCGGTTTCCATCATAGGCAATCCAAAGGGGGGTTTGATAATGGTCTCAAAACCTCTGCCCACAGCTGAGAGTACGCCGCAGGTTTGGAAGTCGTTGCACATAATTTCGCATCTCCGGCAGAGTACGCATTTATCAGGATTTCTCTGAATGGAATTGCTGGAGCAATCTTTTTCATAGCAGGACACAGCCCCTTGGTATTTGAGCTCATTTCTTAAGCCCAGCTTAGCCGCCAGCTGCTGCAGATCACAGTTCTGGTTCTTTTCGCAGACCAAACAGTCCTGGGGATGATCGGACAGCAGGAGTTCCACCGAGGTTCTCCTGGCCCTGATCGCTCTGGGGGTGCTGGTTTTGACCCGCATTCCCTCGGTTATTGTAGTGATACAGGCCGGGGCCAGATTTTTTCTGCCTTCGATTTCCACCATGCATACCCGGCATGAAGCCTCTTTGAAGGCTACTTGGGGATTGTGCAGATCGAGATGACATAGTGTTGGAATATCTACATCAACCAGACGGGCGGCCTGCAATATGGTCAAATCTGCTGGAGCTGACAACTCTACACCATTAATTTCGATTTTTACTTCATTCATAATTTTCTCCTCCCCTAGCGCTTCTCTATGGCGCCAAATTTACATACCGCCATGCAAGAACCGCATTTGATGCACTTATCCTGTATGATACGATGCGGCTTTTTGACTGCGCCTTCGATGCATTGTGCCGGGCATTTTTTCACACAAACCATACAGCCGCTGCACTTTTCGGGATCGATGCAGTATGCTAAAAGAGCCGAACAGCGCCCGGCCTGGCACTTTTTGTCTTGAACATGCCCTACGTACTCCTGGTGGAAGTATTTCAAGGTGCTGAGTATGGGGTTGGGGGAACTCTGTCCCAAGCCGCATAGAGAAGTATCCTTAATGGTTTCGCCAAGCTCTTTGAGCTTGGCAAGATCTTTCAGGCTTCCCTTGCCGCCGGTTATTTTATCCAGCATCTCATAGAGTCGCTTATTGCCTATTCGACAGGGCGTGCATTTCCCGCAGGACTCTTCTACGATAAATTCCAGGTAAAACTTGGCTACATCGACCATGCAGTCATTTTCATCCATGATAATCATGCCGCCCGAACCCATCATAGAGCCAATAGCAGCCAGGCTGTCATAATCTATCGGGGTATCCAAATATACTGCGGGAATACATCCCCCGGACGGTCCCCCGGTCTGAGCCGCCTTAAATGCCTTATCATCGATAATGCCGCCACCCATTTCATATACTATCTCACGCACGGTTATACCCATAGGGACTTCGTACAGACCGACTCTTTTTATTTTTCCAGCCAGGGCGAATACTTTGGTGCCCTTGCTTTGTTCTGTGCCAATTGAGCTAAACCAGTCCGGTCCTTTAAGGATAATGGCGGTGATATTGGCCAGGGTTTCAACATTATTCACCGAAGAAGGCCGGCCCCAAAGGCCGCTTTCCGCCGGAAACGGAGGCTTGTTGCTGGGCTCGCCCCGGTCTCCTTCAATGGAATGAATCAGCGAAGTTTCTTCCCCGCAAACGAAGGCCCCGGCTCCATATTTGATGTCTATATCAAAGTCAAACCCGGTGCCCATAATGTTTTTGCCCAACAACCCGGCCTGTTGGGCCTGCTCAATAGCGATCAAGAGCCTGGCAACCGCCAGAGGGTATTCTGCTCTTATGTATACATAGCCTTGACTGGCTCCAACCGCATGACCCGCAATAGCCATGGCCTCCAGAACACTATGGGGGTCGCCTTCCAGAATGCTTCTGTCCATAAACGCACCGGGGTCGCCCTCATCCGCGTTACAGATGATATACTTCTGATCGTCCCGGGCTAAGGCTGTGGTTTTCCACTTTAAACCTGTGGGGAAACCGCCGCCGCCTCTGCCTCTGAGGCCTGACCCAATCACTTCTTGAATAATCCCCTCCGCTGTTTTTGTGGTGAGACATTGTCCCAAAGCCCGATAGCCTTGTACCGCTATATAGTCTTCAAGGGATTCCGGATCAATTGTGCCGCAGTTCCTCAAAGCAATACGCACCTGCCGGTCGTCAATTCCCGGTTTAGGAATCCGCTGGTGTTCCAGCAGCCGGTTTCCTGCCAGATGAATTCTCACTATTTCCCTGGCGCTATCCTGATCTACATAGCCGTATACTACCGCAGGCTGATGGGGCCGCACCACTTCGAAGGTAGGCTCCGCATAGCAGCTGCCCATACAACCGACCCTAATCAGTTCAACATCTGTAATTTCAAGCTTTTGTATCTCATCCTGCATGGCTGCCATGGAATCCTTGGCCCCGGCAGCTATGCCACAAGTCCCGAATCCGACATATACCCGGGTAGCGCCGCTGGGTTTGGAAAGCTCTGCATGAAGCGATTTGAGTTCATCAAAGCTATTTATTCAGATCGGAAGAGCGT
>DHBS01000038.1:24755-25618 GCA_002398825.1 Syntrophomonas sp. UBA4922 | reverse complement strand
CCAGTAAATTGTCAATCTGATCAGGGGTTACCCAACCAAATACTTTGCCGTCAATACTTACTACCGGGGCTAATCCGCAGGCTCCCACGCATCTCAAGGGGTCGATGCTGAATTTGCCGTCTCCGGTGGTCTGACCCGCTTTTACCCTGAGCTTCTCCTCGAGCATCTTAAGAATGCTTTCCGAACCTCTCACAAAACAGGCTGTGCCCATACAGATTTGAATAATATGCTCCCCTTTGGGCCTTTCTGTGAAATAGGCATAGAAGGTCACAACTCCATTTACTTTGGAGCTGGGGATGTTAAGCTTTTTGCCCACATAACTCTGAACTTCTTGCGGCAAATATCCAAAGATGGACTGGGCCTGGTGCAAAACGGAAATTAGTGCGCCTTTGGTATCTTCCAAAGATGAGATGTAACGATCAAGTTGGCTGAATTTTTCTTCTTTCAAAACATTTTTGCAGTCACTGCACATCAGTATCATCCTCCTAAGTAATAAAACAATATATGCACTTTATTTCACAATCTTAAGCCATGTTCTAGTTTAATAGGGTGATAATGCAAACGCAAAGGGCGAAACCGGCTATTTAGGCAAGTCTGTTAAAGCTAGCCAGCCGCAACGACATATTTCGACATATTATGGCCTTGTGAAAAATTTATCTTCCGCTTGCGTGGTTTTTACTTAAAAGCCGCATACTTATTCCCGAAGTAATCTATCTGCCACAGCGGTGCTCTTCTTGCTCTTTGGACTCCACCAATTCGTGCCAAACCAGCGAAGTATCTCAAATCAAGTGTCAGAAGCAAAGCTATGCCAAATAATAAATAAACCGGCTTCCAGTATATCTGGAATGCCGGTTTATTAACAA
>DHBS01000038.1:0-24630 GCA_002398825.1 Syntrophomonas sp. UBA4922 | reverse complement strand
ATTATTAACAATACTCGCGCGGACCGCTCGCAGCAACGAGACCGAGCCGTCTCTTCTGTTTTTGGGGTAATTCCGAGAGCTGGTTTTTGCCTTAAGTCCTATGATCAGATTATCATGGGATTAGTTGGTGAACCACTGCGTAACGTAGATAGACCTGTCCTTCTGGTAGAAGCCCAGACCTACTTTGGAGAAGCTCTTGCTGAGTATATTGGCGCGATGGCCGGATGAATTCATAAAGGCATTGTGGGCCCCTTTAACACTAGTGTTTATGGCAATGTTTTCACCGGCGGCCGAGTAGCTGATCCCCAGGCTTTGCATCATATTGAAAGGGCTGCCATAGGTAGGCGAGGTATGGCTGAAGTAATTATTTACTGCCATATCCTTGGATTTTAGGTAAGCCCCATCGCACAGTTTTTTGGTAAGAGTCAATGGTGACAGGCCATTGGCTTTGCGATCAGCATTTATGTATCCCAGCATTTCGTTTTGCATGGCGGAAAAATTGCTGTCGTCTGAAGACGTTGAAGGAGTATAAGGCTTAACGAGATTTCCGGATACACAACCTACCGTGTCTTTACTGTTCTTGACCACATAAAATCTGCCGATCTTGCCGATAACATCTAAAACAGTCCCTTTTTTGTAAGTGGTTATAATCCTGTGGTTGGTACTGGCCCCGGTCCTGAAATTCACCGTACTGGCAGTGACCTGAACTTGTTTGACAGTGGTGCTTGTAAAGACGCCTGCAACTTCGTCTACCGGGGCGGTGTTATCGGGAATCTGCAGGGGGATGCATATAAACAATAACATCAAGACTACTGAGAAGAGTTTTTTCATGATTGCTACCTCCTTTTCCACATTATTAACCAATGTTCTTACCGTTTACTAGTGTAAAATATAACCATTGACAAATTTTGCAGTCTTAACCTTAAATCCCAATAACAGTATTTAGCCGCCAGGCAGCCCTGCTCAACCTTTGTTGAATAAGGTCCTGCATACCTTATTCTTGGGGTGTTACCGGTGCTCCAAAATTGATATCTGAATGGGATGAAAAATTATAGGATTTATAGAATTAGTATTCAGCATTCTGATCCTCCCCCTTCATTAAAATCTTAAGCTTTTATTAAGATAATTGCGGCTAAATGGTCATTAGCTTGAGGGTATAATGATGATGGACATATTCTTATTGGGAGGGAAGCTGATTTTATGCCGGCTAATATCCTGATAGTCGATGATGAGCAAGCTATCGCGGATCTGGTGGAAGTCTACCTAAAGAACGAAAATTATACGGTTTTTAAATACTATACCGGGCAGGATGCCCTTAATTGCATTCGCACAGAGAAATTGGACCTGGCGATCTTAGATGTGATGCTTCCCGATATCGACGGATTCACCATTTGCCGGCAAATCCGCGAACAATACAACTACCCGGTCATTATGCTGACCGCCAAGGAAGAAGAAATTGACAAAATTACCGGGCTGACCCTGGGGGCTGATGATTATATCACCAAGCCTTTTCGGCCTTTGGAATTAGTTGCCCGCGTCAAGGCGCAGCTGCGCAGGTTCACCAGGTACAATACTGCGGGGCCCGACCGTGAAGAGCGGCTGATCGCGTTTTCGGGCCTGGTGCTGGACAAGGATACCCATGAATGCAGGTTAAACGAGAGGCAACTTTCCCTTACTCCCACAGAGTTCTCGATTCTATGGGTTTTATGTTCCAACCGCGGCCGGGTGGTCAGTTCCGAAGAGTTGTTCCAACAGGTTTGGGGTGAAAAATATTTTACCAGCAGCAACAACACCGTTATGGTTCATATCCGGCATTTACGGGAAAAAATGAATGATTCGGCGGAACGGCCCAAATATATCAAAACCGTATGGGGAGTTGGCTACAAGATTGAGAAATGATTTCTCCAGACTGAACAGAAAAATATTGCTGCAGGTACTCATGATTGCATCAGCGGCTATACTGCTAGGAATATTAATTCAGCATATCCTCATTGATGGATTTCTTCAGGATATCTTTGCCAGCGGGTTTGTAGCCTTCTGCCAAAATGTTCTGTCATTATCCCAGCGGGAGAGCATCAATTTATATCAACAACTGTTCCGCAACAACAAAACCCTGTGGCTGGCTGGCGGTTTATTCCTCCTGTTACTATTTCTCTTTTATTGGGCTTTGGCGCGAATGACAAAATATTTCAATGAAATAAGTGCGGGCTTGGATAAGCTGGTTGAGGGGGCCGCGGAGGACATTGTTCTATCCCCGGAAATGGACTTTATGGAGTCCAAGCTAAATAAAGCCAGAAGCATATTGGAACAGCGGGAACGGGCCGCCAAGGAAGCCGAGCAGCGCAAGAACGACTTGCTGGTTTATCTGGCCCATGATATTAAAACGCCGTTGACTTCGATCATCGGTTACTTGAGCCTTTTAGACGAAGCCCCGGATATGCCGGTGGCGCAGAAGGCCAAATACACCGCTATTACCCTGGAAAAGGCCTACCGTTTGGAAGTTTTAATCGATGAATTTTTTGAGATTACCCGATTTAATTTGCAGGATATGGTCTTGAATAGACAGAGGATCAATTTACCGTTCATGCTCCAGCAGATGGCTGATGAATTCTATCCCCTGGCGGCTCCGTTGGGAAAGCAGATTTTGATTAATGCCGCGGAGGGCCTTACCCTGTGGGGAGATGCCGATAAATTGGCCCGGGTGTTTAACAATGTCTTAAAGAACGCCATGGCTTATAGCTATGAGAACACCCCCATTACTATTGCTGCCGTTGAGGACAACACCAACATAGTTATCACCTTCGCAAACCGGGGCGACCCCATTCCACCCGGAAAGTTAGACACCATCTTCGAGAAGTTTTATCGATTGGATTCCTCCCGCCCCTCCCATACCGGAGGCGCTGGATTGGGCCTGGCCATAGCCAGGCAAATACTGACCGCCCACGGAGGCGCTATAACAGTGGAAAGCAATATGGAATGCACCACCTTCACGGTTACTTTGCCGGCTATGTATCAGAAATAAGAGAATCTTAAGGACTTTATAAGCCTGAATTTAAACACCGCTCCTTATTATTTGCTTGAATAAAATCAGTACAGGATAAGGAGCGGTTATATATGACATACCCAGCAATCAAAAAAAGTCCAAAGGTTACATTGCTTCTCCTTTTGTTATTTATCATAGCCTTTGCCATAATCAGCAAATTCGCTGTAACCTCTGCAGACTTCCCCTTATTAGAGGATGATTCCCCCGACCATTCATTACGACCCTTTAATACAGCAAATCCTTCAGCAACGATTTCCCCTGACAAATTGTATAGTCCTTATGCTATTCTGATATGTTTGAGCGATCACACGATATTATTGCAGAAAAATAGTGAAGCCAGGATTTATCCTGCATCTCTGACCAAAATGATGACCGCTCTGGTCGCCATTGAACAACTGCCTGATTTGCAGGAAGAGATCACAATCCCTGATTATGTATTTCAGAAACTAAACAAAACAGACGCTACAATGGCCGGTTTTCAACCCAATGAAAAAGTCAGAGCCATCGATTTGCTGTATGGCGTTTTGCTGCCCAGCGGCGCGGAATGCTGTATTGCTCTGGCCAATCATATTGGTGGTTCGGAGCCTGGCTTTGTAGCCCTGATGAATGAAAAATCGGCCAAGCTGGGTATGAATAGGACCCATTTTGATAATACCACCGGTCTTCATGACCAAAACAACTATACTACCGTTAAGGACTTGGGCATTCTGCTCAGCTATACGCTGCAGAACGATACTTTCAGAAAAATTTTTTGTTCACCCCGCTATACAACCCACTCTACCAACATACATCCCGAGGGAATTACATTTAGAAGCACCCTGTTCGAAAAAATAAATGGCTGCAGCTTAAGTAGCGGAGAGCTTTTAGGCGGGAAAACCGGATATACCGGCGAAGCCGGTCTGTGTCTGGCCAGTTTAGCCAAAAAAGACGGCAAAGAATACATCCTGGTCACCGCCGGCGCCAAAGGCAGCCACCAGACTGAGCAGTATAACATCAGCGATGCTTTCGCGGTGTATAACAGTCTAAGCGAATAAGTTATCCTGAACCGCCCAGAATTATGGAGTAAATCAGGATCCGCAGTATTAGGGGTTCCAGGACTCTCCAACACTGGCCGCCCGGCTTACCAGTCTATATGCGGTATGTATTATTCGTCATATTCTTCCCGCCTGTTGGCTGCCCCGGAGTTGTTCCGTCCATCATCTGTCAATAACATAAAAAAGGGGGTTCCAGTTCATATGCTGAAACCCCTTGGTAATTCGTTAATGGCGGAGAGGGCGGGATTCGAACCCGCGAGACAGGTATTAGCCGTCTACTCGATTTCCAATCGAGCGCCTTCAGCCGAACTCAGCCACCTCTCCACGCTTTTATTGTTTTTTCCCTGAATGGGACTATAGTATTTTAACTCAAAAGTCCGACAACCGCAAGCCTCCAAATAATATTGCCACTTTACAACGATTCTGGGCTTATATGCCCATATGCCGGGAATATATTGCTTGGTTTAAAAAAACCTCACCTGATCCAGCAGCGCATCTGCGCCATCTCATTTGAGCAGAGGACAATGACAACGGAAACAGCTGTCATCGGCTATATCGTTTAAACTGGCACAAGCGTTGCAGAAAATAATGCTGTCACCGGATTTATCGTATTTTTCCAGGGAATTTAACCCTTTATGGTGCCGCACTCTGTCACCGATCTGATAGTAATTATAGACGGTATCATCATCTTCAACCCTCACTTCATGAAATTGGCCCCGGTCGGTCTTGATGACGACTGTATATAAAGTATAGTTGACCCAATACCGATCATTCCCGGAGCCTTTCTGGCGTCTTTTTTTCTCAATCTTTTTGTCGACTACGACTCCATCCCAGGTTTTGCTCCGGCTTCTGCCAATGGTCTGGAAAAGCGCGATCAGCAGGAACATCCCGCCGATGCCCAGGCCGATGTATAATGCTTCGGGGTTATCCATTTCCGGGCTGCTTTCACCGTATATGTAGAAACCCACGATGGCGATAAGGGCTAAAACAGCGGCAAAGGAAAATGACCATACTTTGGAGTTGCGCATATATCTGGCAAAGGCGGGATCATTGATACGATCTGAATAACCGATCAAGATCCGGGTCTCTTGTTGCCGGGTCTCTTCCGCATAAGCCGGTAAGGCACTGCCGCATTCGGTACAGAATTTTATGTTTTTGGCTGAGTCCGCTCCGCAATGGGGGCAACGCATGCAATCCCTCCTTTCGTTATCCCCTCACGCCCGGGGCTGTCGTCGTAGTATCATCGCGCTCCAATCAACAGAGTTTTTGATGCCTAGCGGCCGCCATAACTGGAGCCGCCCCCGCCGCCGCCACCACCGGAAGAGAATCCGCCCCCGCCGCCGGAGCCGGAGGAGGTCTTGCTAACCGCCTTCTGCGCTGATTGCAGGGCCCGTTCGAAAGAGCTCTCGATGCCGTCGAAGGAATGATGCAGGGCGCTCATGCTCCCATAAGCGCCGTAACTCATCCATCCGTAGCCAAACTGATGGTCGCCTTCCTGCATATTGGGGAACACCAGCTCCAGCTGCTTGATGACTTCTTTGGCTACTCCCAGAGTCACGGCATAAACCAGGTAGTGTTCCCAGATGATCAGGCTGGGGATCTCATGGCGTTCCATTTCGGAAAAATGCTGCAAGAATTTCTTAAAGGCCTGCCAGCGAACATAATCCTCCTGCCCGGTAAGGGTGCGCCGCTTAAACAGCCGGGGTATGAAAAGAAACAAGGCTCCGGCTATTATCAGCGCAGCGCCTATTACTCCTGCTTTGGCAACCAGCGAACTGCCCAGAATGAGCAGGCCCAGCCCCAGTAATACTGTAAAGAGAGGCATGTTGCCGCTGTTATCAAAGAAGTCCAGGTTTTCTCCCTGATCGATCAATTCCGTTTGCCACTCCTGCCAGAACGCATGAAAGGCCTGCCCGTATTTTTGAGCATAATTCTCTATTTCACTCAGATAGATGTATCCTCTGCCTCCGCCAATGTCATTCTGCAGGAAGCTGAGCAGCTGCTGTTCATGAGGCCTTAGTTCTGCCTCTTCGGGTTTTCTCAGCATGGCCGGCTCGGGTGCGGGCATAAAGCTGATCAGATAGGTCGTCACTTCTTTGGTGCCCAAAAATTTGCGGACTTCCCGGGTGTCCTCCTCCAAATACAGAAATTTGCGCCGGGCCAGATCCAATATGGTGGCGGTCAGGTCCTGGGCCTTGATTTTCCTGAAATTCCACAATACGCTCAGTTCTGCCGGACTGTAACTTCCCGGCAGGTCGCGATAATAGTCACCCTGGAATTGGGTCTGATACTTGCGTCCATATTTTTGCCGCAGCCAAAAAATCATGCCCAGGGCCACGGCAATAATGCCTGCCCCGCCGGCATACTCCGCCCGGGCCGCCATTCGTTCCTGATTGGCCTGCTTAGCCCAGCCTTCTTCCTGGGCCAGTATTCCCGGCAGAACCGTCTGCCGGGTGCGCAGTTGGGCGGAGGCTGCCGGGAACAAGGCCGTGGGCATAACCACCCGGCCTTCTACAAAAGTGCGGGCGGGCAGATTCTTAGTCTGCCAGGTGACCAGATTGGCTCCGGCAAAATCCACCTCCCCCTGCAGCGGCCCGTGCCCCCAGATTCTGATATCTTCGCCCTGTTTATAATTCTCAGCGCCTGCGGGCAGTATCAGGTTGACTTTTACCTGGGCAATTTTTTCCTGATTGCTGTTGCCGATGAATTTGCGGTATAGTTCGGCGACATCATCGTGAATCTTGACCGCATTCATCACCCGATAGGAAACATCGAAGGTGCGGGTTTCGTCCTTGGCGGATAGGCTCCAATCGATGACCATGTTGTTGTTTTCGATCTTGGTGAGATAGGTTCCGGGAGGCCCATAATCCTTGCCCGGATTGAAGGTATAGGGCTGCCCCTTTTCGCTCACCGATACTTCCTGGATAGGACTGCTGCCCCGGGGAATGGCGATGTTAAAGCCGTTCCATTGCCCGGAAAAATCGATGGTCAAGTGCTCCGTCACCTGCATGCTGGCATCTGGCAGCAATTCCGCATCAATGATGACTTTTTCCATGTCCAGTGAACGGGCTTGCGCCGTATCGGCCAGGAAGGTCAGCGGCAGAAGGATGGCCAGCAGCATCGCCAACGGAATAATCCTGATAGGCCAATGAATTTGTCTGTTAATATGCATCATGTCCGGCACCCCTTAAAACTGCACCTGAACCGCCTGCCGGGCGGCAGGTTCGCCCTGCAGGGTGAAATAATCCACCATCTGAAAACCCAGCATTCCCGCTACCAGGTTGTTGGGAAACAGTTCGATTTTGGTGTTGAATTTCTGCACGGTATCATTGTAGAACTGGCGCGAAAAGGCGATCTTGCTTTCAGTGTCACTGAGCTCCGCCTGCAGCTGCAGAAAGTTGGTGTTGGCTTTCAGCTCCGGGTAGGCTTCCGCCACCGCAAACAGCGACTTCAATGCGCCGCTGAGCATATTCTCGGCTTGGGCCTGATCGCGCACATTGCTTGCTGCTATCGCCATGTTCCTGGCCTGGGTGACATTCTCCAGAGTAGCTTTTTCATGCTGGGCATAGCCTTTGACCGCGTTGACCAGATTGGGTATTAAATCATAGCGCCGTTTCAGCTGTACATCCACCTGGGACCAGGCGTTCTGCACCCTTTGCCGCAATTGCACCAACCCGTTATAAGTGGCAACCAGAAATACCCCTATAAAAAGCACCAAAACCCCGACCGTAATAAGTCCACCTAGCATTGTTGTTTCCTCACTTTCCTGATTGTTGAATATAATCCGTTTACAACTTATCTATGTTTATACGGGCAGCCCTTACAGCTTACGGGCAGTCTCAGCGCAGGATGGAAATGCTGCTGTTGCGGAAGAAAACCGCGCCTCGTCACATGAACATAGAGAAGCCTTCCACTTCCCGTGCCTCCTGGACTATATGCACTCCGGAGACTGCCAAGGCTTCAGTAACCCGGTCGAAATTATTGATGATCACACTGCCGTGCTGGTCTGTAAACCAAATATACAATGGTTTGCCCATTCTGCCTTTGATTTCCAACCCTCCGTATGAAGCGGTGGCGGCCAGCAAAGCGCTGCCAGCCGGCTGTGGGGAGCTTCGTCCCCCCAGCAGGGACAACAGGGCAAAGCCCAGAAATAGTTTGCGGAACCAGCCCGGATTACGCAAAGTCACCACTTCGGCTGCGCTTATTTCATTGAAGGAATATGCCCGTACGCCCTTAAAGGACACCAGGTACAAGGCCTCAGGGGTCAGCTCAATGCGGAAAGAGCTGCTCCAGGCGTTGTAATAGAAGAGCATTGCGGCAATAGCCGCCAAAAGCCACATGGCCGCAGTAATCGGCCACCATCCGGTTACAGCCTGCAGCGCACCCCCGTTGATTAAAAACGGCAGTCCGTAAAATGGCGTCAGCAGGATGACTGCTGCCAGATCCGCGGCCAAGCCGCTGCCGGCGGAATAAGCGATATCCTGGGGCTGGTTTTTGCGGCGGGGCAGAAATAGATAAAGCAGCAGTCCCGCCGCCATAACCGCCATACCACTGGTGCGATAAGGATGAAAAAGCCACCCCGGGGCCACCCGGTAAGGAGATGACATAGGGCCTACCGTGCTGCTGTAATCATGGTAGCGCAGCTCCAGATAAGCGGTTTGTCCTGCCGCGCTGATGCTGATGTAGCCAGTCTGGCCGTCTTCAGGGAGCAGTCCCCAGTCGACCCAGGGGATCTCATCAGGCTTAAAATACACTGCCACCAGGCCGCCGGGCCGCCAAAAATCGTCTGTGTCGGCCTCACTGACCCGATTTCCGTATACCGATTTCTCATATTGACCGCTGCCGGCCAGCTGCACCTGAGTAAAGAAATCCCGCCATTGGCCGGCATTCAAGGCAACTATGCGCCCGCCGGTTTTTTCCTGAATATATTCGTTTAAAGGTAGTTGGCTGAGCCGTTTGCGTTCCGATGAAACCATCCCGCTGGAGGACTTCAGTTCGTCAGTCTGCTCCTGCGCCCAATCCACCGCAGTTACACTGACCATGGCCGGAGCCACATAGAAAAACATGGCCAGACCCATCAATATGCCCAGCAGCAACGCCATACGTCTCCATAATTCGTTTATCCCTGAAGCAATCGCCACATTAAGCCCCTCTTTTTCACTGATTGACCCGGTTCAATAACTCTGGGTGCGGTCGTCATTAATGTCCTTATAGTTGGGGGACCATTTTATTACTGTATCGGCTGCCTGAGTCAAATCTATATGCGTAATTGCTGTCAGTTTGTAATACTCGGTGGAGCCGCCCGGACCCGTGACCAGAACAATGCCCCGGCCCGGCGCATAATAACTGATCGACTGATACTGTACTGCCTGATTGTCTTCTTTTACCAGGAGACAGTCCTTAAAAACAGCAAATCCAAGGTTAAGGTCCACGCCCATATCGATCACCGTCCAGACAACCTTGCCGAACTCATCCTGATAATCCCAGGTCCGCCCCACGCTCAGATCATTTTTCAGCACCGGGTAAATTTGATACGGGGCTTCATCCAATATATAATAGGTGCCGTCTGCTCTTTCAACATAGTGGAACCCATATCCGAATGCTTCCCCCTGCTCCACCCCGGTTTCCACTTCACTGACCCGCACCGCCTCGGCAGGAACCACCAGAGCGCTGGTGCGTTCCACAATCCCCGCGGTTCCGTCCGGATAATTGACAAATGCGGTGCATTTCAATCCAGGGTTGGACAGATAAGTGGCTGCCCGGGTCAGATCAGCTTGGGCCGTTGCCGGCTCTGCTACTGTCGGTGCTGGCGCAGCCGGCTGGGTTTCATCCGGCCTCGCCCCTTTTTGCTGAGCGGCCGTCGGCGGGGCGGCTTTCCCCGGATCTTCACCCCGGGAGGCCAGCCAGAAAATAAGTCCGCCTCCCAGCGCAAGCACCAGCACGGCCAGTATGATGATCAAGCCGCCTTTGCTGCCTGAACTGCCGCGGCCCAGAGCGTTGGTATTGCCCATTCCCGTATGCTGCAGCGGATCAGGGCGTATCGTGTCTGCAGAAGGCCGGGGCGGTGGAACAGGCGCTGTCCCGACCTGATTGGCGGGCTGGGCAGGGCGGGGTGGCGGAGCGGCCAATTGTACCGGTTCAATGGGCGCCGCAGCCTGCTGCGAATGACTCGCGGCTGCATCATCATGGGACGGAGCTTCCAAAGTACTGATGTCAAATCCACATTCACCGCAAAACCGGTCTTCCGGTGCTATTTTTGCTCCGCAATCCGGGCAGAAATTCAGGTCGCTCACCATAACTCACTCCTTTTTAAACAGCCGTTCCGCAACTGGTGCAGAATTTTTTGCCGGCGCTGAGCTCAGCGCCGCACTGGCCGCAGAATTTCATTTTAGATCCGGCATTTACAGTTGTTGGTGCCGAGTCAGGCCCAACCATTTTGGCCGCAGCTTGCCGGTTGACAGCTTTCAGCAAGGATTCCATCCATTGGCCCAGGGTTTGTTTAAGTTCCCCGGCGTTAAGGGCTTGGTGGCGAAAACACGTATTACCTTGCGCCTCGTTTTCAAAAGAGCAAAGATGATTAGTAAAGGCGGTTGTCGCCATGAATACCCGGGAGAGGCTGCGTTCTTCCCCGCCAATCAAAGCGGTAGCCTGAAAGCCTGCAGCTCCCATCCAACCGGTTATAAATTCGGTTCCCATAATGCGGGAACGTTCTCCCAAAGTTAATACATTCTCGTTATTGCTTAGAAAACCCAGCTCCTCAATCTGCTTGATATGTTCCGGTTTCAATGCAATCGTACTATTTTTAAGCCCGGGAGTAAGTTCAAACACTGTGGGCAAGAGCCACCGTTTATCCTGGCTGGCTAAGGCCCGCTTCAAAAGTTCCACATAATCGGAAGTAGCCAGGGATAAATTCAAATTGCCGCTGTAATCCAGCATACTTTCCATGTAGGAACGGCGATAGATATCAATACAGTGCAGGGCACAGATAAGTACTTCTGTTTCCATAACTTCAGGGAATACTGCCTGATAACTGCCAATACCTGTTGAAGCATATATTTGTAACCACCATTCCAGATAAGCATCAAAATCGTCAAAGAGCAAAATCAGTAAATCACCTTCTGAATTTACAAACTGTGCTGCCATCGTTTTATAATCGTCAGATAGCAGGAGATAATACTTTTCATCAGCAGTACCTCCCCCGCCGCGGTTAAATTCAATTTTTAGACCCGGTTCCAGTACGCATCTGGCCATTTGATTGAGTTTGGGACTCTGGGCCAGGGCTTTAAAAAATTCGGATGGGCTGCTGACTGCAGCCTGTTCCGCGTTATATTGAAATGGTGATAATTTGTTCCCGTTCAGACCGGAGCGCCTGAAGAGATGGTCGATATCCGGCGGTGCCAGCTTGAAAACCTCGATGCTACCGGGCTTTTCCATATTCATTTTCAATCCCTCCTTATTAGACTTCCAACAATGACTCAATAACTATCTCCGCTCCAAACTTCTCCGCGTTCGATGCGCTGCAATTCTCGATTACCCTTAAGTCCGATATAGGGGCAATCTTCGGCGGATGAAACTAAAGTAAGTGATTCATCCCCGGGTTTTATCCAGTGCAGCTTGCCTGCCTCGATCCATTTACCCAGTTCAAAATCATAATCATTTATATTTAAGTCAAATTCACCCCAGCGGACTATATTCTCCTGATCTGAAAAAGTATATAGACGGGTGCCCCAGGTGTTGACCCTGACCATATCAGCCGGTGCATCTTCGGCAAAGTAGAATATAGCATAACCCTGATGATCGCCGATCGGAAATGAAGAAATAACTGCCTGTATTTCTTCCTGGTTCAATAACCGCGGCAGAACCCCTGGGACTCCGGCGCCAGGTTTGCATAAAAACGGGGCTGCATCAATACTGCCTTGGAGAGTCACCGCTCCATCCAGAGCAAAATAGGTGGGAGGAAGGTCTTCCGTCCGCCTTACCGGAGCATCATAATTCCACCACAAACCATCCAAACCAAGCAGATCTATGCAATAATCAACTGCTTCACCGCTGAACGGGCAGCGGGACAGAGGCACTACCGGCAGCCACTGTTCATATTCATCCCTCATTTTTGCCAGTTGCACCTGCAGTTCTTCCATTTTAGCTTCCGCCGCCATGGCTTCTCCGTTTCCATTCTGCAACAGGACCAGATCATACTCCCGCCATTTTTCCAGTTTGATAAAGTATTTCTGTAGAAATTCTTTTCTTTCCCGAGCATTCATGATGTTCATTCTCTGACTCCCCCTTCCCACCAGTTAGTAGTCCAACCGCCCTTTTCTCCTCGCAGCGGATCATAGGTGTTTAAAGCCTCTCCGCCTTCCCCATGACCGCTTAAAATCTTTCTATCGATAGCTTCTGCTATTTCACGCGGTGATTGGGCTCCGGGAATCGAACCGTCGGGAACTTTATCTGATAGTCCTGAATAATCCCAGCCCACGTGTTCATTATGCTGAGTAGCCCCCAGAGACTGGAATTCTCGGTTGATCTGCTCATTCATTCGGGGCGAGACCGGCTTGCCGCTGGCCGCATCAACAATGGCAAAAGTATCATGATCTCCGCAATAGGGCTTCATAGTCTGCTTATTGTAGATGATTCCGGTTTTCTGATCCCAAACGATTTTGCCCTCTTTTTCCAGGTGTTTTAATTTCGCTATCTGGTCGGTATATTCGGTCATTCTCTGGCTATGGCGCTTTTGCAGGCTGTTCCAATGCGCGTCTGGCATATTGGCTGGTTTCGATGCCGGCAGCGGATCAGGTTTCCTGCAGCCTACTGTGCCGATATTCTCCTTGGGATATCCCAGCTCAACATCCAGCTGGTTTATGGTTTTGGCCTTCAGCATCTCCGGTTTGGGATGAGCTCGGCCGCTTTGCAGCCAAGCGCTTGACTCAGGATTGGTAGGCCTCATATGAGCTTTCACCCCATATTTATCACAGACCGCCTGGATAGATTTCTGGTCACGAGCCGGCATCCCTCTTAAATCAGGGGGAAGGCCCGCTTCTTTAAAACTGCTGTTGTCGATTTTTAAACCAGGTGTTTCAGCTGATACCGTCTTCAGTGACGGCTTGCCTGCAGGTTTAGCCACTTGAGCCGTTCGGGCGGCAGCCTCACTGCTTTTTGCTGCAGCTTTCCCTCCCGCTGCAGCTCCTTGCTTTCCTGCTGCCTGCTTCATAAATTTCTCTCCGGCCTGGTCACCGCCGATCTCCACCAGGCGTTTATTGATCTTATCCAAAGCTGATTCAGCTGATTCTTTACTGATAAAGCCAAGCTTACGGCTCAGTTGCTGGTTCAGTGCACTGCCCTTAAGCACTGCCTTTTCAATAAAATCCGCCGCTTTATTAGTAAAAGCGGGAAATCTCTCCAGCATTTCTTTATTTAGAGCACTGCCGCCTTTGCCTATCGCCCAACCGGCTTGCTCACCCAAAACTACCAGCCCGATGGCTTTGCTAACTGCTCTAAAATCTGATTCTCCCTTATCTACCGAGTCCTTGATCCGGGACAATGCTTCGGCTACTGTTAAGCCGCCGTCTATGACCTTACCGGCAAATCCGCCGGTAGCAGTTGTTATCATAATCCGGGCTGCCATTCCCTTCCACGATATGCTGCCATCCGCCTTTTCTCCGGTCACTACCTCCTTGGCGGTGGCCAGATTGGCTTCCAAAGCATAACCAAGGGTATCTACCCAGCCTTCCTCTTTACGTAATCCCGAGTCCCCGGTGGTTTTTCCTTCGATACGGTTGCCGATGATTTTCTTCAGCTGCTCCATTCTGTCTTTGTCAACTTCTCTGCCGGCCAGCATATCATTTTTTAACTCCTGGATAGCCCGGTCGATATCCCCCGGACCGCCTGGTTCGCCTATGTTGTGATTATCAACTGCCTTCTGCATTTGCTCCAGGTTCTTCCAGGTAGCCAGGTTATCATCAATCGCTTTGCTATTGGCATCCTGACGGTTCGCCATCTTTTCCAGATCTATTGCCGCCCGGCGTTTATCCTCCGCCACATCATTCTGCCATGCTTCGAATCGGTCTGGATTAAATTCATTGCCCGACTCGGTATTGACCCATTTGCCTTCGACCGCATTATATTCGATTTCATAGCTTTGCCCGTCACCCTGGCCCACCAGTATCTGCCTTTCTCCATGTCTGGGTCCGGTGTAGCCGGGTTCGTACTCATAGGTTGAAGTGGCCCCCGTTTCCGGATCCGTATAATCGAAAGTATTGCCCGGCTGTGTTTCCGGGATTTGATCCCCGGGGAACCTTTCCTCGGGTTCAGTCCCCGGCCAGTCACTCTTGGGGATATCTTCTTCCGGGATTGGGCTGCTGCTGGGCTGACCCTCGGGCGCTATTTCTCTTCCTTCTCCCACTTCATGATTTTTCAAGGTATTCATGGGATCTTCCGGGCCAATGACGCCGGTATCTTCCGTTTTAGGAATCGCCGGGGGTTCCGGTTGCGGTGCCGGTATTTCATCGTCCCAGGGTTTGGGCCCGTATTTTTCCGCCGTTTTTGGATACGGTTCTCCCAAAGGCGGTTTGGTCGGTTTCCAGCTATCGGCCAGATTTTTTCCTCCGGTAATATTCCCGTTCGCGTCCATCGTTACTTCAACACTCGCTATTACGTCTCTATCCTCGGCAAACGGGTTGGCTGACCCTGTGATTACATTAAAGGGACTGTCGCCTTCGTACGGATTTTCCGTCCAATGCCGCCCGCTGCGGTTGTAGCCGTCGGCGTTGTAGCCGCTCCAGTGATAGCCGTCCTTTCCATAGCCCTGTTTATCATAGCCCCAGGGATCGTAACCGCTGCGGTTGTAGCCTTCATAGTTGAAACCTTCCCGGTCGTAGCCGTCTTGGTCAAAACCGTTCTCGTTAAATCCGTCTTTGCCGTAGCCATACTCGTCAGAGCCGTCTCTCTGCCGGCCCTCTCTATCAAAGCCTTCCCGGTTATAGCCTTCTCGGTCATAACCATCTTTGTCGAAACCGGCCCGGTCATAGCCTTGTTTGTTTAAGCCGTTGCGGCCATAGCCCTCCAGGTCATAACCGGCTTTATCAAACCCTTCCTTGTCATAGCCTTGGGCGTTGTAGCCTTTGGCGTCATAACCGCTGCGGTTGTACCCTTTGGCATTATAGCCGTTGGCATCATAGCCTTCACGGTCGTAACCGTTTTTGTCAAAACCGTTCCGTCCATAACCATCTTTATCAAATCCGGCTTTATTGAAGCCGTCTCTATCGTATCCTGCTGCATCGAGTCCGGCCTTATTATACCCTTCCCGGTCAAAGCCGCTCTTGTCAAATCCTTCGCGGTTGAAGCCTTCGGCATCGAATCCGGCTTTATCGAAACCTTCCTTATCGAAGCCCTTGGCATCAAAGCCTTCTTTATTAAACCCTTCCTTATCAAACCCCGCTTTGTCAAAGCCCTGGCGGTTAAATCCATCCTGGTCAAATCCGGCCTTATTAAAGCCTTCCTTATCAAAGCCTTGAACGTCGAATCCGTTTTTATCAAAGCCTTCGCGGTCAAAACCGGCTTGGTCGAAGCCTTCTTTATTAAAGCCCTCCCGGTCAAAACCGGCTTGGTCGAAACCTGCGCGGCTGAATCCTTCCTGATCGAAGCCGGTCTGGTTGAATCCATCCCTATCAAAGCCTTGAACGTCGAATCCGTTTTTATCAAAGCCTTCGCGGTCAAAACCCGCCTGGTCGAAGCCTTCTCTGTTATAGCCCTCCCGGTCAAATCCGGCTTGGTCGAAACCTGCGCGGTTGAATCCTTCCTGATCGAAGCCGGTCTGGTTGAATCCATCCCTATCAAAGCCTTGAACGTCGAATCCGGCTTTATCAAATCCTTCTCTGTCAAACCCGGCCTGGTCGAAGCCTTCTCTGTTATAGCCTTGCCGGTCAAAGCCTTGCGCATTGAAGCCTTCCCGGTCAAAACCATCTTTATCAAAGCCTTGGGCATTATAACCGTCCTGATTAAAAGTCCTTTCCTCTCCGGGTGCGGCTGCTTCGGCATCAGGGCTGGATAAATCTCCCGGCCCGGCTGCTTGGTCTGCCACCGAAGCTTCCAGTTCACTCACATCAATTCGTATCCCGCTGTCCGGCTGTTCCGCCGCCCTGCCGGCATCCGGCTTAATTAGCCCAGCTTCGCCAGCGGTTGCCCCGCTTAAAGTTGTTCCGGATGGTATATCTACGGCTGGTTCTCCGCTGGCGGACACCATCATATCCGGTTGCTCCGGGGAACCTTTTGCGCCGGTATAAATAGCTTCCTGATGCAGTACCCCGGTATCGATTATAATCCCTCCACCGGGCGAGACTCCGGTTACCGTCCCCGATTCAGGCTGTACGAATATACCGGCTTCAGCAGTGCTTATACTCCTTCCGTCTCCGGGTATATTCCCTGCCGGCGGACTTACCGGTATATCCTGACTATTAATTAAAACCTCATCCTTTGTATTATCCGCAGGAACATCAGGTTCCGGCTTTAAACTGTGTCCGGCTGCATTTATCGGCGCATATACTTCCTCCGTCCTTCTGCGACCTATCTGGTTCGTTGCCTGGGCCATTCCGGCTGCCCCGGAACCCGTTCCAGCAGACGCTCCACCTGCCCCGGGCAGTGTTCCCCCTCCAGTTGGATAGACCGGGGTTCCTGTTGTCGGAGGCACAAGCCCTCCACCGCCTCCTCCCAACCCGGCCAGTGCCCCTAAGCCGGTGGCGATTAAACCAGGCACGGCAACCCCGACCACTGCCTCAGTAGCATTGGAGGGGCCGGGAATGTTGCCTACCGCACCAACGCCTGCCGGACTTTCGCTCCATGCGCTGCCGCCGGGCAATTTCCCCGCACTGTCTTTTTCCAAATCATTGACCGAACCGCTGCTTACCTGGAAATGGGGCGTGGCTTTTACCTCTCCCATGCCCCGTCCTCCGGAATCCTTATTCTGCGACCAGGTAGACGGGTCAGAGTCGATTACCGTATAAGTGCCCGCCGGCAAAACAATATTGGGATACACATCCCAGTAAGCATTCGGAACTCCTCCCTGACCCGGGCGGGTGGTAACCTGCCAGGGGCCATATACTTTTCCTTTGTTGTCACGTAATGCAATAGTACCAGGCTCTGCCCCTCGGGCATTATTCCAGTGATAAGTCGATACGTAAGTCAAGAGATGCGGAACATTAATGCTGAAAGTAGTCGGAGCTGTCGGGCCATTGCCCACCCCGGCTATGTTCATAGTGTCAGATATCTTGGCAGGTTCATCCAGCGGGGTTCCTGTAACAACGTTTCCCCCGACTGTAGCGGTGTCCGTTTTTTCCTCTACCTCGGGTGCTGAGGACTCGATATCAGGCGCTGCCTGACTTAAAAGGCCGGCACGTTCGAGTCCATCCAGGGTTTGCTGGGCAATCTTCAATGCAGTTTGAATATCTGCTGCGCCGTTGCCGGTTTCATAAATTTCTACGGTGACGAAATAGTCCGGCAGTATTACTCCTACCCCTGCGCCATTAGACATCGTATATTCCCGCACTTCGCAACCCTTCATCTTTTTAGTTTGAATGCTGGTATGGTTGGCTTCCCCGTCAATATAACTCAGCATAGCTTGCATCCCGGCAGCGTCAGTCGGCCCCAGTACCGTTACCCCGCCATAACCATTGCCATAATCTCCATAACCAGCGTGCATTTTTATCCCCAATCCAGTCATCTGTTCATTGCCGAAATCAAATTCCACTGAGGAGAAATTGGCTTTGGCGACTTCGGTGACTACATCTCCAATCCCCCCTGCCCAGGCAGTCGGGGAAAAAATTATGGTAAACAGTAACACCACAGCAGGCAGTAGCATGATGACCATATTGCTCTTTTGCATACGCCTGCGGTTAATTGCTATTCTTAAAATCGACAAGCTTCTCTCCCCCTTTGTTTTACGGCAATACAGCAACCAGCATCATCCAGCCGGTAGAGAATATAAACGCCAGCGCAGAAGGTATCAGAACATTTTTAACCCCCTGGGCGCCTTTTTTCATTACCTCGGCGCCGGCTGTCGCCGCTGCGGTCATAATGGCGGCTGACGCAAAAGGCATCACCGCATTCCAGCTTAACAGCGCCAGAGCCAGTACGGCTAATACCGTAAAGGGAATCATAAACAGCATCCCTGCTGATACGGACTGCCGGGCGAAATGACTGTCAGCCTGACGCAAGTCCGCATTGGCGGAATTAAATACCATAATCAGCAGGTTTACGTTAAGTACGCCAACCGCCAGCGACACCACCAGCGATAAAAGCATGGTCGTCATCGTGAAATCCGTCCTGCTGAACGGAATCAATACCCCAAATACCATAAAGCACAAATAAACCGGCCAGAAACTAACCTTATCCGAAGCGGAAGCCTCCGTGTGCCCAAGTCTCATATCCACCTTTTAAGCCCTCCGTTAAACCTTATTTCGATTAAATCGCCTTTAGGCGCCAAACTTCCCCAGTAAAGCCCATCCGGCCAACAGAATCGCTCCGCATACAGTGGTCATGGCTATACTGAAGGCCACCCGCTCACCGGACATCTGTTTGATCGTAAACATAGTCGGGCGCAGAGCCCACAATACCCCGGTCACCCCAAAAGCCACCGCGGTTTTCCAACCAAAGGCCAGGGAAAAAACCAATCCGGTCAGGGCATAAACAAACGTAGCGGAATAACCCAGGGCAAATGAGGAGATGGCCCATCCCATCGTGAGGTTGCGTTCTCCGGCCTGAGCAAGGGCCCAGACCATAACCGCCATCAAGGCAACCCCGGCAGTGCCATAAAGCAGCCCCAATAGGGTTATTAAACCCACGCCGGCAATTTCGGTCTGTCCCGAACGCAACAAATCCAGGCCGGTTTGGAGAAAAAAGAGCATAAACGACAAACCCGACACCAATAAAGAATAAGGCCAGGGAATCTTCCCCATCTGGTTTTTAACCACTTCACCGGGGTTTATCATCATGTTGAGCGCTGCTTTCCAGGCTGGTTTTTCGCTTTGTCCCACGGTGTTCTCCATTATGATCCCTCCAGTTCTCGTGCTGCTTAAGCCATGATCCATCTGCCCATGCTGCTTACCCGGTTGCATTGGCCCGGTATTTTGATCTGTTATAAGCTGTGCAGGGCGAATTTTCTACCAAAGGCCGCTGTAAAGACTTGCCCCAACTCCACAAAATCTATAGGTGGGACAAAATGGCCCACATAAGTGCCTTGCGGAGTAACAATCTCGATTTCCCCGGATGTTTTCGTCCTGGTAACACAAATCGAGGTCAAGTCACTATCCCTGATTACCAGGCGCTTATCCCCAAGCAATTCTTTGGGAGTGAGTATTATCTGCCCGCTGGCGATGGTTAAATAATAGGGCTGAGTTTTGAAAAAACCCCGTTTCAGTCTGATTTCATATGTCATAGCTCCTACCTCTGCTACAAATTGTAGCAAGCCCTGCCCTGAAAATTGACTAGCTGGCATCAGTTGACAATGCCAGTTTTTTGGCACAAATTATGTCAAATCTGGGCACCTTGGTCTAACGCTGTGATAATATTATCTTGAGGGGGTTTCTATGATGAAGTTTTGGGAGAAGCTAAATCTTTTGATGAACATAACCAGCACCAATAACAGCCGCCTTGCCCGCAGTATCTCTTTAGATGCTTCTTTTATCAGCCGCTTACGCAGAGGGCTTCGGGAGCCGGTTCTGAATGCGGATTATGTATCCGGCATGGCCAGGTATTTCTCCCATAAATGCAGCTCTGATTATCAAAAAGCCGCTTTAGGGGAGGCGATCGGCAGCAGCTCCAATTTAAGATTGCAGGACTTTGACAGCCTGTCGGAAGTGATTCACAGCTGGCTGCTGGAGGAACATGGGAAAGAATCAGAAATAATTGAAGATTTTCTGGTAGGGGTATCCGGTTTCAGGTTTACTAAAGCGCCCCCGGTAACGCCTGCTGACATTAACCATGCATTTGCAGGCTTTAAATCCGGGGTTGAGATTCTATACGGTGTGGAAGGAAAGCAGAATGCGGTGATAGCGTTCTTATCCCTGATACTAAAGAGCCCACGCCCTTGCACCCTTCTGCTATACAGCGATGAAGATATGGGATGGTTAACTGAGGATCCCGGTTTTACGGCTAAATGGGCACTGCTTTTACAGCAGGTAATCAGGGGCGGCAACAGGATAAAAATAATACATACCGTTAACCGCAGATTTGATGAAATGCTGGCTGCCATCAAAGGGTGGGTGCCTATTTACATGACCGGCCATATCGAACCCTATTACTATCCAAAAATTCGTGACGGCATCTTCAGGCGGACCTTGTTTATAGCGCCGGATATCGCTGCTACGACTTCTTCTTCCATAGGCTCTGAAACCGCCAATAACGCCAATTTCTTTTTTACCGATAAAACCACCATCGATGCACTTATTAAAGAATACCATGATTTCTTAGCCCTTTGCCGTCCGCTGATGCATATATTTACACCTCATCATAAAGAGGAATATTTAAGTATTTTAGCCGAATTCGAGCAGGAGCAGGCTGACTCTATCATCAAAACGGATATGCCCACCAATCTAACTATGCCAGCGGATGTTGCGCAAACCATCTTGAGTCGAATAGACACCCCTGATAGGGATTTCCTGCTGTCTTATCAACTGAAGAGAAGCGAGGCCTTTATATCAGCCCTGCAGCAGCAGCGCCATACCGAGATCTTTCCCCTGCCCGACCTGGAAAACATATTAAGCGGCCGGGCTATGGTAAGCTTTTCTGATTTGCTGGGCAACACCCATACCTTTTACACCCCGGAGGAATTCTACAAACACCTCCGGAATATAGTGGGTCTTCTTAAGGAATACCATAACTATATAGTCATACTGACTGAGGATAGGATATCTGAGGGCTGCCTGCTATATGTAAAGGAAGACGTTGGGGTCCTGGTCGGTAAAACCTCGCTGCCCTCAGTTGTTTTTGCCATTAATGAAAGCCATATGAACGCTGCCTTTTGGGATTACCTGAGAGTGATGCAGAACCAGGAATCCAGCAGGCCGGAGCATAAGGCTCTTACGATTGCCCGGCTGGAAGCACTGGCGGCCAGGCTGGAGGAAAAGCTGATCGACATCTCGGGCTAGACAACCAACCCCTCGAAACCGTTATGTCAGCGTTCATAGGAATACTTAATGACCTATGCCTTATGGGCTTTGCTGGAGTCTTTGGCGTAGAGCTGGTCCACACGGCGGCACACCATGTGACACAGGCGATAAAGGCTATTCCGGTGAGAAGTACTTCTTCATTTCGATGTACAATAACTGACGGGCGTCCGGCTTGGCTCTTTGGCTGTAATCCGAACGCCCGTTGTAATTTTGTATTTCATTTGCACTCTGCCATGCCGGCAGGAAGGCTTATGCTTTAGTTCACAATCAATTCGACAAACCGCTCAATGATTGCCGCGACCTCCGCGCGGGTCGCCGTTTCCTTCGGAGCGAACACGCCTCCGCTACGCCCGGAAATAACGCCTGTGGTCTGGCAGAATAAAGCCGCGTTTTTGGCATAGTTTGAAACACTCTCGGCATCTGGATAGCTTAGCGCGGTATCCATATCAGATGGCAGGATTTCGAGGAAATCTGCGAACCGGTACAGGATCGTCGCCATCTGCTCGCGGGTGATTTGGTTGTCGGGGCTGAACCTGCCGTTTCCGTAGCCGCCGATGATATTGTTTCTCTCCGCCCAATCCACATACCTGCCGTAATAAGCACCGTAGTCGCAGTCGGTAAAGGCATGGACGCCGGAAGCTTCAATTGTGCCGTAGCTGCGCTCGTACAGCCGCCCGATGACTGTTGCAAACATAGCGCGGGTCATGCCCGAATCCGGCGAGAAGGCGCTGCCGCCTGTGCCGAGGAATATCTCGCGCTCGGTCACAAAGCCGATATACCCCGCCGCCCAGTGGCCGGACACGTCCACGAAGCTCTTACTATTGCCCATTACAGACACCGTCACACCATCTGGGGCGATATATTTCCCGTTCGCCGCAAAACCGATGAAAACCTTGCTGCCGCTGTCATCAAGGTAATACGGCACCCCCTCGTAGATTCCTGCGCTGCGAACCACCAATGCGTAAGGCGAGAACTCTGTCGCCTCAAACACCAGGTACCAGACGCCGGCTCTGTGCTCAAGCCTTGAAGAGCATGTCGTCACAATTCCATTGTCTGATTTATGTATGACGTCGAGCTGCTCTTTTTTGTCAAGCAGGCTTTCCGGCACCGGCAGGGAAATGGTCACGGCGTAGCCGGGCGCGGGTTGGGTTCGGGTGTTCGTACCTCTTATGTAGAGGGAGATGTCGAAAGGATAGACCGCGTTCCCCTCGCCGAGGCCGAAAGCGGCGGCGTCCTCATTTGTATCCGTGACTTTCACCTCAACAGCATCTGAAAACGCTTTTTCCATATTGGCCTGGGCTGTTATTGCCCCCAGGCTTCCGCGAAACAGCGGGCTGCTGGTTTCGGTGACGGTGATGGTCCGCACCGCGCTGTCTCCTCCGCCTCCGCCGGACGGCGCCGGCGGTCCGAAGCTGGGGTAGCCGCCGTTTTCACTGCCAATAACTGCCCAGGTCTCAAAGATTTCCAGCCCGGCTGCGGTATGTACGGTGACGGTATTCTCATCCGCGCTGACAGTATAATCCGTACCGGGCTGGGCGTATTCCAACCCGTACTGCAGCCAGTTGCCAAGCAGCAGTTGGGCCTCATCCGTATAAACGGGTTCGCCCCAGTCGCTGTCCAACTCGCAGCGGAAGGTTTTGCCCTCGGCGTAGTTTTCATCATTGCGGTCCAAAGTGAGCCTACTGGCGGTTTCCCCGTCCAGATTCACCCAGTACGAGCCGTCGTAGACCTGCCACTGATAGGTAACATTGGTTCCGGTGGCCGTAACGGAAAACACGGCGTCATTCCCATAAAGCGTGAAAAACTGCAAATCCGCCGGCTGTTCGGTGATAACCGGCTCCACCGCCAGAAACGCCGCTTTCGACACCATGAGGACCGGGCGGACGGCTATAAAATCGTCTCTGGAGCGCCAATTATAATAGCTGTCCCCCTCAGCGTAATAATAACCGGTGTCGCCGGGGAGGTCGTTAACGTACTCGTCGCTTAACCAAAAGGCCGTATCCTGATCGCTGAAATGGATGCTGCCAGAAATAATATTTTCAAATTCGCTCAATGCGGGCAAACGGGTTGCGGCTCCGTCATCGTCAAAAATCTCCCGCGCCTCGGTCTGATAATCCTCAATCGCCTGCTCCGCAGTAATTAACGTATCCGCGCCAAATCTTGCATGAGTGCCGCTCAAGAACCCGTCCCTGACAAGCGTGAAGTGCTCGACTCCGTCCTCAAGCACGAACCAGGCGCTGCCGCCGGTCAGCTTCAGCCGGGTGCCCACGGGATACGGCGGATAAGTAACCGTAATCTCCATATCCACCGTATTGCTGGCATAGCTGGTAAGATACTCTCCGTTCACCTCTTCGGCAAACAACCGCAGGGTATAGTCTCCCACAGGCAGGTTGGCGGGGATGGTAAAGCTTTTCTCCCCTGTCGAGGCGGAGCCTATTCTGCCGTAAGCGTAAATATCACCACTGCGTATAAGCATGGCGGAGATCTGAGTGTAATCCGCTCCTTCGCCCAAGTCGTCGATCGCCACCGTCGCCGTATCGCCCCGGGCGATTGTCGTATGCTCCATACCCGCCCCAAAATCAGTATTGCCGTCTTTTAAAGTGAGCTTCCAGTCATCGCCGTTGTACTGCTCGGTGTGGGCAAAAGCGCTGCTGTTGTCAAAATCCGCCGCCGTGGACAAGAGCACGGAGCCGTAATCCAGATGGAAAGCGGGACGGACCATAAAGGGATTATAGACCCAGCCCCCGTTCGCTTCGATCGCCCCAGTGCTCACCACAAAAGTTCCTTCCCCAATTTCTTCACTAGCCTCATCGGGAGAGCGCAGCCACCAGACAAACGGCTGATTGTTATAGGACTCGGTCGCTACCCTAGCGGCATCTTCATTCATGTCCGTGCTGAAGCCGTAGTCCTCATTCATCGCCTCATCCAGCCCGTTCATCCAGCTCCTTAAAGTGCAGGTTTCCCAAATCACATCGGTCGACTCATTATGATCTGGAGACCGGCGCGGACGGTTCTGTACATCTGGATGACGCGCACAATATCACGCGCGTAATTATCCCAATAAAGCGGAAAGAATAAAAAGCAGGCATCCCCTCACAAATTGTGAAAAGGATCCTGCTTTTCCTGTTGCCTCGTACCGGTTGCCCCTCGGTTCGATAGTTATACCTGCAGGTGATAACCTTTATGTCTCGAGGGCTTAATTTTTCTATGACGGAGAGGAACTCCGTAATTTTCTCTACCCCTTTTCAGTCAGCCAAGCTTCATTAGGCGAAGCTTGGCTTTACCGCAAGAGGTTATATCTACAGCATCGCTTTTAGTCAATTGGCGGAGAGAGTGAGATTCGAACTCACGAGGCGGGGTTTAGCCGCCTACTCGATTTCGAGTCTAGCCGCCTAAT
>DHBS01000004.1:7145-16680 GCA_002398825.1 Syntrophomonas sp. UBA4922 | reverse complement strand
AATAAGGCCTTGTATGCCAAACGACAAATGATGGTTGAGCACCCCTTTGGAACTGTGAAACGGTCCTGGGGTTACAACTACTTTCTTACCAAAGGCAACGAGTCAACCAAAACAGAGACGCGCTTAGCCTTTCTCGCCTACAATTTACGAAGAGTGATAAATATCATGGGAGTTCAGGAGATAATGAGCAGGCTGGCCACGGCATAGACCCCATCAGCCTGTTTTTCATCAAAATATCACTAGTAATACTCAGTGACCAGGAAACCTATCACGTTGTTTTGAATCTCATCCAAACTTCTCACACGGTCTGACGCTCCGTGGCTGGCCCCGAAGTTAGCCGCAGTATGACGCCACTAACTGTCATGAAAATGCAGGATTTGACATATTTTTGACGAAGATACAAAGGAGTTTCTAATTTAATACTAGCTCCCCGAGCCTAACATGCCTAAGTCAATCGATATGGGTGCTGGCCGATGGGTGCGGAGGGAAACGTCCGCGCCTCCCGTTTTGGAAAGGAGGGTATTTTCAGTCTTTTATGACTTATGAAAGCTATGCCTCTGGTATAGCTTTTTTTAACACAAAGTTATGCCATCCTGTGCATGGCTTTTTTTGTATGGCCGGCAGGGGTGGCAGACGAAGCGAACAACAAGGCCAAACCGAAAGAACGCTCCCGGTTGGCTCCAAAGGAAGTGCGGGACTCGCGATTGATTGAAGAACCCAACTCCCCCCATATAGCGCTAGAATATTCAGGTGCTCTATCAGCGGGGTAAAAAGACATTTGTAATGAATATTTAGCCAAAAAGGAGAGGGTGTAACATGAAGAAATCCAGACATTTAATAGTGCTGATCATGCTGCTTACAGTGTCCCTGCTGCTGATACCGGGATGCAGCAAGACTGAACCGACCGCTGCACCGGCAGATGCTTCGAAAGCTGCTCCGATAACATTAACCGATCATGCCGGGCGGAGCGTAGAACTGCCTAAAGCAGCCGAGCGGGTTATCGGCACCCATAATCCCAGTATGAATCTGGTTATCGTTTTGGACGGTAATGGTAAGCGTTTAGCAGGCTTCGGCAACAAGGACATGGCTTATGGGCTATACGATTTAGCAGCACCTGAAGTCAATCAGGCCACTGTTATCGGTAAAGGCAAGAATATCAACATGGAAACCATCATTTCGGTCAAGCCAGATCTGATGCTGCTTCCGCTACGTTTCCAGAGCCAGGTTGATCAACTTGCCGAAGTAGGGGTTCCTTGTATAGTATTGGATGTCGAGAAATATGATTCCATCAAAGATGGACTGAAGCTGGTAGGCAAGGCTATTGGTCAGGATAACCGTGCCGAAGAACTGGTAGCGTTATTTGATGCCAAAATAAACAAAGCTTCGGAGGTGGCAGGCAAAGCCGCCACAAAACCGACCGTGCTTTTCATTTCGGGAAGCGCCAAAACCGATGTGGCCTCAGATAATATGCTCCAAAACCAGATGATCGAGACTGCAGGCGGAATACCGGTGACCAAAGGTTTGTCTGCGCAAGAACTGTGGCTTTCGGTCAACATGGAGCAAATCATCAAATGGAATCCCGACGTCATTTATTTCCCGGCTTATGCCAGCTACACGGTGGATGATATCTTAAATGATCCTCAATGGGCCAACATATCTGCTGTAAAAAACAAAAAGGTTTACAAATTCCCCTCCAATCTGGAACCCTGGGATTACAATACTCCCGGCGCCTCATTGGGACTGTGCTGGACCCTGTATAATCTGCATCCCGACCTTTATTCTTATGATGAGCTGATGAAAGATGTCAATGATTTTTATCAATTCGTTTACGGAAAGACCTTTACGGCGGAACAATTGGGAATAACCAAATAAATAATGGACTATATGCGTAATACCAACTATAAGCGGTTCTTGATCGGGTCATGCCTGTGGATGCTGGCTATGGTGCTGCTGGCCTTGAGTGTAGGCAGATACAGCATGAATCCGGCTGATGTACTACTGGCGTTGTCTGAACGGCTGTCTGGCACGTCTCCTCAGGATGCCGCCATGCACGATGTATTGTTTGTCATCCGCATACCCAGGATACTGGCGGCAGTGCTGGTAGGCGGGGCCCTGGCACTTTCTGGAGCGGTCTACCAGGGGGTATTTAAAAACCCCCTGGTTTCTCCGGACCTGCTGGGGGTCTCGGCAGGAGCCAGTGTTGGCGCGGCGATAGCCATATTATTTGGCCTGGGGATGGCGATGGTACAGTTTTTCGCCTTTTTAGTAGGAATGGCCGCGGTAGGAATCAGTGTGAGCATAACTCGTTTTCTAAAAAATCAAAGCAACCTGGCCCTGGTCTTGGCCGGTATTATTACCAGCGGATTCATGGCTTCAGTCTGTGCAACTCTCAAGTACATCGCCAATCCAGAGACCCAACTGTCAGAGATCGTATTCTGGCAGATGGGCAGCGTAGCTTCAGTCAATCACATTCAGCTTACCTCGGTTTCACCGCTGCTCATTATCTGCGGAGTGTTGATGCTGGCTCTGAGTTGGCGCATCAATATTCTTTCTTTTGGTGAAGAGGAGGCCAAAACCCTGGGCATGAATGTAATGCTTTATCGCGGCATCACTATTGCCGGCTCCAGCCTGCTTACCGCCAGCGCGGTCAGCATCAGCGGCACCATCGGCTGGATCGGCTTGGTAATTCCCCATCTGGGCCGGCTCCTGGTCGGATCCGACAATGTCAAATTGCTTCCGGCCTGCGTACTGCTGGGGGGCCTGTTCATGCTGGTGATAGACACCATTTCGCGTGCCGCCACTACTGTAGAGATCCCGCTGAGTATCCTCACCGGCCTGCTGGGCGCACCGTTCTTTGCGTGGCTCCTGTGGAAACAGAAGGGAGGTGTGCAATGAATATAGTCGTGCATAATCTGGGATTTTCCTATCCCAATGGGAAAAAGATATTTGAAAACTTGAATTTTTCGATATCTCAGGGGAGCACTGTAACCATTCTGGGGCCAAACGGAGCAGGCAAATCAACCCTCTTGGCTTGTCTGACCCGTATTTATCTACCCGGCCAGGGGGACATTTTGATAGATGGAAAAAGCTATCGTCACATGAAGCAGCGGGATATCGCCAATGCTATCGGATTTGTGCCCCAGACCATCGTACCCTCTTTCGATTTTTCCGTTATTGATTATGTGGTGACCGGATGCGCACCCCGCTTGGGAGCATTCCAAAAGCCGAAAGCAGCCGAATACGAGGTTGCCTGGGAAGCGATCCAGGCTATGAATATCAGTCATTTGGCTGAACAGTCCTTTATGAGAATCAGCGGCGGCGAACGCCAGCAGGCTGTGATAGCCAGGGTAATTGCTCAGAAACCGGCGTTTATTCTGCTGGATGAACCCACCTCCCATCTCGACGCAGGCAATCAGGTCAAAGTATTAAATATACTTAAGAAGATGGCAAACAAAGGCTATGGTGTGGTGATGACCACGCATAATCCCGATCATGTGCTGCTGCTGGACGATCAAGTGGGTGTACTCGATCAACAAGGACGTTTTGCCTTTGGCCCGAACAGGGAAATATTAAGCGAAGAATTATTATTCGGCCTGTACGGAGGTGGCTTAAGGCTTTTTTACAGCGATGACCTGGGACGGCAGATATGCGCCTTAGAAGGCATTAGTTAACAAAGGACGATTGGGCGGCATGCATTGGCACGCATATGGATATGCATCAAAATACCAAAATTAAGCCTGGTTTTGCCGGGCAGCAGTGTGCTGGCCGGAGATCAGCCCGGAAGCCTGCGGCGGCATATCTGAGTTCAAACCTTGCCTGCGCCATGGGCCAGAAAAGTCTTCTCCCAATCATCCACATAAAGCCCGGTGGCCCACTCGGCCATAATAATGCTGGCGCCTGCTTTCAACTCAATTTCCCCCAGGGGGACGCTGTCTAATTGTTCGCCGCTGATGCCAAAGAAATACAATTTGCTTGTGGTTTTAATAACAGCTATATCCCTATTGGGGGAAGTAAACGCGTCCAAAGCATTGGGGACCCGGTCTTTTATGCTCTGCCAGCTGAGATACAAGGTGTCGTAAAATACTAAATTAGCCGGCGGAACGAAATTGATATTAAAATCCATGCTTCCGGGAGTGCCATCGCGTTGATAATTTATTCTCCCCTGGAGATGCCAATGTCCGTTTTTTCGTGTCAATCCAAAATTATCCTGGTTCACATCCCCGTCTATCAATATAATTTCCTGACTAGGCAGGATTTGCAGCGCTTGTTCCCTGGCACTGTGATAAGCTGCCAATCCCGCATCTCCCAGCAAATCTGAAACCTTGATTCCAATTGGAGACGATAATTTATCCACCGGCAATACCTGCAGTTTGTCTGTACCACCGTCAGTACTCTCTACGATTACATAATCATTGCTGATATAATCAACAACGATGCTTTGAGCACCTGGAGATGCTGTTGTTGCCGAGACATCATCATCTATCCCCGCCGCATCTTTTATGGCCACATTATGCGCCGATAATTCCGCTCCCGCTTGGTTCAGCCCGCTCTTTACCCGCAGTTCCCAGAACCCGCTTCTGCGCGGGAAATAAATATCATTCCTGCTAAGAACCGGGCGCAGCTTTTTATCGTCCGCGGCTATCCACACGGTCTTGTAGATATAGTCATTGTTTGACGGTATTTTAAGTCCTACAAAAATACCGGAAGTGCCGGTATTTTTATATTGATGGACATCAGCCGCATGTAAGTTCGCAACTGACAAGGGATCATCGGCATGATCAGCGACTTTATGGAGCAGCAGCACCTTATTTTGTACAAAAGAAATAACGGTGGCATCATCGATTTTCATAAATTCGCCCAGATAATTCGAGTCTGCGAATACGGTAACAACATCAACTTCCTGGTTTATTGACGCCAGATAGCTGTCCAAGACGATATATCTGGTCATCAAATAATCGGTTGAATTGACCTTCTTGATTTTGTAGGTGGGTTGACTCCAGACATTATTGCCCAATACCGCAATTTCCCGGCTAAACTGAAGAGAGTCAGTCTCTGCTTCACGGTTCGCCGCACCGGAATATCCCTCGGAACCCAGCTCCTCGATCACCGACCATTTTCCTTCTAATGGGCAAACATTATATACGGGCGGAACAATTTTCCCTGCCGTGGTCCAGGAAGGATTGGCGCATCCGCCCACTAAAAGGAGAAGTAATAATGCCGGTAACATCTTGCATTTATAAAGCATCCGGCCTCTCCCCTCCAGGCAAAATGATCACCACATCAGTGCCCTCATTCAGCTCACTCGTGATTTCCAGCTTGCCGCCCATCAGGTTGACGATCTCCTCACAAATTGAAAGCCCGATGCCATTTTTGGAAAGCGAACTTTTTCCTTTATAAAATTTCTCTTTGACCATGGGCAGTTCGTCGGCGCCTATTCCGCAGCCGCTGTCGGATATGGTGAATTTAAAAGCTTCATCTTGAATTTCCGCTTTAAAACGGACATAACCACCCGGATGATTAAAATTAAAAGCATTATCCAAGATATTGATAAACAACTGTTTAAGCCGGTTAACATCCGCATAAATATGGGGCATATCTTCAGGACAGTCAACGGTAAAATCGATACTTTCCCGTACGGCTCGCGGTGTCAATTGTTTGCGTAAATGCTCACATAAATTGATCAGGTTTACCTCTTCCGGGTTGAGCTTGATTCTGGCCGAGACAAACTTGGAGAAATCCAAAAGTTCTTCAACCATCCGGGTGAGCCGGTCACTCTCTTTGGCAATAATATTGAGACCGCCGTTAAGCATTTCTTTCTGCTGGAAGTTTTCACTCTGTAAAGTAATGGCCCATCCTTTGATAGAGGTCAGGGGCGTGCGCAGCTCATGGGACACCGAGGAAATAAAATCATTTTTAAGCTGTTCCCTTTTTACGATTTCATCGGCCAGGTAATTTAAGGTATCCGAAAGTTCGCCGATTTCGTCGTCGCGGGTTTTTCTGCTCTTGATCTGAAAATTGCCGTTGGCCATGGTCTGGGCCACTGCTGTGACATCCTGCAAAGGCACCACGATGGTGTTGGCTAAAAAAATACTCATCGAGCCAACGATGAGGATCACTAACAGACCGATAAATATAAAAATTTTCTCGGTTTTGGCAATGTCCTGGTCGACGGCGCTTAAAGAAGCGATAAAGCGCAAGGCGCCGACGATTTCCTCTCCTGATTTCAGGGGATTGGCAACCGCCATGACTTTTTGCCCGTTTAAGTGTCCCACCCATACCCCGGTTTTGCCATCCAGGGCCTCCTTAATATCGCTGCCGGCCATTTCCGGTGGAATGGCGCCCTGGGAGTCCATTACAATATTGCCGTCTCGGTCGGCGATCTGTACTTCGGCATTACTCTGGTTCCAGAATGCATCAACATTATAAAGCACATTGTCCTGCAGTGAGGTATTGGCAAAATACTTAGTATACATGTCCGCGCAAATCTTTATTTGATTGGTGAGACTGCCCTCCAGGCTGTTATAATAGTTCTGCTTAACGATATAGATAAGCAGCATTTCCAGAATCACAACCGTGAAAATAATAACGACCATAAAACTGGCGGTTAATCTTAATCTGATTCCTTTCATCATGTGCTCCTATTGAGGTCCCGCCTGCCATCGATAGCCGTAACCCCATACAGTTTTGATATATTCCGGCTCAGATGGATTATCTTCCAGCTTTTCCCTCAACCGCCTGATATGTACGTCCAGAGTTTTGGTATCGCCAAAATAATCCTGTCCCCAGACGGCATTCAACATCTCATTGCGTTTAAGCGCCTTGCCCTGATTTTCCATAAACATCTTAAGCAAAGCAAATTCGGTGGGCGTTAATTCTATTTCTATATGGTTTTTAAAAAATTTATTGGCAGCAAGGTCCAGTAATAAACCATCGCATTTAAGCGCATTATCTTCCGCCTTGGAATGACTCTTGCGCCTTAACATGGCCTTGATTCGTGCTATCAACTCCAGGGGATTAAACGGTTTGACCAAATAATCATCTGCACCCAGTTCAAGGCCGAGAATTTTATCGGTGTCCTGACTCTTGGCCGTCAGCATAATAATAAACGTTTCGGGCATCGTTTCCCGAACCCGCTGGCAGACTTCGAACCCGCTGATTCCCGGCAGCATCAAATCCAGCACAATAACATCGGGCCTAAAGCTGCTCGACATGGCAAGGGCTTTCTCTCCTGTATCGGCTTCTCCAACTGCATAGCCAACCGCACTTAGATTAAGGGTGATAAAACTTCTGATTGATTCTTCATCTTCAACCACCAAAACTTTCGTTTTTATATCGATCATCGGACTCTCCATTCCAAGATCAAAGCTCAATATGTATTTCAAAGCTTAGGGATGAACCGCCTTGGCCACCAGCGACACATAAGCCTGAACCCCGGCTTCTTTCAGGTGCACTCCGTCCGCGTAAAAATATTCATTATGGCCGCTGCTGGCGGAATACCAGTCAACCAGTTCTATATCTGGATCAGCGGCGGCAGTCCGGGCCAGGATCTGATTGACCACGCTTTCCCATGGTTTCGGAACCCGGGTGTTAATCATCACGATCCGTCTGTCATCCCCCAGCAAACTCAGTATATCCGTGAGCTGTTTCTCTGTAAATGCTCCATTTGCTCCCAACTCAATTATAACCGTCTTGCCCAGCATACCTTGATCTTTTAGATTCCTGATCACCCCGGGCGCCTGGTGCATTTGCCGGCCAATGGCTGCATCCACTAGAATATCCGGAAAAAGCTGCTTCAGTTCAGGTCCCACTTCCACCATGACTGAATCGCCGATAACCGTAACTCCTCCGCCGGTAAATGCATCTTTTTGGTCTGCGCCCTGATTCACCGTCTCAGTACCGGCTTGAATCACCGCTCCATTTTCCTCATTTCCCGGTGATTCTGCCCCGGCAGGCATAGTCGTTTGGTCTGTTTCACTGACAACCTGGGATGCCAGACTCTTTTGCTGCGCCTGGCTGATCATCGAACACCCGCTCACCGCCAATATAAATGCACAAAAAATTAATACGATACTCGATAATGTTGCCTTATCCCGAAATCGAAGCAACTTGGGCCGCCACTGTAAACCATTTGAGAACCACGCCAAATGCTTTTTCCATTTACCGTACCGGATGGGATCCTCGATAAAATACCACGAAATCGCGGCCAGAAAAATGCTCAAAAGTGTTTGTTCAATCGCGAGTTCAATATTCAGCCCCCCGGTATTGACGGCCGGACTGGTTAAGGCTATGACCGGATAGTGCCACAGGTAGATCCCGTATGACCAGACCCCCAGCCACCGTAATGGCCATATGCCAAACAGCCTGCCCAGCCGGCTGGCAGGATGGGCCAGTACCGCTACCAGGACCGCCGAGACTATTGAGAAGAGCAAAAGTCCGCCGTAATATAGAAAAGATTGATATTGATTGCTTTGCCAAATCATCAAAAGTACGGCCAGCAGCGCTGCTCCTCCGGCTGCGTCGAGTATTATACGATGCCGGGGGCAAAGCTCCGCCGATAGTTTACGGCTGGGCCACACCAGCGCCAGTACCGCGCCAATAAGCAAAGCAAAAGCCCGGGTATCGGTTCCATAGTAAACCCGGTTGGGATCCAGGCCGGGTTGATAAATAACTGCCATGGCGACGGCTGAAGTAATAGCCAAAGCCGTGATCAATCCGATCAGGCGGCCCCGGCGGGGAATATAGCGCAGGCCCAGCCCCAACAGCAACGGCCAGGCCAGGTAAAACTGTTCCTCCACAGCTAAAGACCACAGGTGTCCCAAAGGCGAAGGAGGTCCGAAACTGGCGAAGTAAGAAACCTGGTGAAAGATCAGCCACCAGTTGCTGGAATAGAATGCAGCCGCCACAACATCGTTCCACAATGATGATAAGCGGTTAGGATCGTATAAATATACCCACACCATAACTCCGGTCAGCATGGCAAACAGTGCCGGCAGCAACCGCCGCACCCGGCCCAGCCAGAAATCTTTCAGATTAATTCCCCCGGAAAGCTTCCATTGGGACACCAAAATGTCGGTGATAAGATAACCGGACAGCACAAAGAAAATGCATACCCCTAAAAGTCCTCCCGGAGCCCAGGGCAGGTTCAAATGGTAAGCGATCACCGCCAAGACTGCCAGGGCCCGCAGCCCATCCAGTCCCGGCATATAACGCCTGGCGCCGAGCCGATCCTTTGCATAATACTCAGCAGGCCCAATCTTTCCGTCCCGTTCCATTGGTTGATTCCACTCTCCATCCGGTGTAATTCGGTATCCCTTGACGCCTTTTGATGAGTTGGGATGTACCCTTTTTCATCACGATACCAACTTTTTCCGGTAATTGCGTTACAAAATGCTTAAGAATGGTTACAAAAAAGTTAAACAATCGGGACGGTTCGACGGTTTTTTTGTCTGTTGGCGGGCTAGTCTTGTTTCACCTTTTCCGCCACGCTTTTGTCAACTCCCGGTAGGGCTGCAATGACGCGCTGCGATAACCTGGT
>DHBS01000004.1:6832-6984 GCA_002398825.1 Syntrophomonas sp. UBA4922 | reverse complement strand
AATGACGCGCTGCGATAACCTGGTGTTCTTCCGCTGTTTCCGCTTAAGCGCAGCCCCGCAAACGCGCTTTAGCTCTTGCCAATAAACAGCCACCCGGCAATGCACAATGCAAAAGCGGGTGGCTGTTTTCCGCCACGTTTTTGTCAACTCCC
>DHBS01000004.1:6346-6650 GCA_002398825.1 Syntrophomonas sp. UBA4922 | reverse complement strand
CCAGGGGGAGGAATGCGAATCAGCATGACAATGGGTACTAATAAACCATCCCAACCAGGTCCATCAGCTGCTGAAGTAAACGACTCCCGAGATGTAGTTATGCATCATATCACGGTCACGTTTATCTTAGTCTAAAGATCGGGAGAGATAGAAGCAGTTTCGATTATCCGTTTTCTTTCTTCATCCAGTTCCAGTGCTGCTTGCATGTTTCTTTTCTGCGCTTGGTACAGATCCTGGATAGTTGACTGTATTTTTTGCTTAAGCTGCCGGGTGCGGTTCTGCGCAGTATTGATTTGTGACTGCC
>DHBS01000004.1:0-6212 GCA_002398825.1 Syntrophomonas sp. UBA4922 | reverse complement strand
CGCGCAGTATTGATTTGTGACTGCACAATCCAGTCAAACAATAATCCATCCAGCAGGAAATCAGCCAGGGTCGCCAGTCCCCCAATTTCTATGGAATCATTGGTTTTTTGGACATCGGCTAATTCAGTTTGAAAATTGCGAAGCAGCTTTTGAGCCCGGCTGATTTTATCCCGGGCACTTCCAATATGAGCATGCTTTACAGCAGTGGTTAAAAGCCCTCCGCCCAGGATATCAACAATACCCCAGCCTTGGGCGCTGCCAAGGCTCTTTTCCACTTCAGACAGGTATTGGGCTGCGATTTGCCCGGTATCGACCGCTTCCTCCAGTTCCCTGGACTCTGCCCGCAAAAAGCCCAATTGTTCCGCCACTTCAAACAGACGCCGCGCATCAGGCCCACCAGAGCGGAGTAAATAGCTTTCTTTATCCTGGATAGCCTGCTGGTATTCCCCTTGAGGATCTCCCAAAGCTTTTAATTCCCTATCAATTCGCCTGATATCTCTTTCCAGATTTTCCAGGATAGCATTAAGACCGTCAAACTTCAATTTGGCTGCCAGGTATTCCTCTTGCTCCTTGTGCTTGGCGATGTCTTTAGTGCCTTTTAAGCTATGCCAGAAGTTCTGCAGGGTAATACCGTCCAATCGTTCCAAATCTTTACCTTCTATATCTAATTGTTTTTTGAGTGCCTGCCAATGTTCTTTTTGCTCTTGAATCATAGTACAGGTCGCTTCCCTGCGGTGTAATAGTCTTTCTTGTTCCCTTAATTTCCGTGCTGCCTCAGCCAACCGTTCCTGTATGTGCATCGTCTTATACCTCCCCGCCGTTGCCAGATATGGACGAAGGCAACAGCTTTCCTACACCACTATACCCTATTTATTCAAGGCTGTACCTGTCGCTTTTCCAGGGGATTTGCATCGAAGATCTCAATTGCCAACCAAAGGCAAAACCCGCGGGGGATTTTGTATTAATTCGGATATTTGGCCTGATTCAATCTCATAAACAAATGTGCCGCTTTGTGTTGTGTAGGATGTATCGTGCCATTGGTAGTAAATAAGAATACTTGAACTGTCCGGCAACCATTCCACAGGCGTCAAGGCCGGATCGGGACGGGTTTCGTTGGCCGTGTAATCAAATGTCGCTCCCCGGGCTTTAAGTTGTTCCATGACGGAGGCCATATACGGGCCTGGTATCTCGGTAAGCGTTGTAGTATTCACTATGCTGAAATGCGTCCATTCCCGTCCTGAGTATGTTACAGCCAAAAATCTGCAGTCCTCCGACCAGAGAAAGTTAAAATCCCGCCCAATAATATCGAAAACTGTGATGGTTCCGGTTTGTGTATTACAGAGCATGACTTGATAGATACTATAAAACAGCCCGCTTTCATCCTTTAAATTTTCCCGGACATCAGACCATACCGCCCAATTATGGTCTGGAGAATAACTGGCATATTCTGGGACTGGCGCCTCGCCGCCATTAGATCCTTCATATTCCGGCCTTTTCTCATACATCTGCTGCTCAACCCCGGCTGTCTCCCTTGAAGCATTGGCGGTGTAATAAGTCTTTGGATTGGTAGTACAAATAACAAATATTCCTGTACAGATAACGGCAGTCGCAATCACAATCCAAAAAGCAGGCTTTTTATAGATCAAAACATTTCCCTCCCGACAGGAATTGAGAAACATTCCTGTCACCCGTATCCTGCTTTTGGCTTCATTCTTGCTGCCTCCCATTTAAGCAGGAAACGGCCCTTTGGCCTGTCGGCCGGCCAGTCTTGTTTCAGGGCTATTCTATGAGCGAGGGCAGCATTTTAAAGTTCAGACAATCCACCAGCCCCCGGTTGGTAAGCCGCAGTTCAGGCAATACCGGCAGGGATATCAAAGCCATGGTCATAAAAGGCGACACCAGATGACAGCCCAAATCCTTCCAGGCCTGGTCCAGCCCTTCAACGTTTTCCGCCACTTCTTCCAGGGTCCTGTCAGACATCAAACCGGCGATCGGCAGGGGCAGCAAGGCCATCACTTCACCGTTTTTGACAGCAATCATGCCGCCGCCAACTTCAGCCAGGGTATTTCCCGCCAGAGCCATATCTTCGTCATTGGTGCCAACGATCAACAGATTATGGCTGTCATGGGCGACGGTCGAAGCCACTGCCCCGGCCTCTAAGCCAAAACCTTTTACATAGCCCAAACCGTAAGTACCCGGCCCGCCATGCCTTTCCATCACCATCACTTTGGCGATATCCCCTGCTTCCCGGTGCAGGGGCTGTCCGTTTTCCACCTTCATTTCGATCAAACGGTGATATGTCCCCACGTGGGCTTCGCGTATTTCCATGACATGGGCCTTGACCGTTGCAAGACCCGCAGGCGCCTTGATAACAAAATGCTGCGGTGACAGCTTTTCCTTCAGATGTACAGAATGACGGGCTTCCTCGGGATAAGTATAGTAGGGCAGTTCCATGATCATCTGCCCGCTTTCAGCCACGATTTTCCCGTCCACCATCACCCTGTCAACCGCAACCTCGGCCAGATCACTGATAAAGTTGATATCAGCACAGCGCCCCGGCGAAATACTTCCCAGATGCCGGTCTACCCGAAAGCACTGGGCGGTGTTTATGGTTACCATCTGGATTGCCGTGATGGGATCGACACCTTGTCTGACGGCCTGGCGCACGACATGATCGAGATGTCCCAGTTCCCGCAAGGTATGGGGGTGAACATCGTCTGTCACCAGAACCGCATAGCGGCTGTCGATATGATTTTCAGTGATGGCACGGACGGTTTCTTTTACATCGTGCCAGGCTGAACCTTCACGCATTTTGGCATACATCCCCAGCCTCATCCGGGCCAGCGCATCTTCTTTGGTGGTGCTTTCGTGGCAGGAAGCGATTCCGGCAGCAGCATAAGCCGGCAGTCCGATTTCCAGGTCGGGAATCGAATAATGCCCGGTAATCGGTTTCCCTGCATCCAGCGTAGCTTTCAACTCCCCGTGGGCATTTTTATCGCCGTAAATGATCCCGGGAAAATTCATCATCTCTCCCAAGCCGATTATACGGTCATCACTCATGGCCTCTTTGACATCATCCGGGCCGAAAACCGCCCCGGCATCTTCAAAACCAGGCGCAGCAGGGACACAGGAAGGCATGGTGGCATAAATTTTCATGGGCATGCTCCTGCCCTCTTCCACCATCATCTGAACCCCCTTCATGCCTAAAACATTGGCAATCTCATGAGGATCCATGAATATGGTCGTGGTTCCTCTGGGTAATGCAGCCCGGGTAAATTCTCTGACCGACATCATACTGCTTTCAACATGCATATGCCCGTCCAGAAACCCCGGCACCAGGGTATATCCTGCCGCATCGATTATCTGCGTGTCTTCCCCGATGGTATGATCCGCTTTCCCTACGGCAACGATCCGTCCAAATTTAATGGCAACATCTTTGTGCTCTTCAATTTCCCGGGTATTGACATTCAAAATACGTGCGCCGCGTATGACGGTATCTGCTTTTAGAATGCCCATCGCAGTCTGGGAAAGCTCCGCCGTGATTTCGTTAAAATTCTTCTCTGTAAGACTGTAAGATACTTTCATTCTTATCGCCTTTCTAGCGCCATGCTGGTTACGCCGGAACCTTCAACGAGAGGCCGAATGTATTGGCGACCCTTAAGGCAGTCGGCGCATCTTCTCAGAGACAGGGATCCGTGGCTGAGCGGGGGGTATATTGTCTGTTTATTAAGGTTTTTATTAGGATTTTATTATAAATTATATTGTACCATGCTGCACGGGTTTCAGAATTGGCAACTATGTCAGGCGGTGACAGATGGGAGTGACAAAAAAGGAACGTCCAACGTCCCCATCTGTCACCGCAGGAAGCAATGCTTCGGCATTGTTGATCGACTATCAATATTATGATATATTTTAGGTGTAAATATTGAGTATGGGGGTTTTGAAATGCCAAATATAAGGCCCATTTCGGATTTAAGGAACAATGCCAATGATATTTCGGAAATTTGCCATCAGACCCGCGAGCCTGTTTTCATCACTAAAAACGGTGTAGGAGACATGGTTGTAATGAGCTTGGAGACTTATGAGCGCCAGCAGGCGCTGATCAACCTATACGCAAAACTAGCCGAGGCTGAGGAGGAAATCATCAGCGGAGCTCAAGGTGAGGATTTCCTGGAAGTATCAAAGCAGTTGAGGGGTACGGTTCATGGACGTCTATAAGGTAAAGATATATCCCGCTGCTAAGCGGGATTTGAAGGACCTCGTCAACTATCTAAACACCCTTTCTGCTGATGCCGCACTACGGTACTATGATCTGATTGTAGAGAAAATCATCAGTCTTTCGCAGATGCCGGACCGGTGCCCTTATGTACGCAACAATTCCCTGAAAGTGAAGGGTTACCGTTGTCTGGTTGTGGAAAACTACCTGGTGTTTTACGTTGTGAAGGGCGACACCGTGCAGATTCGCCGTATTCTCTATGGCAAACGCAATTATGAATGGCTCCTGTAATTACGCCACTTCCTCAAACCGATTAACGATTAACTTAGTCTTTTGCATTCAGCCAGGGGTTCCTAGCGGGGAAAATTTCCAAGCCATGGCCTGAGCTTGGAACGACTCGATTAGTATAATGTTCCAGAGCCTGACAGGCCCTAGCCTGCAGGTTAATGATATAGTAGGCGGCCTCTGTAAGACTCTATTTTATGTGTCGATCAGTAGCGCAATCTGGGCAACTCCGTAAAGCGCTGGCACTGCTACCCACCACTATACCTATAATTCGGACGATATTCGGACATCATGCTTATGTGGTGCAATCGATGCAAGCGCCCAGCATATTGATGCAAAGTGCCTTTCCAAGCAATTGGCATCACCAGGAAAAGGGTATCTAGCCTCGAATCGTCAAATCCCTCCCCTATGTACCGGCCGGTAGCAATTACAATGCGCTCCTCGGTATCAGTAATCCTCGCTATGCTGTCCATTTGTGCTTGCCGCTGCTTCTTACTCATTCCACCATGCAGCATAAAATTGTATCCAAGTGAGAACCACACAAGTTAAATGGCATAATAATGATGCTTTATGCGGCAACGGCAGCGGGGATTGCGGCTGGTTCAAATCCATAAACCTCACCGACATAGCGAGCCAGGCGCAGATCCTTCACCCCGATACTCACTCCCGCCATTCGGGCCAGTTTACGAACCGTGGCATATATCTGGCCCGGCTTCATTGACCAGCCCGGCCCTGATCCTACCAACAAGTAATCGCCCTTTAAAATCGGCCTGAGGATACCGTAGTGTTCCAAGGCCAGACAGGCCCGGGCATGCAAGGTTACCTTACGGTCACCGATCTGGATAATCTCATTGTCCGAGCTCCAGCCTTCCTCATATCTGAGACTGCACAGTTCCCGCACCGATAGGTCAGCGTAAAGCAGCTCAACCAGGGCGCGATCGCGCACATTGATAACATCCTTGTGAACTTCGGCGCGCAGGCGTTGGACGCTATCCCAGGAATTGTGTAGTTCCTCCGAACTTAGCGGTTTGCGGCCAACCCGGGCGACCAGGTCGAAGGGGTTATGATTCAATATACTCTTGGCGACCAGGAATCTGCCGAAGGCGGACAAGGCCGACAAGCGCTGATTCACCGTGGAAGGCCGCAAACCCTTGTTACCCAGAAGATGGCGCTTATATGACTCCATCCAGGCGGGAGTCATTTGCCTGACTATTCCGTTTCTTTTGCCCTGGCTGCCACAGTATTTACAAAACTCAACCAGGGCATGGCTATAGCTTTTTATTGTAGACTCGCGGCGGTCCTGCCGCCGTAGATAGGCGGCAAAACAAACCTTGTAATTCAACACAATCCCCCCTTCGGCAGATGATATTACATCATATGCGTCTGGAAAGGATTGGGTATTTTCATTCTACAATATTTTAATCTATGAGTGCGGATGTGCTGCTTAACCATTGATATTATCTTTTGCTACTTGCGGTTTTATCCTGATCATCCGGCATCTTTACCGCAGCACTCTTTGTATTTCTTCCCGCTCCCACAGGGACAGGGCTGATTGCGTCCCACCTTTTCCACCCGAATAAGTTCAGAATAGCCTTGGGCATCGAATTTACCAGCTTGGCCCGGCCAAACGAGCTTCTGGAGTTATAAAATAACGTAAAGGAATATACTGTAAATAACCGTTAATATTATCTCATTTGGTGTAAAATAATGA
>DHBS01000029.1:12552-12688 GCA_002398825.1 Syntrophomonas sp. UBA4922 | reverse complement strand
ACAATATTGTTGTTCATGAAATTAGTCTCCTTTCTTTTTTGACCAATAAAAAGACATGACTGTCAAAGACCCGTCATGTCGAAGTCATATTTTTTGATTGCTAATACATAAGTAAACTACATTTTCTTGTGCGCTT
>DHBS01000029.1:11622-12304 GCA_002398825.1 Syntrophomonas sp. UBA4922 | reverse complement strand
CTCCCAGCTGAGCCACGCCCCCACATATTTAAGTTGCCGGTGCCTCCCTGGTGAAATGCACCATTCATATTATATAGGTCTGGCCTCGATTATACAAGGGCTGCCGGCCTATGAATACTCAAGTCGAAATTGTTTTTCAGATAAGTCTGGCCTGACTATGCAAGGCTGCTACCCCCTGAGCACTCCTTTAATTAGAATCGGCTGCAAATCTCCGGGTAAGGGCTGACTATGTCTTTAAAAAAACAGCCAGACCCTACGGTCCGGCTGCATCTTCCTTAAGATTTCTTGGATTTTTTGGTGGATTTCTTTTCTTCAGAGGGCATTACATTCTCACTTCGGGGTGATGTGAAGGTGCCTTGTTCCATGACCTTGTCTTTCTTGCCTTTTTTGGCCATCCTTTAGACCTCCTTTCATTATTAGGCTGCGATAAAGAAATAAAAATATACTATCTGCATGGGCTAATCCGGGTTGACATTATGGCAAAAAATCAGGAGTCAAGATATGTATACCGGTTTACCGGTGATTTCCGCCACGATCTCCTGCAGGCGGTTCATTTCATCTGCTGCGGGCGGCTGGACCTCTTTTAACTCATAGCGCAGATTGAGCAGCGCCCATTTGTGCACTCCCAGGGTATGATAGGCCAGCAGTTCAATTCTTTTCACCGCATTCAATGGAGCCAGGA
>DHBS01000029.1:11275-11400 GCA_002398825.1 Syntrophomonas sp. UBA4922 | reverse complement strand
TCGGCATCGGTGTATCCGGGCAGCACTACATAGCGGATCCAGAGCGGGGTTCCGGCGGCGTTGACGGCTTTCAGGTTGGCGAGGTTTAAATCATTGCTCTGCCCGGTCAACCAGCGGCTCTGTGC
>DHBS01000029.1:2272-11116 GCA_002398825.1 Syntrophomonas sp. UBA4922 | reverse complement strand
CATTGCTCTGCCCGGTCAAGTAGCGGCTCTGTGCAGTACTGATGTGCTTTATATCGGCAAGAAAGAGGTCGGTGAAGGGCAGCACTGCCTGGACCCGGCCAGGGGGCACATATAATGAAGTGTCCAGAGCGGTGTGGATACCTTCGCCGTGGCAGCGCTCGAATACCTCGCGCACAAAGCAGTGCTGCAGCAGCGGTTCGCCTCCGGAAAAGGTTAAGCCCCCGCCCGAATTTCGGTAATAACCCAGACCGCGGCGAACCAAAGCCATCAGTTCTTCGCTGCTGTGATGAACGGTTGAGGCGGAGTCTTGCTCCCAGGTGTCGGGGTTCTGGCAATACCGGCAGCGCAGGTGGCAGCCCTGCAAAAACACCACCATGCGTATGCCCGGCCCGTCAAGGGTCGAAAAGGAGTCTATGGAGTGGATTCTGCCTTGCATAATGCCTCCCGGGTCGAGTCTAAAACTTTACATACGGCCGTAAAAGGTTCGGGTAATGATCTCTTCCTGCTGCTCGCGGGTCAGTTTGATAAAGTGCACCGCATACCCGGAGACGCGAATGGTCAGGTCCGGATAGCGTTCGGGATTTTCCATGGCTTCTTTCAGGGTTTCAACCTGCAGCACATTGACATTGATATGGTGCCCGCCCTGGCCGAAATAGCCGTGCAACAAGGCCAGCAGGTTGTTGATCTGCTCCTCCCGGCTTCTTCCCAGAGCCGAGGGGACGATAGAAAATGTGAAGGATATGCCGTCGCGGGCGTAATCATAGGGCAGTTTGGCCACCGAATTGCAGGCTGCCACCGCCCCATGCTCTTCGCGGCCGTGAAGGGGATTTGCCCCCGGGGCCAGAGGCTCGCCCTTTTTGCGGCCGTCCGGGGTCGAGCCGGTATGTTTGCCGTACATAACGTTGGAAGTGATGGTCAGAATGGAAAGGGTGTGTTCCGCCTGGCGGTAGGCCCGGTACTGCTTGAGATAGCGGGCGAATTCCTTGACCAGCTCTACGGCGATACTGTCCACCCGGTCGTCATCATTGCCGAATTTGGGGTAGTTTCCCTCGACGATGAAGTCCTCTATAAGCCCCTGCGCGTTTCGTACCGGTTTTACCCGGGCATAGCGTATGGCGCTCAATGAATCAGCCACAACCGACAAGCCGGCAATGCCAAAAGACATGAAATAATGCACCCGGCTGTCGTGCAAGGCCATTTGCACCCGTTCGTAGGCATAACGGTCATGCATGTAATGGATGGTGTTCATGGTGTGGACATATAATTCCGCCAGCCATTGCATCTGTATCTTGAAGCGGTGCATCACTTCATTGAAGTCCAGAACATCCCCGGGATAAACCCCCATCTCGACCCCCACCTGTTTCCCGGTTATTTCATCGATACCGCCGTTTATAGCGTAGAGCAGGAGTTTGGCCAGATTGCAGCGCGCACCGAAGAACTGGGTCTGTTTGCCCATCACCATAGCCGACACGCAGCAGGCGATGCCATAGTCATCCCCGTAAATAGGCCGCATCAAGTCATCATTTTCATATTGCAGGGCGCTGGTGTCGATGGAGACCTGAGCGCAGAATTCCAAAAAAGGCCGGGGCAGCTGCTGCGACCAAAGTATGGTCAGATTGGGCTCCGGGCTGGGCCCCAGGTTATACAGGGTCTGCAGTATACGATAGCTGGTCTTGGTCACCAGGGGGCGCCCGTTTACATCACAGCCGCCGATGGCTTCAGTGATCCAGTTGGGATCCCCGGCAAATAGCTGATTGTATTCCGGGGTTCGCAGGTGGCGCACCAGGCGCAGCTTGATTACCAGTTGATCGATGAGCTCCTGGGCTTGTTCTTCGTTGATAACCCCTCGCTCCAGGTCGCGCTGCAGATAAATATCCAGGAAGGTTGAGATGCGCCCCAGGCTCATAGCGGCGCCGTTTTGTTCTTTGACCGCAGCCAGGTAGGCAAAATACAACCACTGCACGGCCTCCTGGGCGGTCCCAGCAGGTTGGGAAATGTCGTAACCGTAATCAAAGGCCATGGCCTGCATATCCTTCAGGGCTTGTATCTGATCGAACAGCTCCTCGCGCTGGCTGATGCTGCCGATATCCATGGCGGTGCTCAGCTTGTGCAGATCATGCTGCTTATCGGCTATAAGCCGCGCTACCCCGTATAAAGGCACCCGGCGATAATCGCCGATAATGCGCCCGCGCCCGTAGGCGTCGGGAAGCCCGGTGATTATCCCCACTCTTCTGGCCAGGCGCATTTCCGGGGTATAGGCGGTGAAAACCCCTTCGTTATGGGTGCGCAGATATTGATGGAATAAGTCCGCCATTTCAGGGTTGAATTTATAGCCGTAAGCTTCGCAGGCTCTGATGCTGGTGCGCAGCCCGCCGTAAACCTGGATGGCTCTTTTGAGGGGATAATCGGTCTGCAGGCCAACAATAACCTCTAGATCCTGATCGATGTACCCGGGTTTATGGCTGTTGATGGTGATCGGGGTGTCGGCATCAATATCGTAAACCCCGCCGCGTTGATACTCTTCCTTGATCAGCTGCTGACAGCGCCGCCACAATAAACGGGTCCGTTCGCTAGGACCGCTTAAAAAGGAGGCATTTCCCGAATAGGGAGTAATGTTCTTCTGCACGAAATTCCGGACATCAATATCCCTTTGCCACCAGCCCCCTATAAATCCATGCCAGGATTGCATAATTCCACCTCCACAGGCTATTGTCTTTAGTATGTTCGCCGGGGCCGGTATTTACTCGGCGAGGATCAGCTATACCTCCCGCTATAGAAGATGACCGGGGTGATTTATCGTGTTATATTTGTATAGGAAAAAACCAGGCGGGTGATTTGATGATTATTTTACAAGCTGCCGGATTAGGTAAAACCCTGGCTGGCAGGCCTATACTGGACAATATAAATATGACCTTGCAGGCAGGTGAAAAGGCGGGGCTGGTCGGCGCCAACGGCAGCGGCAAGACCACTTTGTTAAAGTGCTTAAGCGGGCAACTGGAGGCCGAGCATGGGAACGTAATGCTGGGCAAGCACCAACAGCTCGGCTTTTTGGAGCAGCTTCCCCCCCGAGACCCGGAGGAAACTATCTGGGATATAGTAATGGGCAGCTTTAGCGATTTGTTGGATATACGGCAACGCTTAAGCGAGCTGGAGCAGGCTATCAGTTCCGGCCGCGGTGATGTGGATATGCTGCTCAAACAATACAGCCTTTTGCAGGACGAATACCATGACCGCAACGGCTATGCCTGTGAGACCATGGCCCGGCGCATCCTGGCCGGCCTGGGCATTGATCCCTGCCAGTACGATCTGCGTTTGGGGGAACTGAGCGGGGGACAGAAAACCCGGCTCGATCTGGCGCGGCTACTGGCCTTAAGTCCTAACATACTGCTGCTCGATGAGCCCACCAATCATTTGGACATGAGTGCGGTGGAATGGCTGGAGGAATACCTTAACGACTATTCCGGCACGGTACTGGTGGTTTCCCATGACCGCCGTTTTCTGGACCGGGTGGTTAACAAGATCTTTGAACTGCGGGAACGCAAACTGCGTGCTTTTGAAGGCAATTATTCTGCTTATATCGTTAAGGCGGAAGCCCAAGACCAGGCCCGGTTAAAGGCTTTTGAAAAGCAGCAGGAACAGATTCGTGAAACTGAAGCCTATATTGAACGCTATCGCTCCGGCATTAAAGCCCGCCAGGCCAGGGGCCGGCAGTCACAGTTGAGCCGTTTGGAGCGCCTGCAAAGACCGGCTCAGGAAATACGGCAGCATAGTTGGAAACTGCACAGCCGGCAGGACAGCGGCGAAATAGTGATTAATCTGCAGGATGTGAGCAAATGCTATGATGGTAAGAGCTTATTCTCCGGGGTGGATTTACTGATACGGCGCGGAGAGCGGGTCGCTCTGTTGGGGCCCAACGGCTGCGGCAAAACCACTTTATTAAAGCTGATAACTGCGGAAATCACCCCCGATCAGGGCACTATCGGGCTGGGCAGCGGGGTGCGGCCCGGTTATTTCTCGCAGGGCTATGAGAACCTTCAGCATGAGCGCACCCTCTTGGAAGAAATGGTTTATGACTGTAATCTCAATCTGCAGCAGGCCCGCGATAAACTGGCTATGATGCACTTCCGGGGGGATACTGTCAACCAGCGGGTGGGAGATCTCAGCGGGGGCGAAAAAGGGCGTCTGGCCATATTGAAGTTGATTTGTTCCGGGGCCAACCTGCTGCTGCTGGATGAGCCCACCAACCACCTGGACATCTCCGGCCGCGAAGCTCTGGAAGACATGCTGGGAGGTTATGAGGGAACCCTGCTGCTGGTGAGTCATGACCGCTATTTTATCGACCGGGTTGCTGAGCGTACCCTGGTGTTTACCAATGGCAGCTTAATTGACTGTCCCGGCAATTACAGTTATTATCGGGAGAAAGTCTTTGAGCAGGGAGGAAAAGTCAACCAGTGTGTGCCGGCCGCTGCAAGCTCTCAGCAGCAATTTCGTATGCAACAAAAAGAACAGGAACGCAATAAGCGCAGGCTGGAACGGCAGGTGCAAGAGCTGGAAGAGACTATAGAGAGGCTTGAACAGCGTCAGAGCGAACTGGCAGAAATACTGGCTGATCCTGACATCTATCAAGATCAGCCCCGGACTGCTTTATATATAAAGGAACTTGAAGAAACTCAAAAAAATTTGCTGGCATCTTACCAGGAATGGACTATAGCCCAGGAATCCTGGGAAGAGCTTACGAATAACGGAGGCGACAGTAATAAATAGAACAGTAGGAGAGGCCAAAAAAGTCATCCTGGTCGGATTGCGCAGCAGCCGCAGGAGCGGGGATGATTTTGAAGGCTTCATGAGAGAATTGGCCGCCCTGGTTGAGGCGGCAGGGGGTGAGGTTTCAGGCATGCTGGTGCAGGCCCGGGAAAGGCCTGATCACCGCAGCTATATCGGCAGGGGCAAAATAAACGAACTCCTGCACCTGGTAGAGGAAACCGAAGCTGATGTGGTGGTTTTTGACGGGGAACTTACCCCCGGGCAGCTGCGCTCCCTGGACGAGCAGATCCCAATAAGGATTATGGACCGCACCAGGCTGATCCTGGATATCTTCTCCAGCCGGGCGCATTCGCTGGAAGGCAAATTGCAGGTGGAACTGGCCACCCTGGAATATCAACTGCCGCGTCTGATCGGGCAAGGCCAGGTGTTAAGCCGCACCGGCGCCGGAATCGGCACCAGAGGCCTGGGCGAACAGCAATTGGAACTTGACCGCCGGCACCTCAGACGGCGCATCAGCGACTTGAAACGGCAACTGGTCAAGGTGGAGAAGACCCGCGACTTGCACCGCAAGCAGCGCCTGCGCCGGGGTATGAAAACCATATCACTGGTGGGCTATACCAACGCTGGCAAATCCAGCCTTTTCAACGCGCTATGCCAGAAGGCTCACAGCAGCGGCCAGAATCAGGCCGAAGCTGACCAGCGTTTATTTCAGACGCTGGATACCACCACCAGGAAAATCAAGCTGGCTTCAGGACGTGAGGCTCTGCTCAGCGATACGGTAGGTTTTGTGCAGGACCTGCCCCCCCACCTGATCGCGGCTTTTCGCTCCACCCTGGAAGAGGCGGTTGCAGCCGATGTAGTTTTACATATCATCGATGTATCGGATGAGGCATATTTTGAAAAGGTGGAGGTAGTCAACCAGGTGCTGGAGGAATTGGGGGCCAAAAAGGAACAGGTCCATATGGTTTTCAACAAAGCCGACAAGGTTCCGGAGTTCGAATGGGGAAATGGCACGGTGCCGGCCATCTCTGCGCTGACCGGACAGGGAATCCCTGAACTCCTGTCATTTTTAGAACAGGTATTGTGGCCTGATTGAGTTGGTTCAAAACGGGCAAACTCCAGATTTGTGATGGAATTTCTCCGGTTGAAAATCCATAGCGTGGGGCGGGCAGGATTAATACGGATTAAACGCTTTCAGACGGTTTATCCTGCAGTAAAGATCGGTTTGAAACGAGGAATAATAAAGAATTATGGCAAAGACAAATAAAAAAATAAAATTTGTGGTGACATTAGTTGGGATTTACCTGGCCTTTTTCCTCATCGGGTCGCTTTTGGGCGGAAGATTGGGCGTGTTGAGCAATGCTCCGGGATTGGCCTGGCTGGGCGACGGACAGGTAAATATACTATTCATGGGGGTGGATGCCCGCTCTGCGGAGGTCAACTCCAGAAGCGATACCATGATTCTGGCCAGCATCGACAAACGGAGCAGCAAAGCGGTGTTGGTATGGATCCCGCGCGATACCCGCATCGCGGTTGGCAAAGGTCACGACAGGATCAATAGCGTCAATTCCTTGAAAGGGCCGGAAGCCGCCTGCCAGGCAGTGGGTGACCTGCTAGACACCAAGGTGGATTACTATGTCCTCACCAATTTCCAGGGATTTGCCAAGATCATCGATACCCTGGGCGGGGTGCACATCGATGTGGAAACCGATATGCGCCACCCTGACCCCAATCCTACCTTGAATATCAACCTTGCCAAAGGACCTCAGGTGCTCGACGGAGCGGATGCGTTACGCTATGTGCGCTACCGCGGAGGCCCTACAGCGGACATTGGCAGAACCGCGCGGCAGCAGAAGTTTATCAAAGCCGTTATCGCGGAAATGTTTACCACCAAAAACATTTTCAAGCTTCCTGAATTGGTACCGCAGCTGATAGCTCAGGTCAAGACCAATCTGCCCGCTACAGAAATAACCGCACTGGCTAATCTGGCTCAGAAGTTTAACACCGGCAATGTGGTCACCCAGACCCTGCCTGGCTATTCATTCACCGACCCTTCATCAGGGGCCAGCTACTGGCAAGCCGATGAGAAAGTAGCCCCGCGCATCATTACAGCCCTTTTTGCCGGAGAAACTTTTGCCGTAATTCAAGATCCCCCCAATTGGGTGGCTCAGCTGCCCAAGGTAAAGCCGGCTGAAGGCGAAGCCCCGGTGCTTAAAACCCCGGAAGCGGAAAAAGAACTGGAAGAGGCCGGGCAGCCTGAAGTCAATAAACCGGCGGATGGGGAAGAGGACGGCCAGGGTTCCGGGGAAAATGAAGGCAATGAGGATCCGCAAGAAAAAGATGACGAGACTGAGGGCGATCCCGACGCGGGAACAGACCCTGAAGGTAAAGACGGCGCAACCAAGCCCGGTGGCGATACTTCGGAAGATCCAGACCCTGACAGCAAGCCGGATGATAAATCCCCCAACCCCGATAAAACCGGAACCGGTTCAGATTCCGGAACGGTAAGCCCCGACCCTACCGGCAGCACAGGTTATACCAGCTGATGGATAGAGTAAAATAGTTAAATTCAGGCCACATCAAAACTGCTGCGCAGCAGCAGTTTTTGCTTGCCGGTAGCTAAAAATGCTAACCACATTATCTCCTTGTGCATACAAATAGTATATAAACCAAACGAGGAGGCTAAGAGCATGGCCACACTAGACAACCGTTATACCACCGGTCCTGTAAGTATCAGCCAAAACGGTAACAATGTCAGAGTTCTGGCGTTGAATAACGGACAGAGAGAACATCAAGCCCGGGTTATCATTTATGATCTCGAACCGGTGCCCAAAACCGTTCTGCTGGATGAAACCTTCACTATCGCACCGAAATCTCAAAACGACATCGAATTTATCGCCAATTTTAATATTTATGAAGTCCAGGTGCAAACCGACAGCTCCAGGGTCTATTTCTGGATCGGCGGACGGGCTGGAAACGAAAACCTGGTAGGCAACGTATTCCTGCACAAAGACTTAATAAAAATCTGATAAGCAGGCCGGGGGGAAGGCTGTATCCTGTAAAACAGGCCAGGTTCTTACCCCCTTAAGCCCGGTTATTGTAATTGGCTACAATCTCACCATAATAGAGCACATGATAGTCCTTGGTTTTGTATAATTTGCTGTCCAATACCGCATCAAAAGCCGCCGGGTCCATAGGATGCTTATACAAAACCCGGCATTCATAGATCAGGCCGCAGTTGTCGATAACCGGACTGGCAATGCTTCTGGCTGGTTTCGCGGCCAGGTCAAAGGCTTCGAATTTGTCGATGTCACGTCCCGATTTGCTCCCTGCGCCAGCCAGGGTTTTTTTAAGATGGCCGTCCAGAGGAACACTTACGGAAAAATCGGGAGCGTCTTTGATCAGCTCATGGGTGTATCGCGAATACCTCACCATAACCATCATAATGGGTTTATTCCAGATATAACCGATTGAGCCCCAGCCGATTGTCATGGTGTTAATCTTATCGCCAGACTTGACCGTCAGAAAAGCGCCTAATGGCAATTGCTTCAGCATATCGGCAACGCCTGTGATGTATTCGGGTTGTACCGTCATATGAGAAATCCCCTTTCAAACATTTGCTTAATTATATTCCAAGCCGGAGAACACTAAACAACTATTATATTATTTTATCATCTCAATGCCGAAGTTATGAAACAAAAAGGAGGGGTCTATACCCCTCCCGGTGTGTACGGCTTTGGCAGCATATTTATAGATCGTAGTACATCTCAAATTCCAACGGATGGGGAATGTCGTTGACCCGGCGGGATTCTTTGCGTTTATTCTCAATCCAGATTTCGATCAGGCGTTTCGGGAACACTCCGCCTTCGAGCAGGAAGGCATGGTCTTGTTCCAGGGCGTCCAGGGCTTCGTCGAGGCTCTTGGGCAGGCTTTTGATTTTGGCCTGTTCATCTGCTGAAAGTGTGTAGAGGTTTACATCATAAGGCCCGAATCCCTCTTTCACCGGGTCAATCTTATTCCTGATCCCGTCAATGCCGGCCATCAGCATAGCCGAGAAGGCCAGATAGGGATTGCAGGTAG
>DHBS01000029.1:1696-2125 GCA_002398825.1 Syntrophomonas sp. UBA4922 | reverse complement strand
GGCCAGATAGGGATTGCAGGTAGCGTCGGAAGAGCGGAACTCGAAACGTTTGGTTTCGGGTGTCTTGGCATAAGCTGGGATGCGGATGACCGCACTGCGGTTGGAGGTGGCAAAACATATGCTCACCGGGGCTTCATAACCAGGCACCAGTCGCTTGTAAGAATTGGTGCTGGGGTTGGTAAAGGCCAGAACAGCGGGAGCGTGTTTGAGCAAGCCGCCAATGAAATAAAGGGCTTCTGCGCTCAACCCGGAATATCCCTCTTTGTCAAAGAAAATCGGTTCGCCTTTTTTGAACAAATGCATATGTACATGCAGTCCGCTGCCGGCTTCAGCAAAAAGAGGTTTGGGCATGAAAGTCGCGGATTTGCCTTCCTGGAAAGCCAGGTTCTTTATCAGGTATTTGGCCAGCATGGTCTTGTCAGCCATCTC
>DHBS01000029.1:1224-1556 GCA_002398825.1 Syntrophomonas sp. UBA4922 | reverse complement strand
CGCATGCCGCCAAATTCCACTTCGATTTCTATCTGCCCGGGGCCAGCCACTTCATGGTGGTGGTATTTAACCGGAATATTGTTCTCTTCCATCAGGAGACACATGCGTGCTCTCAAATCGTAGAGGATGTCCTGCGGCGGAGTGATGTGGTAGCCCCCTTTGTGGGGAATCTTATAACCCAGATTCTCATATTCCTGGTCGCCGCTGTTCCAGATGGCCTGCTCTGCGTCTATAGTGAATCCAGCCCGTTGGGGATGGCACTCATAGGTCACATTATCAAAGACAAAGAATTCGTATTCGGGACCAATGTGCATTTCATCGGCTATCCCGGT
>DHBS01000029.1:746-1060 GCA_002398825.1 Syntrophomonas sp. UBA4922 | reverse complement strand
ATCCCGGTAGAGACCATGAACTCTTCAGCTTTATAAGCGATGGCACGGGGATCCTGTGCAAAGCGATGGTTTTCCGGCTGAGCGATAACAAAAACATCTCCTATCATGCTCAGTGTCGGTACCTCGGTAAAAGGATCAAACACTGCTGTGGAGATGTCGGGTATGAAGACCATATCACTGTTTTCTATCGGAGCGAATCCATAATTAGAGCCGTCAAATCCTATCCCGTACTTAAGTGTATCGGGAGTGAACCGGCCGGTGGGGATCCCCAGGTGCCGCCACCGTCCATTCAGGTCAATCATCTTAAAATCAAT
>DHBS01000029.1:0-598 GCA_002398825.1 Syntrophomonas sp. UBA4922 | reverse complement strand
AGGTCAATCATCTTAAAATCAATCATCATGATGCCGTTTTCCGTGCAATAACTCATTACCTCTTCGTAGTTCTTAAACACTAAATAGCCCCCTTTGGCTTATAATCAACGTGCAAATTATAGCAGATAGTGGCGAATCGTAAAAGAGGTTTTATGCAGTATACAGTATATTAAATTGAGGATACGCCATATCCGATACTTAAAGCATTCCTGATCCGGTGATTAAAACTTGCTTTCAATTGTAATATATAGCCTCTTGCCCTAATACAATATACTACTCGTGAGTTTAGGTGAAGGCCGCCATCAGGCTTCTCACAGAAATTGGGGTGGAGTATATCAAACGCTTCTGGATTATCCTGCTCTCAGCTCTCGTCTTGATCAGTATTGCGGGGGCCCTCTCCGCAAAAACCATACATGACCATTATGTCAGATATAAACTGGTGCCCGCCGAGGAATTACAAGCGGCCTGTGACAACATGGCAGCCCTGACTCAATACCGCTTCAATTTAAAGTCAGGCTTTATAGTTGAACAGCGGGAGGAGGTGATAAGTCAAGTAGAGGGCGAAAAGGCCGAGGGAAATACGCATATAAAGGGGGAG
>DHBS01000020.1:7336-9171 GCA_002398825.1 Syntrophomonas sp. UBA4922 | reverse complement strand
CCGAGAGTTATCTTCAGTTGGCCGGAGTTCTAGGGCTTCCTCCGCTGAAAACCAATATGACCTTAACTAATTTCCGAACGGCTACCAAACTGGATCTTTCCCTCAATCTGAAATAACAGGAGATTTTTCAACCCCTCAAATGCCCTCAAACATAGTATCTGCGGTGCTTTTGACGATCCTATGTCATAAAGTCAGGTGGAAAGATTAGTTTGAATTGTAAGAAAACGAATAAATGTTGTTTTGCTTCGCCTTGCCATTTTTATGGTCGGGCTTTTTATTTTTCTTGCAATCGAGTTTAATAAATGATTTTTCCCGATAATGTTTTGAAGACGCTTAAACCTGGTGGGAGAAATGGCGGCTTCAGCCTGCCCTCTCCGGGTGATTCTGGATGAGAAAGAAATCCGGCAGCTTATTCTTAACATGGCTCGCAACGGGCTGGGGGCCATGCAGCCGGGAGGAACTTTAACCATCGGCGCCCGGGTAATCAAAAACAGCCCGGTTTTGTTCATCAAAGACGAGGGGACCGGGCTGGATGACAATCTGCTGAGCCAGATCGGCACTCCTTTCTTCACAACTAAGGAAAATGGCGCCGGTTTAGGGCTGGCAGTCTGTTACCGTATCGTTGCCCGCCACAAAGCTAAAATCGAGGTGGATACAAGCCCGCAAGGCACTACCTTCTGGATACGCTTTCCCAATTCGCGAGAGCATTACGCTTTTCCAGTAAGGTAAATGACACTGTGTCTTGGCCGGCTGCGAAGTTATTAAAGCCTTTTACATGTCGGTACTTCATGTATTAATATTTTCTAAAGGAGCCTTTTTTGTCCGGGTACATAGAATAGGTTAATATGAATTTTACAGCCTTATTGGCGCCATCATAATATACAACCTTTGGGAAAACCTATTCATACATGAAAGGAGTGAGGACAATCGACGCAAACCTGAAAACCGTTCAATTGACTGTCGACTGGGAACATATTGGGGTTAAATCCATTGCCCGGGCCGGGGAGCAAACTGTGGTGGAAATGGGAAAAGGCGCCAATAGCCAGAGCGAAGATAAAGGGGCCTCGCCGATGGAAACCTTCTTGTCGTCTTTAGGTGGATGCATCATTGTTTTCCTGGCCGGGTTGGCCGAGAAGCGGCGCTTAACTATTAATAACATCAGGATTTATATCGAAGGGGATTATGACCCCCGTGGCATGAGCAGCTCCAGCTCTGGAATCAGGCCTGGTTTTCAGCAGATTCGGTACCAGGTGGTGGTAGATTCCCCTGATAATCCTGAAGTAATTCGTAAGGTGATAGCATATGCGGTTAAGGCGTGTCCGATAAAGGATACTATCATGCAGGGGACTGCTGTCATCGAAACCCAATTGAGCCAAGAGCCGCAAATGGCCACAATTTCATAAGCCAGAAAGTGCGCTCAGCTAGCACCTCGCGATTTGCTGGGGCTTACGCGCTATTACCTTCCTGGTGCTCGATTGATAACCTTTATGGCTCATGATTGATCACATTTTTATGCCTGCGTTTTGTGCCATATTACTACTGCTGCCATTCCCAGCCTCTGAATAGTTATCCTTTATAAGGCTACAATATGTCTATAGTGTTAAAGGGTAATGTCAATATGACCGGTATCTACTTATATGGAAGCCTGATTTTGATATGTTTTGCCGTGCTGGGTGTTACCTATTGGATATCCAGGAACCGGCTGACTTCGATAATGTATTTCACCTCAATCGGCTTAGCGCTTTTTTTTGATTATATCGTTTATGTATGGGAAAAGCCTATATATACACCCTGCATATATTAGATAATGAGTATGACAGCTACATCGGGGCGCT
>DHBS01000020.1:517-7123 GCA_002398825.1 Syntrophomonas sp. UBA4922 | reverse complement strand
ATCGGGGCGCTCTACTTCGGCGTGGAAGAATTGTTTATCAAATTCGGCTTATACCAGCAGTTGTGGTGGAAGACACTATATACCTTTTTAGGGTTGATGGCGATATTCCGCCTGATGAAATGGTGGTTCGACAACCTGAACAAGGTTCATGGAAGACTGATATCGTTTCTTACCTTGACGGCTATTCTTTATGGAGTGAGAATCCCACTGGTTTTGATTGACTATGCGATGCTGCATGGCAGATCTTTTTCGGTACAGTGGATTGAAGCTTTGGGTCGGGACAGCTCCGCAGTCAACACCTTGATAACCTTGCCGGCTATAGCGGTCCTGGCATTCTTTTTGGTTAACGATTATTCTAAGCTATGGAAGGCAGCCTGGGTGGCATTGCTTTTTATGGTAGATCTTCTGTTGAGGAGATTTGGCGTGGTTCACACATTCACTCCTTGGGATAATATTTACATTATTGCGGTTGAAATTGCAGTGCTATTGTTCGGGGTTTATTTTCAAAACATCTTGAAACAAAACACCTTGAAGCCAACATTAATTTTAACTGATAAGGAGGCGTCATGAAAACAACCCAATTGCCCAATAGATTAATAGACGAAAAGTCACCCTACCTCCTCCAGCACGCCTACAATCCGGTAAAGTGGTACCCATGGGGGGAAGAAGCCTTCAACAAAGCCGAGCAGGAAAACAAACCGGTTTTTTTGAGCATAGGCTACTCCACCTGTCATTGGTGCCATGTGATGGAACGGGAATCTTTTGAGGATGAGGAGGTAGCCCGGCTATTAAATCAGCATTTTGTGGCCGTCAAGGTAGACCGGGAAGAACGGCCGGATATTGACACCGTATATATGAATGTATGCCAGGGGATGACCGGACACGGGGGATGGCCCCTGACTATTATTATGACTCCAGATAAAAAGCCGTTTTTTGCTGCCACATATATACCCAAATATGACCGCCGCGGCCTCTCCGGCATGATGACTCTCTTGCCCCGGATAGCCCAAATATGGCAGGATGACAGGCCGTCGTGCTATGGCATCGGAGATCGCATCAGTGACTGGCTGATCGAGGCCAGCCTTCCCGCGGGGAACCGCGCTGAAATCAAAGCCGGCGTCTTCGACGAGGCTTTTCAGTATTTAACCCGCGTCTATGACTCTGAGTACGGTGGATTTGGCAGTGCTCCCAAATTCCCCACTCCTCACAATCTTTATTTCCTGCTGCGCTACTGGTACTATACCGGGGAAGAACTGGCCCTGGAAATGGTGGAACAGACTCTGAAGTCCATGTATAAAGGCGGCATATATGACCACATCGGCTTTGGGTTTGCTCGTTACAGCACCGACCGGGCATGGCTGGTGCCCCATTTTGAGAAGATGCTTTATGATAATGCTCTTTTAGCAGTGGCCTTTGTGGAGACTTATCAGGCCACCGGCAATGAATTCTACGCCGACGTAGCCCGGGAGATTTTTACTTATGTTATGCGGGAAATGACTTCACCGGAGGGGGGCTTCTATTCCGCTCAGGATGCTGATTCTGAAGGTGAAGAGGGGAAATTCTATGTGTGGACGGCAGCCGAGATAATGGAGGTTTTAGGTGAGTTCAAAGGCATGGAGTTCTGCTCCTTTTATGGCATCGCCCCGGAAGGCAACTTTGAAGGCAAAAGCATACCCAATCTTTTGGGTACTGAACTGAGCGACGATGAACGCCGTCAACTGGAGCCGGTCAGGCTCAGGCTTTTTAATCATCGTTCCAAGCGTATTGCGCCTTTCAAGGATGATAAGATCTTGCTGTCCTGGAATGGGTTTATGATTGCAGCCCTGGCTTTGGGCGGGCGAGTTCTGGATGAGCCGTCTTATATAGAAAAAGCCCGGACCGCGCTGACATTTATCGAAACCCGTATGCGCGTCGGGGATCGCTATATGCTGAGATACAGGCAAGGAGAAGCTGCCAACCCCGCTTTGGCGGAGGATTATGCCGCACTGGTATGGGGGCTGTTGGAAGTGTATCGCAGCACCCTGAACCCCGCCTATCTGCAAAAAGCCCTAGAGGTCAATTCCGAGATGATAAATCTTTTTTGGGATGAAGTTCAAAGCGGTTTATATTATTATGGTAAAGACAGCGAGGAGCTGCTCATAAACCCCAAGGAAGTATATGATGGCTCCATACCATCTCCAAATTCGCTGGCAGCAAGAAATCTAGTATGGCTGGGACGCCTGACCGGTGATCAGGCAACCACCAGGCTGGCCGAACTGATACTCAAGGCCTTTTCCGAACCGGTAAGCCAGCATCCCTGGGCGCATACCCACTTCCTCCTGGCGGCGATGACTGACCATTTTGCGGGAAAAGACATCGTCATAGCCGGAGATCGGCATGAAGAGCAGACCCGTGACATGATCTCGGTGCTAAATCAGGTATTTAGGCCTGACATCACCCTGGTATTAAAAACCAGCCAGGATGAACTGGTAGGTGAATTGGTACCGTTCGGTAAAGAGATGAAGAAAGTTGATGACAGGGTCACAGCCTATATCTGTGAGGGTTTTTCCTGCCGGGAACCGGTTTTCTCAGCCGAACAACTATGTGAGGCTGTGGAGAGCAGCCCGGGTGAATCTTAACATCTAGCGAAGAAAATGGAGGTATTTATTTAATTATGGAGACGATGGAATGTATACTGACCCGCAGGAGTATTCGTCATTTCGCTGCCGATAAGGAGGTCCCGGAAGAGATTATCCGCGAACTTATGGAAGCAGTGAGATGGGCTCCGTCCTGGGCTAATACGCAGACCTGGGAGGTGGTGGTGGTAAAGAATCCGGATCTCAAGCAAAAGTTGTCTGATACGACAAGAGTTAATCGCGGCACCCAGGCGATTATAGAGGCCTCAGCTGTGATGGTATTCTGTTCGCGTCAGGGTGTTTCCGGGGCCAGGGATGGGGTTTATGCGACCGCCAAGGGTGATTGGTCAATGTTTGACTGCGCCCTGGCCTGTCAGAATTTCTGTCTGTCTGCTCACAACAGGGGTTTAGGAACGGTGTACATCGGTCGTTTCCAGCACCAGGAGGTCGACACGCTCCTGGGCTTGCCCCAGGGCATAGAATCGGTGGTTATGATCCCCCTGGGCTATCCTGTTAAAGAGGCTAAAGCTCCGTCCCGCAAGGCTTTAAACGAGTTTGTACACGATGAAAAATTTGGTTATCGCTACTTTACAGACTGAAGCTTCACTGATTTTCCAGGCATATTGTACAGTAGAGAGGCACATAAATATACAGAAAGTCTAACCAGGGTATCACCCTGGTTTTTTTATAGAAATTAATGATGGGAGGTAACTGGATTGTATAAACATATCTGGGCTGCGATACTGCTGCTGGCTATGGTTTGGAATGCCGGCCCTTTAGCGTTGGCGGCTCCCGCCGCAACCACAGACACAACTCCCCCGCCCGGCCCAAAAATTGTTGACAGCACTGACTTTCCTACCTTGTATTTGACCGAACCCAACCTTCAAGGGCAGGCTATATGGATGGTTCAAGCACGCCTGAAAGAGATCGGTTATGAAATAGAGCCCAGCGGCATGTACGATGCCTTTACCAGCCATACTGTAAGGTTGTTTCAGTTGGCCAATGGCCTGATCGATGACGGCATAGTCAAGGAAGAGGAGTGGCTTACTTTGATGCCTCAGGAACCTGATGCATCCTGCCTTACAAGCTCACCGGGAGCAGACGGTAAAATGTTGATCGTGATTGATGTAAAGAGCCGCACTCTGGTGCTTTACAAAGATAAAGAAGTGGTGTGCAAATACCCGGTGGCTGTCGGCAAATCCTCGACCCCCTCGCCTATAGGAGAATGGCGGGTGGCACAAAAATCCCTTTCGTGGGGAGGCGGGTTTGGTACGCGGTGGATGGGCCTCAATGTCCCTTGGGGTATTTATGGGATACATGGCACCAATAAACCGGGATCGATCGGAAGCTATGCTTCTCACGGCTGCATTCGCATGTTCAACCGCGACGTTGAAAAGCTGTATCCGCTGGTTCCTCATGGATGCCGCGTGAAGATCGTCAACAATGGCAACATGATCCCCCAGCAGATAAAACCGGTTAAGCTGAAGAAGGGTTCTACGGGGCAATCCGTGGTTTATGTCCAGGCGCGTCTCAAGCAACTGGGAATCGAATTTGGGGTTGCTGACGGGCGTTATGGGAACATGACCGTCCTGGCGGTAAAATATTATCAGGCCTGGCACGGTTTAAATCCCAGCGGCGAAATGGATGAAGCCACCTACCGTAAAATGGGGCTGGTCAAATGAGGTAACTGCTCTAATGACAGGTTGGTAGTATGTTACAATAAGTGAAAAGACAAAAGGAGTTTGGGCTGTGAAGAAAACAGTGGATGCCCGCGGGCTTTCATTTCCAGAAACGTGGCTTCTTACTAGCGAAGCCCTCCTGGACAGGCATTGCCTTGAAGTCCTGGCGATTGTTGACAACTCGAATGCTATACAGGAGATTACCAACCTTATTGCCGATTTGCCTTATAAAGCTACCGTAGAGGAAAAGCAGGGCCAATACCATATCAATATTCAAAAACATGAGTCGGTCCAAGGCTTGCGACTGGCATCGGCGGAATATGGACAAACCGTCCTGGTCATCAGCAGTACCTCTTTGGGAAAAGGTGAAGACCACTGGGGAGGGCAGCTGATGAATAGCTTCATCTACTCCCTCATGCAGCTGGAAGGTTTGCTAAAAACCGTAGTATTTATAAACAGCGGGGTATTCCTGGCAACCGAGGGATCGGATGTCTTGCCCTATTTACAGCACATGCAGGAATCTGGGGTTGAAATAATCTCCAGCCACACTTGTTTGAGCTATTACCAGCTGCTAGGCAAGCTCCGGGTTGGAACTATGAGCAACATGTTCACCATTACCGAAAAAATTGCCGAGGCCAAACGGTTGATAGCGTTTTAAAGGCTTAAAACGAAGGTGTAAACCGGTCGATGTGAACGCGAAAACGGTTGCGGCTCATTGTGGCTACACCGCTGTATCCCTCAAAGTGGATGGCATAGGATTGATTGCCGGCATCTTTGATCTGGCTCACCTTATCCATGTTGACTACATAAGACTTGTGAACCCGCAAAAAATTAGGACCCAGCAATGACTCCAATTCATTAAAAATGCAATTACTTTCGTTAACGCCCCCGATCGAATGAATAAAAGCCTTTTTTCCCTGCTTTTCGATGAAAAATATATCATCGATATTGAGAAAAACTATGCTGTCTGAGGATTTAATGACCAGGCGGTTGTTAGGGCTTTTATGCAGATTGATGGCCTGACGCTCCGAATCAAGACCCGAAATGGCCTGCATAACTTTATCCCGCTTAATCGGTTTCAATAGATAATCATAAGGATGAACCGCAAAGGAATCCACAGCATATTTGGCATAACCGGTAACAAAGATGAACTCGGTATGCGGGCTGACGGTATAAATGGCCCGGGCGACATCGATACCGTTCAAATTATCTTCAGGTGCTAGTTCAATATCTAAAAATGCCAGATCTGGAGCGATTTCGCTGGCCAGGCGAATCGCTTCCTGGCTGATTGAGGTTCCTACTACTTGTTCGACCTTGGGGTGCTCCGATATTAGCTTCTCGAGAAAGCGCAAAGTGTAATTTTCATCTTCTAGGATCAGTACTTTAAACATGCTTAGTTCCTACTTTTTCAGGCTTTGAGGGATGTCTGGCTCATAGACGATTAGCCAGCACATGGGTTTTACAGCGCTGAACACCGCCAGCACCAACGCAAAGGAAGCCAGACTGGCATAGGCTTTGGACATTAATTTCGCTTTCACACCGAACACCTCCTTTCCAGAATATCCATACCGTGATCAAGGGTATGAAATAATCTATATCCCCAGGGGGTTATAACCAATAAACCAGCTAGCCAACCCAGGAGTATGGCGTTGACCAGGCTGGAATTACCGCAATAAAGCAAGCCAGCCGCGGCCAGAACATTGACCAACAAGGTCACTGAGGTTATTTGCTTTTGCTGTCTGATTTCATGAGCTGCCGTAACCCGTTTTTTCTCGGTTCCCGCCGGCACCCAGGCTCTGATGACAGCCAGCCCGGCTATAGTCAAAATGATAATGGCAGCCAATGCCCAAGCAATACCTAAAGGGAGCATCTCACTCAGTTTAGCCAGGCCCAACATCAACAAGAGGCTGGTAGTAAGGCAGCGGGGGAAGGTTTTGAGATGAGCGCCTCCTCCAGGGACTCTGATCAGGCCATATGCCATCAATACCAGGAAAGTTGGAATCAATAGACCCAGAAACGAGGACAACACGAATAAAAGCAGTAATTCCAGCGCATTGTTCAAAAAATTCTCCAGGCCATAGGCATATACTTCAACTTCTTCTGCACTGCTGCCCAAATGCTGGCCGATATCAGACGCTATTTTCGATGAAAGCCACTTGTTCATACATCCCCCTGCGGTCCGGCAAATTAATTATAAAAGTAGTCTTAGGCTGGGTAACTATGCGGATATTGCCGCCATATTTTTCAACCAGTCGTTTTACGATATAGAGGCCAAAGCCGCGGCCAGCGGAACCGCTGGTGGAAAAGCCCGG
>DHBS01000020.1:0-457 GCA_002398825.1 Syntrophomonas sp. UBA4922 | reverse complement strand
AAGTAGTCTTAGGCTGGGTAACTACGCGGATATTGCCGCCATATTTTTCAACCAGTCGTTTTACGATATAGAGGCCAAAGCCGCGGCCAGCGGAACCGCTGGTGGAAAAGCCCGGGGTAAACATCAGGTTTTCCAGTTTCTTGGGTATTCGGGCCCCACTATTGTAAACATAGATCACATACTGGGATTCCTCATGTTTTAACTCCAGTGATACGCGGCGCGGATGTTGTCCCCTCAGGCTGGCCTCCAGGGCATTATCTATCAGGTTGCCGATAATACTGCATAAATCCCAGGGAGGGATGCCCATTTCATTGACTTCACACTTTACCGCGAAATCAAATTGTATATTCTTGGTCTCAGCCAGCTTGCGCTTGGAATTCACCAGGGCAGTGAGAGCCGGGTTGCCGACGTATACCAGATCCTGTATCTCCCAGTACTGCTCGGCCACCCCGTCCAG
>DHBS01000016.1:5151-15988 GCA_002398825.1 Syntrophomonas sp. UBA4922 | reverse complement strand
AATGGGCCTCTTCCTCCCCGCTGAGAGTAGATCAATTCCGTACTGCCCCCTCCCAAGTCTGCCACCAGGAGGGGCCGGTCCAGCAGCAAGCTTTTCTGCACTCCCTTATAGGTCAAATGGGCCTCTTCCTCCCCGCTGATGACTTTGACCTCTTTGTGCAGCCGCAGCCGGCACAACTCTTCAAACCAGGCACGGTTGGCGGCTTCCCGAACTGCACTTGTAGCTACTATAAGGTAGTCCGCCACCCCTTTTCGGCTGATGGCATCTTGGAACCGGCCCAGGCACTGCAGAGTACGCTCCGCCGCCTCCGGGCTGATTTGCCCGCTGCTGGAAAGACCTGCTCCGATACGGGTGGTTTTCATATCCCGGTACAGTACCTTGAACCCGCCGTTTTCTATTTCGGCAATCATTAACCGGCATGAATTAGTGCCTATATCTATACTGGCGTATTTCATGTGCTTTCTCCTTTATACATGTAAAAAAGCACTTCCCAACGGAAGTGCTTCGATAAACGTTTAAACTACTGGTTATTTCTACGCCGACGCGGTTCAACCTTATTTTTTAAAGGCTGCATGCGCTCATCGCTCTCTTTGAGGAATTTGGCGATTTTATCATCCAGACTCAAATGAGTCCCGTGTTTATGCCCAGGGACATAATGCCTTTCTCCCGACCCGGCCCTATCATTTGGAGCCGTATCCCGACTGGGGTTGCTTCGAGGTGGAGGAGCCGGGTTAGCCTGTTTGATCGACAACCCGATTTTTTTACCCGCAACATTGAGCACCTTGACCTTTACCATATCACCTTCCTGGATAAAATCCTTGACATTTTTTACATAGGTGTTGGCAATCTCAGAGATATGAACCAGTCCGACCATGCCCCCGGGCAACTCAATAAAGGCTCCAAAATTGGTTATCCCCTGAACTCTCCCTTCCAGGATGGCGCCGGGCACCATATTCGTTTGTTCTGTCGGCATATAACTAAATGTCCCCCTCGGAATTCATAAAGTTTCACTAGGTTCATTGTATTATGCGCCGCAGGAGTAGTCAACATTATTAGTGGCATTTATGGGCTTCATGAGTCGTCTGTCTCCATTTCCATCAACACTTTTTCTCCCTTTTTCACCATCCCCAGTTGTTCGCGGGCGATCCGTTCCACAACCAGGGGACTACTGAGCTTGTCCTTCTGCTCTGCCAATTCCTGGTTAATCTGCGCGGCTTCCAGCTTTTTTTGTTCTAAAGCCTGCTTCTGACCGTCCAGTTTCCAAATGGTGTAGACTCTTGGTATCAAGGTCACAGCAAAAAACCCCAGCATAAGTGTAACAATGATGAGCCGCGCCTTGGGCTGCTTAATAAGATTCAATGTCGGTCTCCTCCTCGTGCATCAGGCCTAAAATGTCCCCCGGAATAACAATGACCACCTCATATCCTTTGGAGCGCGCACGATTATACAATGTTGCCACCGTACTGGCGCCAATTTGCAAAGTCTTTGCTATCTCTGGCGTTGATTTACCCATTTCTTTTAAGGCCACTACTTGCTTTTCCCTGAAACTCAGCTTTTCCGCGCCTCTGATCTCTATCTTCATGCTGCCTTCTTATCCACAATTTTTCCACATGCTGTGGACAATTATTGTACATAATATGTTCTCTATAGGTTCTTGCAGAGGTGGTATAATTCCTGCTTGGCATGAAGATTTTATTTTTCTTCTTCGTCGGGTTCTGCCGTTTCACGCATTTTCTCAAACCAAGCCAGAACCTTTTTCTTAAGCCAGCGCCAGGGAGTGCCTAATCTGTAGGTGACCGCTCCAATGAAAGCTACGTTTAGCCGGGCAGCCTTACGCATCAAAGGCTGGGTTTTAGGGGCTATAGTCTGAAAATAGATGAAAATGCCGCTGAACAATGCCAGGATGATATAAACCCGGATCTCCCCCTGGTTGATAATCAACAAAAGGGTAAAGACCAGCAGCAGGATCAATACCCAGACCAGAAAATCAAACAGGTATAAAAGCCATCTACCACAGGAAGACAGGGCCATGCTGTACTGGTAAAACTGAAATACCATACCGGCAACCAACCCTACCAGGAGGGTAAAGACAAACGGCTCAATCTGGGCCAAAAGCCAAATCAACCATAACCCTCCCTCTTTTTAATCTCTTTTTTGGCATCTATTTCAAGAGCCTCTGGATGATGTTTTTGCCACGGGATTTCAGATCGCCGGACTGGGTTTTGTATTCGATGCTGGTAATGCTGCCATCAACAGATACTTTTCCATCATCCAAGTTGAGATTGCTGACATGCATGTTCTCCCCGGTTATGTATAAATAACCCAGGCGGCTTTCAATAATTATTTCCTTTTCATCAAAGGTACTTACATTAGTGACCCCGCTTATTTCCATGTGTTCTCGGTTAAATAACATAAGACTGTGTTCCGCCATAGAATTCCCCTCCTTAGCATGATAGGGACTTGAGAATTCGTCCCGTCGATACCTATACCATAACAATATGCGTCAGGGTATGGCTTTTATGCTAGCTGTGCAGGATCCAGAAAATACGAAATCGCCCTGGTTTCCCGGGGCGATTAATTAATCTAATATTCTATACAAAGTCTTGGCATCAGTGGCTTTGACGTTTTCTTTGATCTCAAGAACTTCCAAACGGGTCTGTTTGTTTCCAATCGAAAGGGTGATGACGTCCCCTTTTTTCACTTCAGTAGCTGGTTTTGCCACCCGGTCGTTGATCAGCACCCGATCGCTTTCAGCGCAATCCTTGGCAACACTGCGTCGCTTGATTAAGCGTGAAACCTTAAGATATTTGTCCAATCGCATCTTAAAGGATCGCTTCTTTAAACCCTTTGCCAACTCTAAAAGCAGGAACTTTGGTGGCGGCAATATTAATTTCTTTACCGGTTTGAGGATTCCGTCCTTTGCGAGCCTGACGATCCCGCACCTCAAAGGTTCCAAAGCCGATTAACTGAACCTTGTCCCCTGTTTTCAACGCGTCCTCAATGCTGCTGATGAAGGCGTTTACGGTCTTCTCAACATCTTTTTTGGTCATCCCGGTCGCTGCTGCCACATCTCCAATTAAATCGGTTTTGTTCAATTCTATTCCTCCCTATGCAAGTTTTGGTAATTATATTAACGCTTATTCGCTGTATAAAGGCGAACTCCTGCAAAACCCATACAAAATTTTCTAAATAATGCCAGGGCCTTACAGTCCCTGGATTTTGGCTTCATCCCACAGGGCGTCCATCTCTTCCAGGGTCATGTCTTTTAGATCTTGACCTCCGGCCTTGGCCTTGGCCTCAATATAATTGAAACGGCGTACAAATTTATCATTAGTGGCTTGCAGAGCCTCTTCAGGTTCGATCTTTTTCATGCGGGCCACATTTACCAGAGCGAAAAATACATCTCCCATTTCTTCCATCATTTCATCCGAGCTTTCCGCCCGGCCCAGTTCATCGATTTCTTCTTTCAGCTTTTCTATAGCACCTTCAGCGTCTGGCCAATCAAACCCTACCCGGGCCGCTTTCTCCTGAATTTTATAAGCCCGCAGCAAAGCCGGAAGCATAACCGGAATGCCTTCCAATATGGTTTTCTTGCCCTCATCTTTTTTAAACCCCTCCCAGATTTCCAAGACCTGGCTGCTGGTTTGCAGCGACAGGTCGGAGAATACATGGGGATGGCGGTTTATCATCTTTTGCGATACGGTATCAGCTACCTGGGCCAAATTAAAATGCCCTTCCCGTTCAGCCAGGGCGGCGTGAAATACCACTTGCAAGAGGAGATCTCCCAATTCCTCCCGCAGTTGGCTCATTTCCCCTGACTTTATGGCCTCCACCACTTCATAACACTCTTCGATCAGATACCTGGACAGTGATTGGTGGGTTTGTTCGCGGTCCCAGGGGCAGCCGTTGGGGCTTAACAACCTGTCCATTATATTTACGAGTTCTTCAGTCTTGCTGCCTATTTGGCCCACGGCTAATTCCTCCTTATTCTCTGCCTCTAAGGCGTTTTAACATGTCATAGTCCATTTCTCGAGTTAATATCAGCAAGATCAGGTAGACAATCATCCCGCACAGTACGGCCAGCAATGTGGCTATATGGGATCCTATATCGAAGCCCAGCAGCCAATAATAAAAACTGCGGGTTGACAGGGCCATTATGAGGGTAGCCAGTATTAGCTTAAACATACGTCCTATTTCATATTGAATGCCGGTCGATTTTTTTAAGGAAATAATATTGAGCAATGAGCCCAGGGTAAAAGCCAGGACTGTGCCGATGGCGGCCCCGCGGATATTTAAGGCAGGCACACTGGTCAAGGAGTAATTGAAGATTACTTTAAGGACGCCGGTAATAATCAGATGACGCATAGCTATTTCCGGCCTGCCAATACCTTGCAGGCCGGCACTGGAGATCTGAAAGGCTGCCAGAACAATAGCTGAAAAGGCCAGGGGTTCCAGGGGTACTCCGGCTTCCGCGTGTCCGTAGAGCAGGTCACAGATGGGAAAGGCCAGTATATAAAGACCGGCGGCGGCGGGAAAGGAAATCATCATACCCGCTCTGAAACCGTGGTTCAAACGTTCGTTCAATAGTCTGCGGTCCTGTTTGGTCAGGGCTTCTGATATGGCAGGAACCAGACTGGTGGATATAGAGATGGTAAATATGGTGGGAAGACTGATCAGAACCGCGGCCATTCCGGCCAGGTAGCCATAAAGCGCGGTAGCCTGCGAGGTGCTGTAGTTCAAGGCCAACAAACGCCCCGGCACGATGACCGCATCTAGCATCTGCACCAATGGCAAGACCACGGCTCCAAATGAAACCGGTACGGCCAGGCGAACCATCTCCGTAGCCAGGGTCCAGGGAGGAGTTGAAGTATGCAGCAAGTTCAGCCCGGCCTGTTTTTGCTGTTGGCGGTGCCAATTATAAAACACGACCAGAACCAGCAAGCCGCCTATGCCTCCCACAACGGCGCCAAAGGTAGCGCCGGCGGCTGCAAATTCCAATCCCCGCGGGTATAAAAGATATGCCAGAAATAAGACTGCGGTTACCCTAAAAATCTGTTCAACCACTTGTGAAACCGCGGTAGGAATCATTGACTGCTGCCCCTGGAAATATCCGCGAAAAACCGACATCAAAGCAGCCAGGAAGATGGCGGGGGCAACGGCCACGATAGCATAATAAGCCCTTCCGTCTTTGAGTACATACCAGGCCAGGAACTTCGAAGATGCAATTACCACCAGGGTCAGGAGTAGTCCAAAAACAGTTAAGAGCAACAGGGAAACCCGTAGAATGCGGCGGCTCTCTCCCGGAAAGCCCTGGGTTTCTTTGCGGGCGATAAGGATGGATATGGCGACCGGGACCCCGGCGGTTGCTAAGGCCAGTATGGTGGTATAAATGGGATAGGCCATCTGATACAGACCAATACCTTCGGCACCGATAAGTCTGGCCAGGGGAATCCGGTATACGGCTCCCAAAATCTTACTAATAGCCCCGGCAACGCTCAGTATCAGCGCGCCTTTAAGGAAACTCTGACGATGATTCATAAGTCCCTCCCCAACATCATAGGGTTTATTATATCATAGTCCAACTTATTGAAGGCAAAATTACCCATGCCGGTTATATACCTGTTTAAGTTTACAATTAAAAGGCATCCAAAAATGCAAAAGAAGCGATCTTCGCTTCTAGGGTAAAGATCGCTCCTTAGGAACCAAAGCCTTATTGTTCCATTTGTTTAGCCAAAAAACCAGCGGCAGTCTCGGCCAGTTTCACTTCCATATCACCCAATCTTACCCCTGGTTCTTTGGTGACAATAATCACTGCCCCGATAGGATCACCCTGAGTTATAATCGGTGCAATGACCTGGGACTTAACCGTGTATTCACGGTCTTCATTCATGATAACATGCACATTCTCGTCGTCGCTGGTCTCGATTTCGTTCATCATTAAAGTACTTCTCTCTTCCAGCGCACGCTCAACCGCTTTGCCGATGGACTTGCCCAGGAACTCCCTTTTGTTGGCCCCAGCCAAGGCTATAATCACATCCCGGTCTGCGATCATCGAGATATGGCCGATAGTCTCATGCAGGGAATCGGCGTATTCTTTGGCAAAATCGCCTAATTCTCCAATAGGAGAATATTTTTTTAGTATAACTTCACCTTCACGATCAACGAATATTTCCAAAGGATCACCCTCACGAATCCGCAAGGTCCGGCGTATCTCCTTGGGGATAACAACCCTTCCCAGGTCGTCTATGCGTCGTACAATGCCTGTTGCTTTCAATTTACATTTATCCCTCCTTTTTTAAAAAACTTGAAAATGTTGTTTTCTTTCTCAGTGATAGTATATAGCTCATCACAGGCTTTTATTCACTTTTTGCCGTGGCTGTAAAAAATTCTTCAGCAGCAGGCATGCCAAAGCTTTCAATCATGGTCTTCTTTCTGGTTGTACTGGTGCATAAAGGCAGCCTTGATGGCTCATACTGAGGATGGAATTGGAAGCCTCTATTTGTTCATAAAGCGAGGTTATCATCATGCGTTATATAAACAGAAAACCATCCGCTCCACACCAAGACCGCCAATCATCACCAAAACCCGACCATCCTGTTCGAGCCAGAACCGCGCTGCGACAAAACGATCTTTCCGAGCAATTGGACGACAATCTGCAAAACTTAAAAGAATTGCTGGAAAAGTGCTCAGATGCAGTCACCCGTGAGTTTTTGATCGGTTCAGAGGTTACCGTTAAGGCTGCCATGCTTTATTTCGATGGTATGATCGATCGGCAGGAAATAGAAGAACACCTGCTGCGTCCGCTCTTGCGCTTAAAAGCCGAACCTGAGAGCTTGACCGAGGAAAGCCGGGCACACTTTATCGAACTATCAATTCAACAGCTTTTGCCCATGGGCGAAATAAAAACCCTGTCTACTTTGGAAGCGGTTTGCGATCATATCACAGCAGGCGACACCGTTCTGCTTATCGATGGGCATAAACAAGGCATAGTGGTAGGAACCCGTTCCTGGCAAGGCCGTTCTATCAATTCACCGGAGAACGAATCCACTATTTGGGGGCCCAAAGAAGGCTTCACCGAGACCCTGCGCTTTAATACCGCGCAGCTCAGGCGGCGTTTGAAATCAACCGATTTCAAAATCGAGGCCATGTCTATCGGCCGGATCAGCAAAACCAATGTGGTGGTCTGTTATATAGAAGATATTGCTTCCGAAAGCCTGATCTCCGAAATCAGACGCCGTCTAGAAATCATCGATATCGATGCTATTCTAGACACCGGTTATCTGGAAGAGTATATCAGCGATGAGAAGTTCTCGATAATGGCTCAGGTTGAGTACACAGAAAAACCGGACCGGATATGCGGCCACCTGTTGGAAGGCCGGGCGGCCATATTAGTGGATGGCTCGCCTATGGCCATGGTGGTCCCCACCAGTTTCCCGCAGTTTCTAAATGCGGGAGAGGATTACTATCAGAATTTTATCGCCGCCTCACTTTTGAGAGTGGGCCGTTTTATCGCTTTCTTCATCGCTTTGTTGCTGCCTTCGGTATATGTTGCCGTGGTAACTTACCATCAGGAGATGATCCCCTTGTCTCTATATTTGACTCTGGTTGCAGCCCGTCAGGGGGTGCCGTTTCCGGCCGCAATTGAAGCTTTGATGCTGGAGTTGACCTTCGAACTGCTGCGTGAAGCTGGCCTGAGGCTGCCACGGGCTATAGGTCCGGCGGTTAGCATCGTAGGCGCATTGATTATCGGCGACGCTGCGGTGCAAGCCGGCCTGGTAGGGACCCCTATGGTAGTAGTGGTGGCCTTTACCGGCATCGCTTCATTTGTCACCCCCTCTTATAACGCCGGCTTGATGGTTCGCATCCTCCGCTTTGGCATGCTTTTGCTGGCGGCTACCCTGGGTTTTTTCGGCATAATTATGGGCCTGCTCATATTGGCGGCGCGCATGGCTTCGTTGTCATCGCTCGGCCAGCCCTATCTCTCTCCAATAGCACCATTCAACCTAGCCCAGATCAGCGATATCCTAATTCGCCGTCCCTGGAGTCTGAACTCCAAACGGCCCTATCAGGAGAGCATGAAAAATCAAGCCCGTCAGAATCTGCCCCGGGATAGAGAGGAGTCGTAGTATGCGCAAGATCATTTTGATGGGCCTGATTCTAAGCTTACTTTCCTCTGGCTTGACTGGATGTTACAACCGGGTGGAGATGGATGACACCGTTGCGGTGACTGGTTTCGGCATCGATGTGGACGGGGAGCAGAAGGTGATTCATTTTCAGGTGGCCAGCCCCTCAAGCAAGCCGGAAGGCGGCGGAACAGCCAAAGTAGAAACCGTAGTCTTAAAGGGAAAGGCTCCCGGCTATGCGCAAGCAGCCCGAGAGATTACCCTCCGCTTTCCCCGCACCCCGGTCTGGTCGCTGGCCACAACCATTTTGCTGGGGGAACAGGTAGCACGGAAAGATCTGGACTTGATGATGGATTTTGTTTCACGAAATCGTTTTATACGCCCCAATATGCTGCTCTTCCTTGCCGCGGGAGCTACTCCGGAAGAAGTGCTGCAGGTCAAGACCCCTCCGGAAAATTACTCCGCGTTAGCCCTGGTGAAAATAATCCGCGGGCAGGAAAGTCAGTCTGGAATTTATCTGCCCGTAACTCTTCGTGATTTCCGCACCAAGTACGTCACTGCGGGAATTGAGCCGGTACTTCCCCAGGTTAAGATCGAAGAGGCCGATGGTGAAAAGATATTGCGTTTGCAGGGAGTGGCAGTATTCCGAGATCGCCGTATGGTAGGCGAACTCAATGAAAAAGAAAGCCGGGGCCTGCGCATCCTTGATCCTGGCGAGAAGCGCGGCGGGTTGGTAACCGTCAATCTATCCGGTGATACTGAAACCGGGCCGTTAGAAGATATGGTGACAATGGAAATAATCCGCTCCCGAGCCCGCTGCACTCCCAGTTTTAATCCGGATGGCACGGTGGAAATACTCATTGATATTGAGGCCGACGGGAACCTGTATGAGCAGACCTCCGCAGAGAATCTCCAAACCACCGCGAACCTGGCCCGGTTGGAACAGTTGACCTCTCAGTCTATCAAAGAGAATGCTCTGGCCTGTATTCACAAAGCGCAGCTTTTAGGCAGCGATATTTTCGGCTGGGGGGCTATGATAAGCCGCCAAAACCCGGCGCTGTGGCAACAACTGAAAGCGGATTGGCCTGCGCACTTCAGTGATCTTCAGGTTCAAGCTGAGGTAAACTATAGTGTCCGCAGGACATACCTGATTGAAGCGCCGGTACCGATTAAAAATTGATAGGAAGGGCTGTCGTCATGTTTACCGCCTTGTTTTTTCTGCTGGTTGTATTTTTATTAGCTCTAGATGTGCCGAATCTTCGGCGACAGAGACTTAATAAAGATCTGCTCGTCTATACTGTTTTTATGCTCCTGGCCATCTATCTGGCCATGGTACAGTTTTATCACTGGCCTTTTTTCAATCCCCTGTTAATAATGGCCATGCAGGTGCAAGGTCCGTGATGGGCGGGATCAAACCTTATTCAAAGAGAGGTGATCTCAGTTGGCAAAGCTTACAAATATTCAGCTGTTCTGCATACTATTCGTTACCATGGCGGTCACACCTTATCAGGTCCTGGCCAAACTTCTGGCTGCAAACGTGGCCCAGCATGGCTGGGTGGTGATTATTGGGTCAATAGCGCCCGGTTTGCTGCTGGTCTGGATTTATTATTATATCCTGGTGAACAGCCGCCGTACTTTTCCCGGTATGCTTGAGGAGCATTTGGGTACTTTGATCGGCAAAACTCTGGGATTTGTTTATATCTGGGTGTTTTTCCTGGTGGTAGTGATGAGCCTGGTTATTTTTGCCAACTTTTTTTTGAGCAATGTCCTGCCTGGCATGCCCATAAGCATTCTCTTGATTTTTATTATTTTGCCGGCTTTTTATGCCCTGCGCAATGGCTTGGAGACTACCGCCCGGGTTATAGAGATAATTATAATGACCGGTTACCCGTTAGCTATGGTTTTGTTGTTTTTGGGCCTGGGACCGGAAACTGACTGGTCTCGTTTAATGCCCATAGGCAGTTTCGCTATGGCTGACATCGCTAAGGGCATTCTATTGGTGAGCAGTTACTGCAGCTTTATGATTGTGGTTTTAACCCTGGGGCCGTTTTGCCACCAGCCCCGGCTGTTATGGAGATGGATGCTATCCGCGTACGGATTGTTTGTATTCAGCGTACTGGTGATGGTGGTGATCCCTATCGTCGCCTATGGACCGGCATTAACCGCGGTGCAGACCTTTCCTATTTTCAATATAGCCCGTGCCACTAACATCGCAGGTTTCATCCATAACATCGAAATAATACTGGTGTCTGCCGTGATGCCAGGCGTATTCGCCATTCTAGCCGTTTTTTGGTTTGTAACCTGTTACAGCATCCAGCAGGTTTTTGGGCTGCAGGATTATCGCGTCATGATAGGTCCCACAGCCATTATGGCCGGCATACTGGCCGTACTCCTGGTGCCGAATATACATTTTTTGTACATAATGCTGGATCAGATTTTTCCCTGGATCTTTATCACCATATTCGGGATATTTCCGGTAATTTTAGCCCTGGTGATACGGGTAAAGCGGCCTAAAGGCACGCCATCCGGGACGACTGCGGACAAAAAATAAACTTGTTGTATACCTACCATCCAAATCAAAATTGAGGTTTCGCCTTTGAATATCAAACCGTTTATCAGCATAATAACCATCCTGTTGATCAGCTTTTTGTACTGCAACGGCTGCTATAATCGGGTTGACCTTGGAGACAGCATAGCAGCGGTTGCGCATGGCC
>DHBS01000016.1:0-5001 GCA_002398825.1 Syntrophomonas sp. UBA4922 | reverse complement strand
GCAGCGGTTGCGCATGGCCTGGACATAAGCCCGGATGGAACCCGGGTCGTTTCCAGCGGTCAGTTTGCATTACCGCCGCAAGCCGATGACGACGATGCCCCCAAATTCCTGGTACGCAGTGCGTCAGGGCCTACTTTCTCAAGCGCTGAGCAGATAATGGCCACCTCGCTGCCCCGGGATCCAGTATGGAGCATGGCAGAGACCTTCATCATCGGAGAAAATATCGCCCGCCGCGATATCAGCCTGTTTCTGGACCATTTGGCCAGAACCAACGCGGTAAGAGAAGTATCGCTGCTGTTCCTGGCTTATAACTCCACCCCGGAGGAGGTTCTAAAAACCGAAACGGCGCCAGAAGATACCGCTGGCAGAGCGCTGGTTAAGATGATTCAGGCCCAGGAGGCTCAAATCGGGCTTTACAGTCCGGTTACCATCAAGGAGTTCCTCTACAAGGTGAGCACAGCAGGCGTCGAACCGGTATTGCCACAGGTGAAGATCGAAAGTTTCGAAGGCAAGGATCGCCTGTCAATCAGCGGACTGGCTGTTTTTCGCGGGAAACAGATGGTGGGATCGCTCAATGAACAGGAAAGCCGCGGCTATCATTTTATGCAGAGCAATACCCGGGGCGGGCTCTTCGTCATCAACCTGCCCGACCCGGCCAGGCCGGGGGAGCAGAGTCTGCAAACCCTGGAAACCATCAACTCCACCGCCGTGGTGAAACCGGTTCTCAATCAGGGGCAGCTTAAAATGAGAATAACCATAACTGCTGAAGGAAATATCTACGAAGTGGCTTATCCCCACATCCTCTTCGATCTTAGCCAATTGGGGCTTTTTGAACAACAAGCCAACGCTGCCATCCAGAGCGATGTAGAGGCCTGCCTCCGAAAAGCGCAAGCCTGCCAAAGTGATATTTTGGGGTGGGGCCAGGCCATACAGCGCCAACAACCGGCCCTTTGGGAAAACCTTGAAGCGGATTGGCCGGCTCAATTTGCCAGCATACCCTATGAAATCGAAATCGATTTCAAGCTGCGCCGCACTTATTTACAGGGCCGGGGTTCTGTCGAGGAATAGTTTTATACTTTCTATATCATCTGCAAGACCCGCTGCAGGGTTTGCAGGGCATCGCCCTCGGGCCTGACCACCAGGGTGTGGGCGTTTAATTTACGGATCTGGTAGCCGCCCAGGTTCTGCTGCACATCATGGGGCAGATTTTTCTCCAGTTGAATCTCAATCTGCTTGCCTTTACGGCGCAGTAATTTAATCTCTTTATCCCTGGCCATGAGACGCAACAGGGTAATCTGCAGAAAATTTTCCACCGGCCGCGGGGGCTTGCCGAAGCGATCGTTAAGCTCAGCCCTGATTTCCTCAATGTCCTCCTCCGAGGTTGCCAGCAATAAACGCCGATAAATGCGAATCTTAACCCCGGGGTCGGGAATATAAGCATCCGGGATGTAATAATCAATGTCCACATCTACCATCGGCCCGCTGCTCTGAGTGACGGGATTGCCGCGCAAGCGCGAGGTTTCCTGCTCCAATAGGCGGCAATACATGTCGAACCCCACGGCCTGAATGTAGCCATGCTGTTCGGGGCCTAAAATATTGCCGGCTCCTCTGATTTCCAGGTCGCGCAGGGCTATTTTCATCCCCGCCCCCAGCTCGTTGAACTCCCGGATAGCATTAAGTCTCTTTTGCGCGTTTTCGTTGAGGACGCGATCCGGGTGATAGGTCAGATAAGCATAGGCAATACGGTGTGAACGCCCCACCCGGCCGCGCAGCTGGTATAACTGCGCCAGGCCCATTTTATCCGCATCATCTACAACGATGGTATTGACATTGGGCATATCCAAACCGGATTCGATAATGGTGGTGCAGAGCAATAGCTGATACTCGCCTTTTATAAAGTCGCTCATGATGGCTGCCAATTTACCTTCCGGCATCTTGCCATGACCTACTGCGATACGAACCCCGGGAAGCATTTCCTCCAGGCGCTTCTGCACCCGGTAAATGCCTTCGATGCGATTATGGACGAAAAAAACCTGTCCATTGCGGTCCAATTCATTGCGGATGGCTTCATCGACGATGTCGTCGCGATATTCCATTACGTAAGTGGTGATGGGATAGCGGCCTGGCGGCGGGGTCTCAATAATGCTCAGGTCTCTCAGCCCGGTCAAAGACATATGCAGACTGCGCGGGATAGGCGTAGCGGAAAGGCTCAGTACATCCACCATCTCTTTGAACATCTTGATTTTCTCTTTTTGCGCCACTCCAAAACGATGCTCTTCATCAACGATCAGCAGGCCCAAATCCTTATAGCCCACATCCATGGACAGCAAACGATGGGTGCCGATGACGATATCTACCAGGCCCTTTTTAACATCAGCAATTACCCGCTTCTGCTCGGCTGAGGTTTTAAACCGGCTCAACACTTCGATTTCAGCGGGGAAGCTGCGAAATCGCTCTTTAAATGTATTATAATGCTGTTCTGCCAATACAGTGGTGGGCACTAAGACTGCAACCTGCTTGCCGTCCATTATCGCCTTAAAAGCAGCCCGCATGGCCACTTCAGTCTTACCATAGCCTACATCGCCGCATATCAGGCGGTCCATCGGCCGCGGGCTTTCCATGTCGCGTTTTACATCTTGTATGGCCCGGATTTGATCCGGGGTTTCCTGGTAGTTGAAGTCGTCTTCAAATTGCTGCTGCCAGGGGGTGTCTTTGGAAAAAGCGTAACCCTCCCGGGCCTGGCGGCTGGCATACAAAACCAGGAGTTTTTCCGCCATTTCCTGGATAGACTGCGCCACCCGGGCTTTGGTGCGCTCCCATTCTGTGCCGCCCAATTTGCTGAGCCGGGGATTTTTATCTTCGGGAGCATTATATTTATACAAAACGTCCAGTTTTTCCACCGGCAAATATAACCGGTCGGTTCCTGCATACTGGAGCAGGATATACTCCCGGGTCACGCCGTGCTGCTCCACCTGGGTGATTCCCCGAAAGATTCCAATCCCGTAATGTTCATGTACGATATAGTCCCCGGTGGTCAGTTCTTCTAACAATATCCTTTCCTGATTGCTTTGGCTCTTGCGGGCGGCCTGGCGCGTTTTGACCCGGCCCCAGATATCCCGCTCCGTCAGCAATACCACCTTAAAATCCGAACTGATGAATCCTTTTCCGGACGGGTTGTCTATGAACTCAGGCCGGGGCAGTTCATTATCCAGCAATAAGGCCTGCAACTTTTCCCTGGTTCTGCGGGCCCTGACTGCGTATTTAATCTCAAACCCCCGGTGATGCCATTCTTTGAGACGTGCTATCAGTTTGTCTTCATCGCTGTAAAACGGCTCCATATCCTGTTGGGCAAAATGGTGCAGCATGGCAGTGGTGACCTGGGGAATATTCCCAGGAAAAAAGGAATGATATACGGCCGGCCTGGCCTTGAGAAGTCCTTGCAAGGCATCTACACCGAGCAGCGGCAATGCTCTGACCGCCTGGGTCTGCTTATGGGCTTCCTTAATGGTTTCTCGATAACCGCGCAGGTTTTTCTGATATGACTTGATAAAATCCCGCGGTTCGTCAATAAACAGCACCGCCTGCTCAGGCAGATAGTCGAGAAGAGTGGCCTCCAGCGAGCCGCTGAGCTCATCTGCCGGGGGTATGAAAACTTGCTTTTCACGTCCCGCTGAACGCTGGCTATCAGTAGAAAAACGTCGTATTGATTCGACCATGTCGCCAAAATACTCCAGGCGATAAGGGGTTGATGCCCCCAGCGGATAAATATCAACAATTCCGCCCTTGACCGAGAAATCTCCGGGTTGGTTCACAACGGCCACCCGGCGGTAACCTATGCCGACCAGCTCTCTCAGCAGCTGATCGCGGGAATAGTCCTGGGTCTGGTTTATTTTGATGGTCTTGTTCATCATCTGTTGGGGCGGCATCATGTAATGCATAAAAGATGCGGGGGTACAGATTATAAAACCATTGCGGCGCGTGTGATAGAGGCACTCCTGCAAGGCCGACACTCTGCTCCCTTCCGCCTGGGAGTAGTTCTCTTTGAGAAATACAAAGTCACGTCCCAGGAACAGATGAATATGATCGTCTGTTGTAAAAACCCGCAGCTGCCCCCGCAAATCATAGGCTTTTTCTTCACCGGGCACCAGGCACAGACATTTCCCCGCTGCAACCTTTACCAGCTGCTGCAGAAAATAAGCTTTGCCGCTGCCGGCAAGGCCGCTTAAGACCACATTCTGCCGGGTTTGCAGGTGTTTAAAAACTTCAGTGATCAACCTGTTATCCAATCTCCGTTCCCCCATACACAAAGGTGGACGCTGTAGATAGCCTCCACTGATTATTCCAGTCTTCATACTGATATCATATTTACAATCGGTTGCCTGAAGAACCATAGATCCTAAAAATTTCAGGCTTTTCAATTATAATAATGCCGGCCGCTTCCCTGATTTTGAACCGGAACTACCCCAATTTCCTCGGCACACTCCTGGCAGAGGTCATACAACTCAACAATGCCGGTTTGGCCTTCAATTTCCGAGGTCTTGTGGATGCGGCCACAACACTCACAGGTATGATAAATCTTCAATTCTGTCAGCCCCCTGACATTATTTTTATTGATATTGTCCCCTATAGCGTCAGGTGATTATACGGGGCTAGTTGAATCGGTTCATGGCTTTGAGCAGACCTTCTTTTACCCAAGACTCCACTGCATCTGCTGCATTGTTAACTGCGGCTTCCAAATCAGGTCTTTCTTCGGGGAGAGGTGTTGATAATACCCATTCCACCACGCCATGGGGGGGACGGCCGATTCCAATGCGGATACGCGCAAAATCCTGACAGCCCAGCATCTCAATAATGGATGCGACTCCCTTGTGCCCTCCGCTGCCGCCGGTAGCCCTGATACGCAACGCGGCGGGGGGCAGATCCATATCATCATAAATCACCACCAGATCTTGCAGATCGATTTTATAAAACCGCATCAAGGGCTGAACCGCTTTGCCGCTC
>DHBS01000033.1 GCA_002398825.1 Syntrophomonas sp. UBA4922 | reverse complement strand
CGAAATCCAATCTCTTTCGGAAATCCCCCCCATACATCCACGCCAGCCCGGCCAGATTGCCCAGTAAGAGCAAATTCTCGCCCAGCGCAGCGACTTTTGTTGGGAGTGATCCCGAAAGCCGAGAGGCGGAAAATAATCGCCGACAAGGCCACTGCGTCGATAAGCAGCGCGGTCAAAATCAAGGCCAGATTCAGGTAGTCGAACAGGTTGACAGGCTGGTTTATATCCCGGGCTGAGATCACATACAAGACCAGCCCCAATATCATAGCCAGCATGAAATCGAAGGCGATCAGGAATTCCCTCTCCATGAAGGGGCTCTTACCGGTTGCGGCCATTACTGCCAGGAAGCTGATCATGGTGACTGGAAACAGCGGGCTGAATATCTTGGCCAGAATAGGAAGGCAAAGGGGGTTTATTGGAACACACAAATGACAGAATCACATTTTTCGCCGCAACTGGCGACCTTCGCATAGCTAAACAGATGGGCCGTACGGCACTGATAAAGCCAACATCCCGAATAAATGGGGCGGGAGGCGCTTTATTCAACCTCGTACTTGGAGGCTCCGCAGTTAGGACAACTTTGCAGGGAAAGCGGCATTTCAAGCCCGCAGCCGTCCAATAGCGGTTGGTTTTTTAAAATCTCGCCGGCCGGGCCATCCGCTGCGACTAAGCCGTCTTTTATCACAATAACCCGCCGGCAGGTTTCTAAGACCATGTCCAAATCATGGCTGGTGATTATTTTAGTATGTTCGAAACTTTTCAGCAGTCCCATAACCCGTCGCCGGGACTGGGGATCGAGGAATGAGGTCGGTTCATCCATGATCAAAATATCAGGCCTCATGGACAGCACCGTGGCGATGGCGGCGGCCCGCTTTTCCCCGCCTGACAGCTTAAAAGGCGCCCGGTCTTTCAGATGAGGAATTCCTACTTGGGTCAGAGCCTCGATGACCCTGCTTTCAACTTCCGCCTCATCCAGCTGATAATTCCTGGGCCCAAAGGCGACATCGTCCCCGACCGTGGTCATAAACAGCTGATCGTCGGGATCCTGGAATACCATGCCCAATCTCTGCCGGATCATGGGCAAGGTCTTCTTAGTCAGACGGGTATCACCCACTAAGATTTCACCCGAATCCGGAAAGAGTATGCCCATCAACAGCATGAGGAGGGTGGATTTGCCTGCTCCGTTGGCTCCGATGACCCCCACCGATTCGCCGTGAAAGATAGTGAAAGACATCCCGCGTATGGCTTGGTGTCCATCGGGGTAGGAAAAATGCAGGTTACTCACTTCGACTTTATGATGACTCATTTAAAAAACCCCCGTTAATAACGAACCCAGCCATAAGGGCCAATCATATAATCGCGCCATTATGAAAAACGTGCTCCACCCCGCCAAAAACCCTAAATCTCCGGCGCCGATTTTCGCCATAGCGCCGCTGTTATACTCACCCGCAAATCCCCGCAGGCACATGGCCGCATAGACCCGCTGGGCCCTGTCAAACGACCGCAGCAACAGACTGCCGGTTAAAGAGCCCCAAGCCTCGCGCTTTATTCCCTTCTGCCCCGGAGCGCGCAGGGAATAGGCCCTGAGCATCCTGGCCAGTTCATTTCCCAGAACCGATATATACCGGTAAGTCAACAGCAACTGCAAAACAAAAACCCTGGGAACCCGGATCATGCGCAGGGCCGCTCCCAATCTCTCCATTCCCGTAGTGGCCACCAAAAGGATGCCGGCCGCCACGGTCAAAACGCATTTTATCAAAATGGATATAAATGTCAGCCATCCTCTGGAGATGGTGAATCCCAACAACTCCACCGTTTGATGATCAAACACCGGGTTGAATATACCGATCCCGATTACGAACGGCATGGCCCAGGCAATGCGCTTCAGCACCTCTCCCAGGGGCAGCTCCGCCAGGGAAAAAATGACGACCGGATAAAAGATCAGCGGCAAGAGTGAGCTTATTTCATACCTGCCAAATGACACTACCACAATCAAATAAAAGATTGTGGTGAGCAGCTTGACGAGGGGATGAAGATTGTTCACGGCATTCTGCCGCCGGGCCAGGTCATCCCAAATCCGTATGTTGTGTAGAGCGTCGTTCATAGTGGCCAGATTAATCAAATCCTAAATAAAGATGAGGGCAGGAGGGGGGAATTCCTGCCCCGAGGTTATTATTACGCAGCAGCCCTGCTGCCTTTCTTTTTGGATAAACTGATGACGTAGCCGATCAAGGCTGCCATAATCAGGGTCAGGGCGCCTCCGACCAGACCTGCCACACTGGTTCCAGCGTCAACCGCGGGCCAGGTCCCTGCAGCTTCTTCAGCGGCGGCTGCTTCCACAATTTCTTCTTCAGAGGCTTTGAAGCCGTAATCAGGCATGAAAGCAGTTTTGCTTTGCAGGTCCGATAAGGCTTGATGAATACCTGCGGGAGCTTCCAGTTCCGCTGTACCCGCGATTCTTTCCATAGACCACTCCAGTCCGTCGGGACTGGACGAGGCGAACCAGGACAGAGCCCCGCCCACTATCACAACAGCTACAACCAGTCCGGTTAAAACCTTCTTAATGGATATATTGCCCATAGCCTCGCCGGCGGCGGCTTTTTCAAGCACTTCCGGCCGGGCCTTCCATACAAAGGCAACCACGGCCGCGGTCACCAGCCCTTCCACCAATCCTATCGCCAGGTGAATGGGCTGCATCAGCAAAACAAAGCTGGCAAAAGGAAGTTCCGTCCTTCCCGATGCAAGCGTTTCCAGAACGACGCTGAAAGCACCTAATTGCAGTGCGATTAGGGCCGAGATCGTGGCTCCCCAAAAGATGTTCTTGGATGTCAGTCCTCTGTGGGTAAACCATTTGTATATCAACGGATAGGCGATAAAGCAAGTATAGAAACCCAGATTAAATACATTGCAGCCATAGGCCAGCAAGCCTCCGTCTCCAAAGAACAGGGCCTGAATCAGCAATATGGAGGCCATGGTCAAAAAGCCCGCATACGGGCCTAACAGAATGGCGAGCAGCATTCCCCCTCCCAGGTGGCCGCTGGAGCCGGTGGCGGGTATCGTGAAATTGATCATCTGAGCCGCAAACACAAACGCGCCCATCACCCCCATCAAGGGAATTTTTTTTTCATCCATGTCGCCGCTTATTTTCTTGGCTGAATAGGCCGCCATTCCAGCAGTGACGGCCAGCATGGCCCCGCCAACCGCCGGCGAAATCAAGGCATCCGCCATATGCATATTATCGACTCCTTTCCAAATAAAACGACCCATAAAGGGTTTCTCATAGACTGGTCCCTTCATGGGTCGGTTATATGATCGAAATTATACTTCCGTGGCCTTTATGTATCCAGACAACTGCAGAGACGAAACCTTCTTGGTTCCATTACACAATAAAAATAGCATAGTCCGCGCCGGATGTAAACCTTTTTAAGACAGCCAACGACATTCCCCGCGGACAATGGGGGACGGCCCTGATTTTTACATGGAGCGTGCCATGCCCTCCAATTGTTCAGCCATACTGGCGATTTCCTCAATGCTGGCGCTCATTTCTTCGGTGGCGGCGGCCTGCTCTTCACTGGAGCACAGGGTTTGTTTACTGCCGCTATTGGCTTTTTCCAAAGTTTCCTTGATTCGGTCGGTCAATACTTTGACCTTTTGCACGGTGCCTTTGGATTCATCAGACAATTTGCGGATTTCCTCGGCCACCACGCCGAAGCCCCTCCCCACATCTCCGGCCCGGGCCGCTTCTATGGCGGCATTTAAGCCCAGCATCTTGGTCTCGTCGGCTATCTGCTTGATAAATCCCATTACCTCGTTAATCTGTTCGGACACCTGGTATATTTCCGCAATATTATTGTTCAATTCCTGCTCATTGGCGGTAATCTGCGACGCCGCCGCGGCCAGCTCCTGCACCACTGCGGAAATTTCGCTCATGCTCTGATTGAGGTTCTGCGCCATAGTGCGCAGGTTTACCGCGTTTTGCCGGGGCAGATAGATTCCAAAAGTGGCCACCAGTTGAGTGGGATCTTCAGTATCGAAACAGGGATAATTGATAGCCAGGACCGGCACCCCGTTTACGGTGGTTTCCCGCATGGCCATCTTTTTAGTGCTTAAAACCTGGCGGGCTATCATATCATCGGTAATGGGGTCGCCCTTCTGTATATCCGGTATATCGAATTTTTCAGAACCCTGACAGATAGCCACGCTTTCTAAATTGGTCATGTAAAGGAATGAGCCTTCCGGGTACATATTTACAATCAAAGGCGCAAAGTCTTTAAACGCGAAGGCAATAGGATCCACTCTGGTTACACCGATGCTTAAGACGCCACTGACAGTATCCCCGTCTATAATCGGGTAACTGGCAAATACCAGGCGTATGCCGTATACGGCGCGGTCAACCTTCTCTATGGTAACTTGCCTTTCATTTATGGCACGAATCCAACCCCCGTGACTGTCAAGACGGTCGCCTACCTTAATGCCGGGCAAATTTAAAGCTTTGGCTGTGGTTTTCCAAACAATCTTGTCCAGGTCGGTTACAACGATGACCGCCCCTCTAGGTATCAAATCCACCAAAACGGGTGCGATCTCTTTAAATCCGTCTACTGCTGCTTTGCCTACCAAATCTATTACCTCCAATTTCGTTTAATTGCTGCGATAAACTGCGTTGGTTGGTATTTTTGAGACTGCCGCTGCGCATTATATACCCCTTCATTCACAGTTCCCGTAACGGCTGCTGCCGGCCCTGGCTGTCCAGTCCCGCAAGGATGATATCAACATCAAATGTCAAGGATGGTATAATTGACTCTCATATCCTATTATCGTAGGTAAAGCAAATTACATTAGGGAAATATGTAATTATATGTCGAAGAAAGGATGTTGCTGCAGTAACAAAATGGCGGTGCGAGGTCTTCAGGACGCCTTGGTTTTCGCCCTTGCTATTTCCTCAAGATGGTATGGCAGAAACTGCTTCCCGATATCATCAGGCCTGGTTGACAGGTTTTCAGATGATCATGCCATCGCTCATTTCTAATACGCGGTCGGTGCGGGCCGCCAGACTTCGATCATGGGTTACCATGATGAAACTGGCGCCCAAATCCAGGTTGATTTCCCGCAACATTGCAAATACTTTTTCGGTGTTGCTGGTGTCCAGGTTGCCGGTAGGCTCATCGGCCAGAATCATCTGGGGCTGATTGATCAAGGCCCGGGCGATGGCGGCCCGCTGTTGTTCACCGCCGGAGATGGCATTGGCCCGTTGGTCGCGGCGATGATTCAACCCAACTCTGTCCAGCAGCTCCAGGGCCCGTTTTTCCGCCGCAGGCGTGGCCCGGCCGGCATAAATCAGATAAGGAATCAAAACATTTTCCAGCACGGTGAACTGCGGCAGCAAAAAATGAGATTGGAAAATAAAGCCCATGGTCTGATTGCGAAAAAGGGCCAGCCCGTCATCATCCAGACTTCCCAAGTCAGTTCCGTCAATGATAACCTGACCTGCAGTGGGCCGGTCCAGCCCGCCGATAATATTTAGCAAAGTGCTTTTACCGGAACCGGAAGCTCCGATCAAGGAAGCGAACTCACCGGCCCGGACTTCCAGATCAATGCCAAACAGAACCCGGGTCTTGACCGTTTCACCGAAGTCCTTGACGATACCGCGGGCCTTAATCAATACCTCAGCCATTGCGGATCACCTCGATGGGATTGATCTGAGCAACCTTGCGTGCGGGCAGATAGGCTGATAATGTAGCTGCCACCATGGTGGTCAGTATTATTATCGCGGAAGTGAGCGGTTTCATAAGTAAGGTGTAATCCTGTCGGGCAAAAATAATAAAAGCCTTGCTCATGGCCAGGCCCAAGCCGAAGCCCAATAATATTCCCAATAGACCCAGAGTCATACCCTGAAACACAAATACCCGGGCCACACTGCTGGTGCGGATTCCCATCGCTTTTAAGATCCCGATCTGTTTGGATTTCTGTACCGCACTGATGGCCAGCACCGAGGCTACCCCCAAAGTAACGGCTAAAAGCACAAAAAATTGAATGGTATAACTGGAACTGCTCTGGCTGCTCAAAGCCGACAGCATCGAGGCATTGCTCTCCTGCCAGCTTTCTATTTCATATCCCGGCAGATGCGTCTCCCATTCCCGGGCCAGCTTTTCCGCCTCAAAAACCTGCTTCACCTGTATTTCTATGGAAGTGATTCGATCCCCGGTACCCAGAAGGGCCGCCGCCTGGCGTTGATCCATGACCAGCCAGCGTTGATTGGCGGCACTCATTCCCAGGTCAAAAACGCCGTCAACTAATATGCTTAGAGCTTCCCGGCCGGACAGTTCGAGCTGTATGGGGTCACCGGCGGTTATGCCCAGATCTTCAGCCAGATCTTTGCCAATCAGCACAGCCCCGTCAGGCGCATTCCGGCTCCCTGCAATAATGGAATTGCTGAGATCATAGATGCGGTCGCCCCGCTGCAGATCAAAGCCGCGCAGAACAATGGCGCAATCGGCCTGACCGCGCCGGATCAATCCCGAGCCTTCCACCACCGGCAGCACGGTTTCAATACGGCTGTCGGCAGCCAGGGCAGCGCTCACATTGCGCCATTCCACCATGGGGGCTACGTTCTGTTGGGTATTATCCTGCAGCAAAACCCGGTGCTCTGCCCGGGCCCGGCTGGCGTTGGCCGCCCCATAATCAGCGCTGCCGACCACCAGGTGAGCCGATCTGCCCACGGTTTTCTGGATAAGATTGGCCTGCAGGCCGTCTATCAGGGCGCTTAAAAACACCATCACCGCCACCCCGATGGCTATGCCCAAAACGATCAACATGGTTTGAGCTTTGTTCTCCTCCAGGAAGCGCCGGGCCAAACTGATTTCAAACCAAAAACTGCTTTTCATAGCCTATACCGTTCCCTGCTGTGGGGACAATTTCATGTTTTCCTTCAAATCAGCCGGTTGCAAAACCAGATCACCCTCTTTAAGTCCCTCGGTAATCACAATCCCGGCTTCGGTTCTCAAACCGGTCTGAAGCGGAGTAAAATGAGCCCGGTTGTCTATGGCCAGCCATACCCCGTTTTGCCCGTTCTCCACCGTCAAATAGCTGTCCGGCAGGAGGATGGCTCCTTCTTGCAGCGGACCGAACAGCTGCACCGACAGCAATTGTCCCGGATACAGCGGGGGCAGCTGACCGGAAAACCCCAATTCAGCTGTGAAAGAGCCTTGTTCAGCATTACCGCTGGGCTCTACATAGACCACCTCGGCCTCCCATTTAGCAGCGGCCGCATTGCTCAGCCATACCTGAGCTTGATTACCCAATGCAGCCATTTCAGCATAACGCTGATCTGGCTGGATTTTTATCCTCAATCCATCTCCGGCGGCTAATAAAGCAATTTTATTTCCGGCTGAAACCAATTCCCCGGGGCGAACATATAAATCCAACAGCGATCCGTCCGCCGGGGCCAGGATTCTGAACTGCTCCAGCAACAGTTCTTTCTCGGCCAGGTCTAATTGGCGCTGCTGCAACTCGGCCTGAAGAATGGCGATACTGGAGCCGCTCTGCTGCAGGGCCTCCATGGCGGCCCGGGCGGAACGGGCCAGTTCCCGGCTCACAGTGTGATTGCGCCGGGCTTGTTCCAACTCCGCACGGCTGACCGCTCCGGCTTCAGCCAGAACTTGAATACGCTGCAACTCCTGTTGGGCCTGTTCCAGGGCCAGGTCGGCCTGAACGCTGCTAGCCCGGGCTTCTTCGTAAGTGACGGTGGCGGATTTTTGCAGCTGCAAACTGGCCAGCTGCATGGCGGCGGCAGCCCGGTCTTTATTCACACGCGCCTGTGAATCGTCGATTTGCACCAGCAATTGTCCCTTTTGCACTTTAGCGCCGACGGCGACGGGACAATCGATCACCTTGCCTGAACTCAGGCTGGACAGCAGGGTGCTCCCCTCGGCGATGACCTCTCCGCTCAGCAGTAATGAGGGAACGTAGTCCTGTTTTACCACTACATAAGCCGGAACCCTGGCCGGGCTCAAGGCATGGTAGGCTGCCCAAGCCAATAGCAGAATAACCGCTCCGTAAATGACGGCTTTTTTAGGTTGTCCGGTGAATTTCATAGCGTGCTCTTCCAGTTATTGGTCAATAACATTAACTATATTTCTTGCTGTGATTATACTAACACAACCCTGCCAAATGGAGAGGTTCCTTTTTTGCACATATTGAAATGTGAAGGGGCTTTGGCCGGTTGCGATCATACTGCCGGGAAACCGGTTGGAAAACATTAAGACGCCGCTCTGCTTTCCAACTGGGGTCAATGCTTCTGTTGAGGGCGGGGAAACTTAATTCCGGCGACAAAAGGTCGATACTGTCAGTCGGGATCCAGTTCTATTGACAACAGCATAAAATGGTTTTATGCTGATAACGTATATTATTAAAAGGTGGCGTGTTGATGTCCGTTCTGTCTGTTATGGTGGTTCTCAACTAGATATAGTTGCAAAAGGCGCTGCATGGCGGGTTATTTCCCTTATTTTGTGCTGCCCTTTTGAAAAACATACCTGACAGACTGCTTCAATCTATGTTTAGATAATAATAGATGCGTGGCGAGGTGTGCTTGCCGCGCAGTTTTTGTATATTGAGGTTTTGGCCCGCAGGGAGCATTCTGACTATTACAGGTTTGCTATCTCTGGCGGGCATTTCATTTTTATGAGGAGGTCCCAATGGATAATTTCACCGCCCTTGAATTTGATAAAATACTGGAAAAACTGGCCGAAAACGCATTGTCCGCGGCCGCCAAAAACCGCTGCCGGGAACTGGCGCCATCATTAAAAGAGGCCCAAGTGAAGCTATGGATGGATGAAACCACCCAGGCCAGGCGCATTATTGAACAGATCGGGACACCGCCCCTTTCATCAATGGCGGAACTGCACCAGGTCATGAACCTGATCGCCATAGAAGCCATGCTAGTGCCCGAGCAGATCATGCAGGTTTTGTCCTTCCTGGCATCCTGCCGGAGGATGAAAAGATATCTCAAGAAAGCCGAGGCAACCGATGCGGATATCGCCTGGTACGGGGGATCGATAGACGAATTGGCAGAGCTGGAAAACGAAATTGAGCGCTGCATAAGAAACGGCATGGTGGATGACAGGGCATCGGCCCGGCTGGGTGATATCCGCAGGCAGATAGTTGTGACCAACGATCAGATCAAAGCCAAGCTGGAATCCCTCTTGCGAAAAAACAAAGCCTGGTTCTCAGAAAGCTTTGTCTCAATGAGAAGCGGCCGCTATACTCTGCCGGTGAAGCGCGAACACAAGAAGGATGTCGCGGGCACAGTCATCGAGATGTCCAATACCGGGGGAACCTGCTTCATCGAGCCTGCATCGGTAGGCAGACTGCAGTCGGAGCTATACGCCCTGCAAATTGAAGAGGACAGCGAAATCAGGCGCATCCTGTACTCGCTGACGGCCTTGATCAGCGGTAATCTTGCAACGATCAAGCACAATATCGAGACCATGGAAACACTCGATTTCCTCTTCGCCAAAGGCAAGCTCAGCATCTTGATGAAAGCATCACCGGTCGGCATGAACACCGCCAGAAGGATTCGCATGGAGAATGCCAGGCATCCCTTGATTTCCCGGGATTCCGCAGTGCCCTTGAACTTTGAGGCCGGCGGGGATAATAAGGGAGTGGTCATTACCGGGCCCAACACCGGCGGCAAAACCGTAGCTCTTAAGACAGTGGGGCTGCTCTCTCTGATGGCGCAGAGCGGGCTGCACGTCCCCGCCGATGAAGTCAGCGACTTTTGCCTGAACAATCTGGTCTTGTGCGACATTGGCGACGGGCAGAGCATAGCCGAAAACCTGTCCACCTTTTCCTCGCATATGAGGAACATCATCGCTATTTTAAAGCAGGCCGATCAAGAATCCCTGGTCTTGCTGGACGAACTTGGCTCCGGGACTGATCCCACCGAAGGCATGGGGCTGGCCATTGCGATCTTGGATGAGCTCGGCGCCAAAGGATGCCTGTTTGTGGTTACCACCCACTACCCGGAGATAAAAGAATATGCGAGCATGAAGCCCGGGTTGGTAAACGCCCGCATGACCTTTGACAAGGAAAGCCTGATGCCGCTCTATCAGCTTGAAATCGGGGAAGCCGGTGAAAGCTGCGCGCTGCATATTGCGGAAAGACTGGGGATGCCCCGGCAAATGCTGCAACGCGCCCACCAGGCCGCCTACGGCAGCAAAACCGATGAGCATCGGTCAGCGGCGCAGCAGAACAACTCAACCCCCAACCGGGCCGCCGCCACACCGCCCAGGATCGTCAAACAAGAGGAGCCGGAGCCTGAAATACAGTCTCACCGCGATAAATTCAACATTGGAGACAGCGTGTTTGTCTATCCGCGCAAGGAAATCGGTATCGTTTACGCTCGTTCCAATGAAAAGGGGGAAATCGGCGTACAGGTGAAAGGCCAAAAAAGGCTGGTCAATCACAAGCGCATTAAGCTCTTTGTGCCCGCCAGTGAGCTTTATCCGGAAGACTATGATTTCTCCATCATATTTGACAGCGTGGCCAACCGCAAAGCCAGACACCTCATGGGAAAACGGCATGTGGAGGGAAATGTGGCAATTACTAAAGAAGGAGACAATGAAAAATGAATATCATCCGCCCGGAAAGCGAAGACGATTATGACGGCGCTAGAAGCTTCTTGCCTGTCAAGATTATTCCCTATATTGGCCTGCCGGTCATTTGAAGAGTGGAAGGAAGTAAAAGAACGTCCACATGCTTCGCTTCCTCAGGCTACAATTAATAGTATGACAAATTGGGGAGGGCATTTAGAATAGCCGAGATATTTGATGCAATCGCCGCCGAGTACGACAAGTGGTATACAGATGAAGTCGGCAGTACTGTTCACGATTTGGAAAGAGAGATGGTTTTAAAGTCCATGGATCGCATCTCGGGGAAACTGTTCTCGACCTGGGCTGCGGCACCGGGATTTATGCTATAGATTTGGCCCTTATGGGTATGCAGGTCACCGGTATGGACATCTCCGCGGAAATGCTGGCCAAAATATTTTGATGGCCTACAGATCCCTGATTATCGGCTTTTTAGCCCGGGCGGCGAAGCTTGCGTCTCAGTTTTGCTTCATTTCTGCCACATTTATCATTTAAACTTGATACAGTCGATTTTCTCACCATATCAATGGCACTGCAGTAGCACAGCTTTTACTGTAGGGGACTTGGTTTCATATTTGTATGTAAAGTCCTATATTCTGAAAGGAGTGATGATCTGACGAAGTAATCGCGTCCGCTTGGTGGTGCCAAGAAAGCATCATCCGCTGATTTATAAGTCATCGAAATTAAAGACTAAAATAGGCCGAAGCCTCGGAGTCGAGACACGGGGGAACCATTTTATGGGGCGAGTTTTCATTAACCCTATATCGGTTGTGGAATAGGGCTAACCCAGGCCCGAGCCCGTCAGCTAACCTCGTAGGCAGATTGGGAATTCAGATGTTAAGCATGCTGCCCCCTGCAGCTGCCCTTTATCATCCTACTTTTCCTTTTCGATTATGCTTCATATGTATATTTCTCCTTTCTTGAGCTCTCTTCCGCTTGCCGTGGCTTCAGGCCGGTAGGAGGTATCCATGAACACAATTAAATCTTTTTCAGGCCAGATTACAGTCAGACTTTTGCTGTTATCACTATTGTTTGCATTTGGATTATTCGCAGTGGGTTGTGGCGGAAGCGGCAGCAACACCGGCGCTGAAGGTCAAAAGGAAAAACTGGTATTGGCCGACGTATCATGGGATAGCGTTAAAGTGCACAACCGCATCGTGGGCTTTATCCTGCAGCATGGTTATGGCTATCCCGAACCGCAGTATACCTTTGGCGAGACCCTGCCTTTGTTGCAGGGTATGAGCAAAGGTGACATTGATATAACCATGGAGATTTGGAAAGACAATTACGAAGAGCCCTGGAATGAAGCGGTTTCCAGCGGAGCAGTGTTGGATCTGGGGCAAAATTTCCCTGACGCTCCCCAGGGTTGGTATGTGCCCACCTATATGATAAAAGGCGACCCTGAGCGTGGCATTAAGGCAGTAGCGCCCGATTTAAAATCGGTCTCTGATCTGCCCCGTTACTGGCATCTCTTCAAAGACGCTGAAGTGCCGACTAAAGGGCGATTCCACACCAGTCCTCCCGGATGGGCAGTAACTCAAACCAATGCAACCAAATTCAAGACCTACGGATTAGATAAGACATTTAACCTTTTCAGCACCGGTTCCGATACCGCCCTGGCCACTTCCATGCTGACCGCCTATGAAAAGGGTCAGCCCTGGGTGGGCTATTACTGGGAACCTACCTGGGTAATGGGCCTGTTGGATATGACCATGCTGGAAGAGCCTGAATATAATGCGGAAGTATACAATGATCCCAATAATATCGGCTGTGCCTTCCCGGCAGCGCAAGTATTAAAGGGGGTTCACTCCAGCCTCAAAGACAGGGCTCCCGAAGTGGTGGAACTGGTTTCCAAATACCAGACCACACTGGCTGAAAACAACGATTTCCTTGGCTATATGCAGGAAAACGACACCGAAGCCGATGAGGCCGCCATCTATTTCTTGAAAAAGTACCCGGAGCGGTGGAAGAGCTGGGTTACCGAGGAAGCTGCCCAGAAGGTGGAACAAGCCCTAAAAGAGGTGAAGTAGCCATGATAAAAAACTACGATCATAATACCCTTCTGGAAGTAAATAATTTATGGAAAGTGTTCGGCAAACAGGCCGCGGATCTTGACCTGGAAGATGCACAGGCCGTTGAGCAGCTGCAAAATAACGGTGCTGTGGCAGCAGTACGCAATATATCATTTAAAGTGAAGCAGGGTGAGGTTTTTGTCATCATGGGACTGTCGGGCAGCGGTAAATCCACCCTGATCCGCTGCATTCCCCGCCTGGTAGAACCCACCCGGGGGGAAATCAAGGTCAATGGCCGCAATGTCTTACAGTTGGGCAAGAAAGAGCTCATCGATTTTCGCCGCCATGAAACGGCTATGGTGTTTCAGCATTATGGTTTGCTGCCTCATCGCAATGTCCTTGACAATGTGGCTTTTGGTTTGAAATTGTGCGGGGTAGCACCCCGTGAAAGAGAAGATCTGGCCAGGCAGGCCATCGCCCAGGTGGGGCTTACCGGTTGGGAAAATTATTATCCGGCGCAGCTTTCGGGCGGTATGCGGCAGAGGGTCGGCATCGCCAGGGCGCTGGTTCAAGACAGCGGTCTGCTCTTGATGGATGAGCCTTTCAGCGGCCTGGACCCCTTAATCCGCCGGGAGATGCAGGATACTCTTATCAATCTGCAAAAGCAGCTCAACCGCACCATCGTGTTCGTGACCCATGACCTGAGCGAAGCCGTTCGCCTGGGGGACACCATGGCGGTGATGAGGAACGGGGAATTTTTGCAGCAAGGCACTCCGGCGGAAGTGATGAGCAATCCCGCTGACGAATACGTGGAGCGTTTTGTTCAAGATGCCAATTCGCTTCTGCCGGGCAGCAGCAATCAGGTGTTTCCCAGGCATAAACGCGCCGTCAAGCAGCCCCGGTCCGGTGTGGCAGCGGTTCCCGTGCCTGTACCCACTGGGAGGTGAAAACAATGTTTCCTGAATCATGGCAATATAATTTAGCACCCTACATTGACAGTTCGGTAAAATGGATGGTGAAATCCTGGGGACCTTTCTTTGACGCTGTATCCGCCCTGGTGTTGAGCATGCTGCTTGAAATCGAACACATTCTGAAATGGGTCCCCTGGTGGGGGTGGATTATAATAGTCACAGCGATCTCCTGGCGCCTCACCAGAAGCTTCTACAAAACTCTCTTGCCCGGAGTACTCATTTTTAGCATCGGCATGTTCGGGCTGTGGGAAGTGGCTATGGAGACACTGGGCATTGTTGTGGTGGCGGTATTGATTTCATTGCTGGTCGGCATCCCCGTGGGCATTGCCATGTCAAGCTCTGAACGCTTCAACGGCTTAATAACCCCGGTGCTGGATGCCATGCAGACTATGCCCAGCCTGGTCTATCTTATTCCAGCTCTGATGTTGTTCGGGTTGGGCAAAGTACCTGCGGTCTTCGCCACGGTGATCTATGCTTTGCCTCCGGTTGTGAGGCTTACCAACCTGGGCATTCGCCAGGTGTCCAATGACATACAGGAAGCCGCCCTGGTGTTTGGCGCCTCGCCATGGCAAATGCTCAAAGAGGTGCGCCTGCCCCTGGCCATGCCCAGTATAATGGCGGGGATCAATCAGACCACTATGCTGGCCCTATCCATGGTGGTCATCGCAAGTATGATAGGAGCCGGCGGTCTGGGCGAAGAAGTGCTCAAGGCCACTAATCGCGTTGCGGCAGGAAAAGGCTTTGAAGCCGGATGGGCCATTGTGGTCCTGGCTATTGTGATCGACCGTATATCACAGGCTACCGCCAAGAGCTGGGAACCGCCGCAGAGATAAATGGAGCATTTGGCAGGAAGTACAGGGATTTTTCCGGGGAGAAGCAAGAGACCGGTTCTTTTGCTTCCCCCTCTGCTTCCCAGGACATCGACATTTGTATCACCATGGCTTGGAGCTGGCTGCACTACCACATAAATACTGACTGTGTCGGATATGACTACCATCTCTACCCTCAGTAAGACCACATTCTTATCAGTCTCTATTTCCCGGTTTATTATGCCGGGAATGAGCAGATAGTTGACTTCAGCCACATTCTGCCCCAGTATGGGGTTCAGCCACTCACGAATGTATTTCTCTACAGTCAGCCTAATGACACTTTCTTCGATATCATTAAAATCACTTTCATCAGCAAACTCTACATGGGTATCAATTCTGCTCACTATCCTCTTTTGGGGCTTTTCTTGCAGCTGCTGTATCTGTTTCTCCAGGGTTTGAAGATTATCCCGCAAGGATATATTTTCTATATGTAAGTCATCTATTTGCGAACCGATCATTATGGTGCTCAAAGATGCACCAGCCAGCATCCCCAGGATAAACACAGCCGCCCAGAAAATGAATAATTTCATTTGCCTTTACCAGCCAGAACGACAATCAAGTAATACCCGGCCTGAGTGCCTACAATGGCGAAAAAAATATACAGCAGTTGTTTGACTAAGGGTCGTACCTCTCCTTTAAAGAGCCCGGATTCTATTATCTCGAAGGTGTAAAAAGTCCCTCCTATGGCTGCTACAATAGCCCAAATCTTGATTTCCCGGGCTAGTTTAAGCATGGTGCTCATAGGTGGTTCCTTGATTAGAACAGCGGCAAAAGAGCCCAGTAACGAGGCGCCCAGGATTATGCCCATAGCAGTGAAGAATATCAATATTGACTTGTGGGAGAAAGCAGTCATGTTCTTAGCTCCGTTTTATCTTGAGTCCTGCCTTAATATATTCAGCAGCAGGGATTCTAATAACCCCAGGCATGGGTTCTTCTGCCCGCTTGAAGGGTCATGACGAAGCATGGGACGTCAAACTGTGATTGAGCCTGCGGACCTGGAGACTGGTTTTGCGGGAATGAGCGCGGGGCTATATTCTTCGTTTCCGGGGAAACTGGCTAATGAAAGAACCCCCACAGGGCGAAAAAATGCCAAGTGGGGGCGGTACTTTTTATCAGCTCGGGACCTGTGACAGATGGGACGAGCAAAGGAAAACATGAGAAGCGGGAGCGGGAAGCAAAAAGAACGTCAGACCGTGTGAGAACTCCCGGTAAGATTTCGAAATGGCGTGATAGATTTCTTAAATAATTAGTATTACTGGTGATATTTATAAGGAAAAACAGGC
>DHBS01000032.1:108511-165308 GCA_002398825.1 Syntrophomonas sp. UBA4922 | reverse complement strand
AGGCCCGCGATTGAGGCGTACAAATAGTACGTTGATTGAGCGGGCCTATTGAGCAACGCAGTTATTCGCTTTTGTCGACGGTCTGACAGCAGGATGACCTGCCGTCAGTTTGCCTTTCAGTCAAGTGCCGTCTATTTTAAAAATTTAATGGTGAAGGGATATTGAAAGGGCTGCCCGTTGCTGACATTAAGTGACGCGATTACAACCAGGATCATATCGACCACACCCAGTGCGCCAAGCAGAAGAAGTGTCAAAAGGCTCAAAGGAATAAACACTAGGGTCACCAATAGTATACCTGCCACCATCAGCCCGACCACCGCATAAATGCTCATGGATATCTGGAAATTCAGGGATTCCTTGCCCTGTTCGTCCACCAGCGGGTATTGATCCCTTCTCAACAGCCATACAATCAACGGTCCCAATACGTTTCCCAGAGGAAGCCCGGTAAAGGCAAGAAAAGCGCTCAAGTGACATGCCATAGCCCAGTTGCGTTCGGTGGGATCGCCAGAATCCATATTAATACCTCCTATTTGATCCATTGCAGCTTCTGATGTCAGATAACGGCGCTCATTTTGCCCCAACCTCGATCCGGGCCGGATTGGTTATGCTTTTTCCCGGGCCGGGCCGAGTATCATTTCAAACAGTTGATATTGCAGAGGTAGCAATGATCCGGGGATTGTCAGCACATCCCGATACTTTCAGCGGATCCGCCGGGATCATGAAGCGTCCACTTACAGTTCTCCGTCCCGGCGGGCATGGCCGGAGCCGAATCGGGTATCTTCAAAATCTCCATATATATTAATTTTATAGGCATTACAGGGCAAATATCAAGACCCAAAGCAAGGCGCCCAACCTTGTTTGGGTCTGTTCAAAAGCAAATCATTGGCCTTAAATGGCAGTTTTATTAAAACCGGTCGCCTCCGCGCTTAAATCCCGCTGGCCTCACTGCGCACTTCACCCGTTTCATAGGCCAAAAGATATTCGGCCCAGTTGGAAGCCCACTCGCGCAAAGCCTGAATTCCCAGTGGTGACGGCGTTTTCGACTCGCTGTGTGCAGCGATTTTGAGAGCCAGGCTGCGGTAGATTTGGGCCTGATCCGATTCGGGAGCCAGTTCGACGGTGGTCTTGCCCTGAAGCTCACTCTGGGTTACGGTAATGGAGCGGGGAATGTATTCTATAACTTGCGTGTTGGTCTTTTGAACGAAATCGTCCACGATCTCCCTGGCATAGGGGGCATTGATGGAATTGGCAATGAGACCGCCCAGTAAGGCCCCGCCGCTTTTGGAGTATTTCTGTATACCGCTGAAAAGATTGTTGGCTGCATATATGGCCATAAAATCCGCCGAAGAGACCGTAAACACGTGTTCGGCGATTCCCTCCCGAATAGGCATGGCAAAGCCTCCGCAAACAACATCGCCCAGCACATCGTAAATGACAAAATCAAGATCCAGGGTCTCAAACACTTTTTGTTGTTTAAACAATTGAACCGCCGTGATGATTCCCCGGCCGGCGCATCCCACCCCCGGCGCAGGACCTCCGGCCTCTACGCAATAAACCCCGCCATAGCCTTCAAAAATAACTTCCGCAGGCTTAACCACGGTTTTTTCCCGCAGAGTGTCGAGGACGGTGGGAATATATTGCCCGCCTCGCAAAGTATTGGTGGAGTCGGCTTTGGGATCGCAGCCAAACTGCATCACTTTAAAGCCTTCCCTGGCCAGAGCGGCGCTGATGTTGGAAGTCGTAGTGGATTTTCCTATTCCCCCTTTGCCGTAGATAGCAATCTGTTTGATCTTCTTCGCCAATTCGTTCACCTCTGATTTTCTTTGTCTTGATTGCGTAAATAATGGTGCAGCTTGCGCAGCACCGGCTCAATAAGTCCCGGTATGGCCAAGACCTGAATACCCGCTTGCGTCAAAGCTTCTTCGGCTCCCGGCCCCACCCGGCTGACCAGGATCACCCGGCAGTCGGACAGACTCTGAACGGTATGCTGGAGGAGATTGTCATGGTTTGCTTCGCTCCCGCATAGGGGAACTGTTTTACGCAATTCATAAAACTCCGGACCTTTTTCCTCCAAATCAAAAACGAGAAACTGTCCAGCCCTCCCAAAATGCTGGTTTATCACTTTTCCGTCACTGCTGGCCACGGCCACCCGGCAGGACATATTTCCACCACCTCACATGCATGCATTGCGCTTTTTATCCGTGTGAAAAGGTCTGCATGGGACTATCGTATAAAACAGCGGCCAAATCCGTTTTCGAGCCGGGAATGCCGCAGGCGTCGGCCCGGCACTGCTGGCAATGCCGGAAAACGGGCAGATGATCCTCGGCGTTACTGCGCGCCCGGTTTAAGTCTTCGCAGGAAGGAGGACTGAGGTGCGCCATCTGGTTTTGAGGTATTAGAGGAATGATATTGATCAATGAAGCCCCAACACGGGCTGTAACCCTGGCAACTTCGCCGACATGCCCGTCGTTAAGCCCGGGAATGAGAACCGTATTAATCTTTACGATTAAGCCCAGTTTAGCCGCTTTGTCAATGCCCTTGAGCTGAGCCAGCAATAGCCAGCGTGCTGCTGCCGAACCGGTTAAATATTGCTTTTGATAGACTATGTGCGAGCAAATTTCTTGCAAAATTTGTATATTGACCGCATTCACTGTTACAGTGACGGTCTTGACCCCGACATCTACGATCTTTTGCGCCTTTTCTTCCAAGAGCAGGCCGTTGGTGCTGAGGCAATTGATCAACTGTGGAAATCGGGCATGGATCAATGCGAAGGCATCCAGAGCATGATCGCTAGCCAGCGTATCACCGGGACCGGCGATGCCGGCCACAGTAATGTCAGGGCACAGCGCCAACGCCCGTTCAACCGTATTTACGGCTTCATCCGGGGTCAGAATTCCCCGGCTTACCCCGGGGCGCTTTTCGCATTTATTAAACCCCCGGCGGCAGAATTTGCATTGAATGTTGCAGGAAGGACTGACCGGGAGATGGATCCTGCCAAATTTAAAATGTGCTTCGCTGTTAAAGCAAGGGTGGGTCTTGACTAGATGGCTGAACGGTGATTCTTTATGATTATTCGGGCATCCTGACATTTTTTCTCCTCCTCCAAACCAGTGAACCATCGCCGGAAAGCTGCAAAGCTGAGATCAGAAAAGGTCAATCCGCCTCCAGTTTTCTGGTCAGAGAAAGATCCAATTTATATGGTCCAGTATTCCTATTATAATACTAAGTATTTTAGCTGTCGTGGTGTTTGGTGTCAATCCCCAAGTTCGCTCTTCGAACGATAAAGGCGAGCCGCACGACTGGGCGCCGATTCTTTCACTCAGCACCATATGATTGACCCCGGGGATCCACCGCTTGGATCAGCTTACTGTTTTGTTCTGACTTACGGGGCAAGTTCTAAAGAGCCGTATCCTGGAAAATCGCTTCCGATACATCCTGAGAGCTGTTGGAAATAAACGTCTCTTCCCCTCCGTCTTGGAGTAGATTTCTGACCTTGTGCCTGATCCAGCCGAATTCGGCAGATGCCCGCACATCGCTGTTGTAACGGGGCCTGGGCAGTTTAATATCGATGACTTCTCTTATCTTTCCCGGGTTAGGCGACATCACCGCCACTCTGTCGGCAAGATAAATCGCTTCTTCGATGCTATGGGTGACAAAGATAATGGTTTTCCCGGTTTTTTCCCATATGCGGAGCAATTCATCCTGCAAGCTTTCCCGGGTCTGAGCGTCGACGGCGGCAAAAGGTTCATCCATCAGCAAAACCTCGGGATCGTAAGCCAGAGCGCGGGCAATAGCCACTCTTTGTTTCATGCCTCCCGACAACTCATGGGGATAGCGATCTTCAAAACCCTGTAGTTCCACTAAATTGATAAACTTGTCGCTAATCGCTCCGCGTTCAGCCCTGGGTACACCTTTTATTTCCAGGCCAAATTCAACATTGTCCCGGACCGTACGCCAGGGAAAAAGCGCGTATCCCTGCAAAACAATGCCCCTGTCCAGGGCCGGACCGGTAATCAATCGGCCATCTATATAAATCTCGCCGGAGTCCGGATGAGCCAGACCGGCGATTAAGTCGAGGAGGGTGGATTTTCCGCACCCACTTGATCCTATAATGGCTATGAATTCGCCTTTTTCAACTTCAAGATTGACATCCTGTATGGCCACAAAACGCTTCGGCCCTTCACCGGTATTTTTAATCGGGTAAATTCGACTTACATTATGGATCGAAATTTTAGATTCCGTATTAAGAGCTTTTTTTGCATTTTGCTCCACTTTAGGTTTAAGCTTTAAAAACCCCACTTCCAATCACCTTCTTCTTGGATTTTTTCGGTGTTCAAATATTTATAATCAAAATAATTACAAAAACCCTACAGGCATATAATCTGACTGTCGGATATTGCATTGCCGGCTCAAACCAGTCTGATTTTCTCGTGTTTGTCAATTTGAACCACTTTGCCATCTTGAATGATAATTGTAAGCGAACCGAAGCGAATTTCTTCTATTAAATTGAGCAAATAATCCAAATCCAGACGAGAGATAATCAAACGTTCATCTTTCGAAAGGTTTTTTTCAAGACTCATCTTTTCACCTCCTGCCCTCCATTTCATTATAATTTGTCATATATGTTTAGTATGTTTTAAGCTAAATTAATGGGGAATCGAAAATATATACTATCCCGATTCCCCTGCTGAATTTAGCCTTCCTGGAATAAGACCGTTGACAAGTATCTTTCTCCGGTATCGGGGAGCAGAGCCACAATGGTCTTACCCTGGTTTTCCGGCCTTTTAGCCAGTTGGGTGGCGGCAAAAACGGCGGCTCCGGACGAGATCCCCACCAGCAGCCCTTCTGTTTTGGACAGCAGGCGGGCCGCCTCGATGGCCTCCTCGTTTTTAACCTTGAATATTTCATCCACCACGTTTAAGTTCAAAACGTCCGGTACAAATCCCGCACCGATACCTTGTATTTTATGGGGTCCGGGCGATCCTCCGGATAATACCGGGGAATCAAAAGGCTCCACGGCTACGATCTGCACGCCGGGTTTTCTCTCTTTCAGAATCTCTCCCACTCCGGTGACGGTTCCACCCGTGCCCACCCCGCCTACAAAGATGTCAACCTGGCCGTCGGTGTCACGCCATATTTCTTCAGCTGTGGTAGCCCGATGAATTTCAGGATTGGCCGGATTTTTGAATTGCTGCGGTATAAAGGAGTGGGGCGTTTGGGCGGCCAGTTCTTCGGCGGCCCGAATGGCCCCCGGCATACCGTTGGCGCCGGGAGTCAGCACCAGTTCCGCTCCCAGGGCTTTGAGCAGGTTCCTGCGTTCAACGCTCATGGTATCAGGCATAGTCAAAATAAGCCGGTAGCCCTTGGCAGCCGCTACAAAGGCCAGGGCGATGCCGGTATTGCCGCTGGTGGGTTCGATAATAATGGTGTCCTTGTTGATCAGCCCTTTATCTTCAGCGTCCTTGATCATGGAATAGCCGATACGGTCTTTGACACTGCCGGCTGGATTAAAATACTCCAATTTAACAATCACTCGGGCGTTCAAGTGATTGTACTGGTTGTAATTTGACAACTCCAATAGGGGCGTGTTTCCGATGAGGTCGGTAAGGTTTTTTGCTATTTTGGCCATTCATTTTCCCTCCAATAATCTTAACTTATAACCTACTATTTCAATTGGATTACATGGCTTATTTATAACATGCGCCGCTGTCTTTGTCAATGCAGTTTTAATAGATTTGTGTAATGGCGGCTCACGATAGCGGATAGGCCGCCTGCAGCATTCACCCGCCCGATACTGAAGCAGCACGCCATGAACGGATGCAACCCGAAAGTATATTCTAATATCCCCTGATTATGTATAGACGAATACACCGAGCTGGCCCTAAAGAAATTGTAATCGAAATATATTCGAACTTTCCCCTTGACAAATCGAATATAAGATTTTAGCATTTATTATAATATATTATTTCAGTATGTTTACTTGGTTTTGGTTTGACCAGACAACTGGAGGCCGGGATGCAGCAGCCGTCTTGGCCCTTCTTATTTTAGACATTGTAGGGCCTTCATCAGATTACCGGCAGGTAATTGTTATGAAAGGGGGAAAAAAATGGGAGCAAGACAGAAAGTGGAAAAGGTTCTTTTCGTGGGTGCGGATCATCTGGGCGCGGTTCCCAAAAAGCTATACGCTGAAGGGGCCAAAGAGATCATCCATTGGAAGGGGCGAAATCACTCGACCCAAAATCGCGAGATCCCCAAGAACGTAGACTTAATCATTCTAAATTTAAACTACATAAGCCACGGACTCATGAACCGGGTGAAAAAGCAGGCCAAATCCAGAGGGATTCCCATTATTTTTAGAAAAACCGTTTTTTTTAGCCAGGCCAGCTAAACAGTTCATTTTCTATAACCAGGAGGGAATTATTTTGCGGCATTACGAAGGCACGTTCGGTGACTGGGAGAAAGCGAGCACAGTGTTTCCTCCAATCATTGACATTGTACGAGCCGGTAATTCCCTGCCGGCGATAAACTAAAAAACAAACCGGGCTATGCGTTTCATCCGCATTGACAAAAGGAAGCGCAGGGATTAGGATAAATTAAATTATACGAATATCCTTATTCGTATTCATGACTCCCGCCCAAAAATGGAGATCAGGCTGTCCTTACATCCTGGTCTTTCATATTTATTCCGCACATCTGCTGTTTCCCAGGGCTAAAACAAATGGACGCCCGGGCCGGGAGAGAATGATGCGGGGAGGAATCCGCATGATATATATTGAGGATGAAAATATAGGCATGGAGACAACCCGTCAAAGAGGTGGACTCGGAGGTGTTTGATCGATGGACCAGACAGTCGGAATAGGTGTTACAGGAGGCATTGCAGCGTATAAAATAGCGGATCTGGTCAGCCGGTTGAAAAAAATCGATCTTGAAATCGTGGTGCTTATGACCGAAGCGGCTACTCGATTTATCACTCCCCTGACCTTTAAAACCCTGACGGGCAGAGAAGTGATTACCGATTTATGGTCCGACCCCAGGGAATACAGGGTGAAGCACATCGGCCTGGCCGAGCAGCTTGATCTGCTGGTCATCGCTCCTGCAACCGCCAATTTTATAGCCAAAATGGCCCATGGCATAGCCGATGATGTTCTGTCAACACTGGTGGTGGCGAACACGGCTCCGGTTCTGGTGGTGCCGTCTATGAATACCCGTATGTATGAAAACCCCATTGTGAAGAGAAACCTGGCCATTCTGGCGGAGTGTGGATACCACGTCATGGACCCGGCCAGCGGCCTTCTGGCCTTCGGTACAATAGGCAAAGGCAAACTGCCCGACGTTGCAGATATTTACGGGGAGATCATGCGGCTGCTCAATCCAAGCATATAGCATATAAATGTTGTGGTACCTTTGTATATAGCATCGTCCGCGCTTGCTCAATCTAAGCATACCGCATATAAATGACCGGCCCCTGCGAGTGAGCCCCGTTGCTTTCCCCGGGAACCTGCCGCTAAAATTATAGGACCTTTCCTCCCGGAACGGCTCGCCGCCAGCGAACTGCTTCGCTAACCTTTCTACCCGTCAACCCCCTCTCCGGTACCCTGGAAGAATTGAACAGCAATAAGCGGAAGCCAAGGGCTGTTAAAACAGAAAAAATGGTTTATACTATTTTGAAATAATAGGATAAGAGAAACATCTTCAAAAATCGATGGGAAAAGTTCCCCTGACAGCGAGGCAAAATGATGAACAGAATAGCGGGAAGCGGCTGTGAAACACGGGAGTCAGCAGCAGTGATGGCGGCACTTCCGGAAATTGAACGAAGCATCATTAAAAAATATAGAAAGCCTGTATGGTCAAAATTTATAAAAGCCATCAAAGATTTTCATTTAATTGCGGATGGGGATAAAATCGCGGTAGCGGTTTCGGGGGGCAAAGACAGCACCCTGATGGCTAAATTATTTCAAGAGCTGCATTGCCACGGCATAAGAAATTTCGAATTGGAGTTTATCGCCATGGATCCGGGCTATCATAAAGATATCCGGCAGCTATTGATAAACAACTGCCGGCAGTTGAATATCCCGATTCATCTTTTTGAATCCGATATCTTCAAGGTTGTAGATAAGATTGCCCAGGATTATCCCTGCTACATGTGCGCCAAAATGCGCCGCGGTGTTCTCTATGCCAAGGCTCAGGAATTGGGATGCAATAAACTGGCACTGGGTCATCATTTTAACGATGTCATTGAAACCACGCTGTTAAATATGTTTTACGCCGGCTGCTTCAAAACCATGCTGCCCAAATTAAAAGCCCAGAATTTTTCAAACTTGGAATTAATCCGGCCTCTTTATTACGTGGAAGAAAAGTTCATCGAGAAATTCATCAATGAAAGCGGAATAATGCCTTTGAATTGCGCCTGCATGGTGGCGGCTGAAAAAACCGGCAATAAGCGCTATGAAATAAAAACGCTCATTCAGGAGCTAAAGAAGAAAATCAAAAATGTGGACAAACTGATTATGAAAGCAGGGCAAAATGTGCATCTGGAATGTATTCTCGGGTGGCAAAAGGATGGGCAGGAATACTCGTACCTGGATTATTACGATCAAGAATAATACCCACCACTTTCATGCAATACCCCCCTTATAAGCGTCTATCTAATGACCAGACCCTATATACCCTCCATTCTTTTTTAAGGTTTAACCGGCTTTTTTCCCAACTGGTTTAAACAACAATCATTCCAAGTAAAATACGACTTGCATGATACGGGCGCCGGTAGAATACTTAGATGAAACCGGGTGGGCCTTTTATCAGGCCCGATAAATCACAGGCGGCGGAAACGCAATCCCCAAGGCCGGCGCCGTGCCCTCATGCCCATAAACTACCAGGGCTTATAAAGAATGCGTTCTTCTCCGCCGCAGAACCTGCGGGTCAGTTCTATCAGGTTCTCGGTGGCAGCTTTCAGGTCATCAGAAGTGACCGCCGGGTTTCCTTGTATGATATAGAAGCATTCCTTCGTATGCAAGGTTACTTTGGTTTTTTCCACCTGTCGAACTTCAAGTCTGCAGATAATATCGTTATTATCGTCAATATAAGCATACTCGCCGGGTTTGACCAAAGCAGGCTCCCGGCTGCCGATAGGCCAAAAACTCTCCTGACCGTTTGTCATTCTGAGGCGGACATTTCCGCCAATAGATCTGACATCATGGGCCCCCAGCGCCAGACGGCTGGTCAATGATACTAAATTGTAAATATCAACCAGCAAATTCACGCGCGGCAAATGTCCGGTCTTCAACAGAAACTTCAGCAGGTTCTCGGAGGCAGCAATCGTTTTTCGGTTGGAGCATCCGGCCCGTTCATGCAGCTGGCGAAAGCCCTGCAGCAAAGGATCTCTTTTGATATTTTCAAGGGATAAATCCTGCAGCACCTGCCTGGTCTCCCGCTCAAAAAATGCATCGAACTCGGGCGTGCTTTTCTGGTTATCGATTCCCTGTACAACAATGGCTGCCACCGTCAGCCCCAACGCGAGAACTTCATCATCTACGTCAAAAGTTATTTTGCAATCATTCATTGTTCTTCTCCCGGAGTATAATTCTTAAGGCGATATGGAGACGCTAAACTCCCTTACAATGACAAAAAAAGACCGGTCTGCATATTGAAAATGCAACCAAGCCTCCAGTTTTTCCGGTCAACCTTAAATAAAAGCAATTATATGCAAGTAAATAAATATGTTTACTTATATACCTGAGTATATAGCGTTTACTTACGTATGTCAACGCCGTTTTCTTCGTCGTCCGCTACCACTTTCTATTAAAACCGCTAACATCAATGAAAAGCACTGTGCATTGCCCGTGACGCTGATTGACATTGTTTAGCGGCATATACAAGTATAATAGACAGACATTGTACATACAATGGATGTGTATCGGTCGACTTTTTCCCTTGCGCCGCGTATAATATATATGGATGTAAAGCACTGAAAGGAGACAACGGCTATGAAAGCCCAAAACGACGTGCGGGTGACAATCCGTGTTGACAAAGACCTGAAAGAACGTGCCGAAAGCTTGTTTGACCGCTTGGGTATGAATATGAGCACAGCGCTCAACATTTTTCTGCGCAAGGCGGTCGATGAAGCAGCCATTCCTTTTCCCATCAGTGTAAAAAACTCCGGTTTCGGTTCCGGCTACTCTTCGGGCGACATCACAAACGCGTTTAAAACTGCCGTCCAGAGCGAGGTCGCGGAGAATCAGCGAAAAGGATTACCGGTGGCGCGATATGACACAGATACAAAGCGGGCATATTTAGAATTTGCCAATGGGACGCGGGAATATGTCAATGGCTGACAACTTGCGCAAACCTGCCGTACTGGCTTTCGCGGGACCGAACGGTTCGGGGAAGACCACAGTAACGCGCAGGCTTCCGGTCTTTGGAACCTATATCAACGCAGACGACCTGAAAAAGGAGTACGATATAACCGACCTTGAAGCCGCCCAGCATGCTGAGTCGCTTCGCAATAAACTTCTCAACAGCGGTGTCGATTTTTCATTTGAAACAGTTTTATCCACTGAAAGAAATCTATTATTATTACAAAAAGCCAAAGCACTCGGATATGAAATACAATGTGTTTATATCCTGACTTGCGACGAGAATATAAATGTTGCCCGGGTCAGGGCGCGTTATGCAGCCGGCGGTCATAATGTGCCGGAGGACAAAATCCGGGCGCGCTATCATCGTGCGCTGGCTCTTCTGCCGCAACTGATTCATGTATGCGACAAGATTCTGGTTTATGACAACACAGATATACCTTCCTTGATTTTCAGCAAAGAAAACGCATATTCTGAAGTTTTTCCAAACAGCCATTGGCCCGAATCCGCGCTGCGAAAACTACTGGGATTATAAGGAATCCGAGAATATCCAGCCCGGATATTTATCAAGCTCCCTATCGGTGTGGATTATCGAGTCAGACATTTCGCAGCTTGACAGGGCATCAGGAAACTCCCTCCACCAGGCTGCGAAAATACCTGCAGTTCTCCACGATATCGGGTCCGTGTTTGAACAGTCCTCCGCCTACCAGGAAAATAACATCTGAGCCATATACCCGGATCATGTCGGGTATGCTGCCGATGCTCATCCCTCCGCCGGGACAGGGAAAAATTGTTTTCAGATGCCCCATGGAAACCGAGGTTCCCTGAACAATGCTTCTGCACTCTTCCCGGCTGAAAGAAAAACGCCCGCCAAAATTGGGATAGATGCTTCCGTCGGCTCCGGCCAGGCGTGTGATTTGTCCGAATAAAGCGAAATGAGAGAGGCCATGCTGCGGACTTAAAACATAGCTTCCCAGCAGAGCGGGATGACTGAAAATAGGCAGACCCAGTCTGTCATCCTCCGCCAGGCTGCGCATGGTGTCAAATCCCACCAGGCCGGGTGCGACCAACAGCCCCCCGGCGCCACAGTCCCGGGCAAAGCTGGCGCGTTGAGCCACTTCACCATAAGGTGCGGTAACGTTGGCTACATAGATACACTGTTGTCCGGTTTCCCGGTTGGCGCGTTCTACGGCTCGGGCACAGAGTTGAACTCTTTCGTGAAAAGGGGCATAGTCCTGGTTGGTGAGGCCGTGGTCGTCTTTGATGATGTCTATCCCTCCCAGGGCCAGCTGATAGGCCAGGCGGGCCAAGTCCTCAGCAGACAGCCCCATGGGCTTGAGAGCCGAAAAAAGCAAAGGACGCTCAGCCACATTCAACCGCTCTCTCAATCCCCTCTTGCCGAATCTGGGTCCCCGGTAAGCTTTAGTTATGGATTCGGGCAATCTGATTTCTTCTACCCGATAACCGGGCTTGATGCTGATGTTGCCAAAGATCACGTTTAAAAGCTGGGTCAGTTCCCGGGCGGCGGTTTCTATCGCAAAGCTGACCGTGACTCTGTAGCTGTCCGCTGCCTCCGGTTGGAAATCTTCTATCCGTCCCACGATATGCTCCCGGATAACCCCCTCGGGCACCAATTCCCCCGGGAATTCCACGGTCTGCTCCAGGCAGATATCTTCGGCCTTGCTATAGGCATCGGTTTCGCTTCCCGCCAAACGATATACGATAGAGAATCTTTCCATAATCAATGCCTCCGCTGGAATTTAATGTGGCCGGGACAATATGGATAAAGGCTAACTCTAGCCCATTTGTGGCCGGCATGCGCCATACGCGTATCAAACCCGAAACTGCGCTCTGGCTTCACTAAATTCAACTCCTTATAAATGCGGCTACATCAGGGTCCCGGCGCAAGCGTTCCATATCTTCCGGCGACGGCAGAACCGGCTTGTCGCGCTCAACGTTGACCAGGCAAAGAAAGCCAAAAGGCGTCCCTTGGCTGGCCCGAAATTGGTGCCAGGTATGAGCCGGGATGGTTATGACGTCTTTTTCCTGCACGGGAAAAACCTTGTCGCCTACAAGGGCCTCCCCTGCTCCTCTAAAAATGATGACCAGATGGGCATGTTCATGATGTTCTAATGTGGAATATCCTTCCGGGGCAATTTCAAAATAGCGTAGTTGACAGGGAATATCCGCCAGCTCTTCAGATAGAATCTGCTTCGTGATGCGTTTATAATGATGGCCTTCCTCCTTATAAGGAAGAACCGCAATGTTTTCCCATTGATAGTCTCGCAAATGCCGGATCAGCATATCCTTTCCCCTCTCCGATTTTCTGTGATGCCTTATGACATCCCTGGTATTATTTCTATTAGCGGGAATTGCTTAAACTCCTGCCTTGCAGACGAAAATAAAGAACCTTGCCTGTCTTTACTGCGATATTCAGAACCGCTCCCCGGTTAATGCCTAGTATTTATGTATGTTTACTCATCTTTGAGTATATAGAATTTAAAAGCCTCTGTCAATGAGCGGCAAACGGCTGTATTTGTTTGAAATGCGGCTGTCATAATTTTCTCCTTTGAGGATGATTAGAACATATGTTTGCTTAAGTCGTTTTATATGGTATACTGAAATCATCTTCAAGAACATATGTTCTCGGAAGGCTTTGCCTCTGCTTATGCCCGGGGCAAGATATCCGGCCTAAAGCTAAACGTAAAAAATGTCTTGTGGGGTGAGTCATATGGATACCATGGCCAAGCTGGCCATTTTAACCGGCGCCGCCAGGTACGATGTTGCCTGCGCTTCCAGCGGGGTGTCCCGGAAAAATGAAGGCGGAATAGGCAACGCCAAATCCTTCGGCATCTGCCATTCCTGGTCCGACGACGGGCGCTGCATTTCTTTATTGAAGGTCCTGGTCAGCAATGACTGCATTTACGACTGCCGTTACTGCGTGAACCGCCGCTCCAACAACATACCCCGGGCCAGCTTTACCGCCCGGGAAATTGCCGATCTGACCCTTCAGTTCTACCGGCGCAATTATATCGAAGGCCTGTTTCTCAGCGCGGCGGTGGAGGTTTCACCCCACCATACCATGGAAAAGATGGTCCGGATCCTGACCTTGCTCCGCCAGGAATATGAATTTCACGGTTATATCCATGTAAAAATCATCCCCGGCGCCGACCCGGTCCTGATCCAGCAGGCCGGACTGCTGGCCGACCGCATGAGCGTCAATATAGAACAGCCCAGCGAACAAAGCCTGCGCCTCCTGGCGCCGCAAAAGTCCCTCCCTATGCTCTATACACCCATGCAGCAGGTCCGGGATCAAATCCTGATCCATAAGGAGGAGCGCAAACGATTTCGTCATGCTCCCAGATTTGCACCCGCCGGTCAATCCACCCAGATGATTGTCGGGGCCAGCCAGGACAGCGACCTGACTATCCTGCATACTACCCAGGCCCTGTACCGGGCTTTCGGCCTGAAGCGCGTATATTTTTCGGCCTATGTTCCGGTCAATCAAGACTCCCATCTGCCGGCCCTGGCCACCGCCCCGCCGCTTTTGCGGGAGCACCGCCTTTACCAGTCGGACTGGCTGGTGCGCTACTATCATTTTCAAGTCGAGGAGATCGTCGATCCGGTCCACCCTCAGCTGGAGACCGAAATAGATCCCAAAATGGCCTGGGCGCTGCGCCACCCGGAATTTTTCCCTCTGGAAATCAACCGGGCTGCTTACGAAGAATTGCTCCGGGTTCCAGGCATCGGGCTCAAGTCAGCCTGGCGCATCCTGACCCAGCGGCGCCTGGCGGCCCTTTCCGCTGACCAGTTAAAAACCCTGGGCGTGGCTTACAAACGAGCCCGGCATTTCATCACCTGCAAAGGGGTTTATGCCGGCAGCCGGCCCTTTGATCCGTTAACAATTCGCCGCAGCATCCTTCCCCCGGCTCCATCGGCGCAGCAGTTGACCCTGTTTTAATTTTTATTCTGCATAAAGGAGGAAGGCTGTGGATTATTTATACGACGGCAGCTTTGACGGCCTTTTGACCTGTATTTATTATCATTATTACCAGGAAGCCGCGGACGGCATCTATGCCCGGGAATCTTACCAGCCCTCCCTGTTGGTCGAGAGCGGACTGGTGTGCAGCAATCCCGATTATGCCGCCCGGGTATACAAGGCCATAGAGGAAAAAATATCGGAGGCTGCTTTGGCCCGGGTCTATTATGCTTTCCTTTCTTCCTGCCCCGGCAAAGAGAACATCATTCTAAACTATCTCCGTTTAGGCTTTCGCATGGGTTCCAAAATAGATTTTTACCATTCTCATCCCCAGGTCCATCCGTTGCATAAAATAGCCTGCCAGGTCACCCGGGAAGTTCACCGTTTCTTAGGATTGCTGCGCTTCGCCGACCAGGGTAAGTTTTTATACGCCAGCCTGGCTCCCGATCATGATATTCTTCCCCTGATCGCCGATCATTTCGCGGAACGCCTGGCCGGCGAACGCTGGGTCATTCACGACCAAAAAAGAAATGGGGCCATTGTTTACGACGGGCAAACCAGCCCCGAAAAAAAGCCGTACCCGCAACGCCGGTGGTATCTGATTGATTTAGACACTGTCCCGGCATCCTTCCTGCCGGAAGAAGACGGCTACCAGGAGCTTTGGAAGCTTTATTTTACTGAAATCAGCATCAATTCCCGGCGCAATCCCCGCCTGCAAGCCCAGTTCATCCCCCATCGCTATCGCCAGCACCTGGTCGAATTTCAAGCAAGCCGGAATGGTTTCCGCCTTGCGGAAAATGCTGCATTGCCTTTGATACGGCGTGAATAAAAAGGGGGTTGTCGACCAGCAACCTTAAAAACCAACTGCCAGGTCGTCCACTACTATGATTTTGCTTTTGATCATCCCCATCCAGCAAGTATAAACGAATTCCCCGCTTTCCAGGGGGGTAAATTCCACCAGGTTCTGGCCCGGAGAAAATTCCCGGTCGATGGCAAACTTGGGAATATGAATGGCCTTATTGCATTCGTTTAGATTTTCGGCGTCCACCTGAATGATCCAGTGGACCGGAATTCCTTTTTGCACCACCAGGGGTACAAAGCGGTCTGGCTTCAGGGATATGGTCACAGTTTGAACAGGACCCTCGATCCTGGCTACAGCCGCTTCTCCCTCGACCGTGATGCTTTGCGAATGCAATATAGAGGGTAGGTGTATCATAACGCCTGACAGGGACAATCCCCTCCCCACCATGACCAGGCCCAGAACCACCACCAGTGCCGCACTGGCTTTGAGGATGGCATTGATCCTGTTTTTATTCACCAAAGAATTGACCGCGCCCAGGGAGAATAACAAGGGGACGGTTCCCAGGGAAAAGACGAACATGGACAGGGCACCGAAAACCACACTGCGCGTACTCAAAGCATATAATTGAACAATCTGCAAAGGCCCGCAGGGCATGAGCCCGGTCAGCAAGCCAATGTAAAAGGGGCCGTGATCTTGATTGGCCAGCACCTTGCGGGCGGCGAATTTGGGCATGGGGATCGTGAGTCTGCGTAAAAAAGGAAAAATATCCAGCAAATGAATCCCCATAACAATCATAAAAAGGCCGCCCAGCAAGGGGATGATGCCTTTCCATACGCCGGAAAAGCTGATCACCTGCCCCAGTCCGCCCACCACGGCTCCCACCAGGGTGTAAGCGATGACTCTTCCTCCGTTGTATTTCACTGCGGGCAGCAGCCAGGCATAGGATTTCTGTATATCATCTTGTTTATAGCGAACGGTCTGGGAAAGGGTGATGCCGCCGCACATGCCGATGCAGTGAAAAGAGGTCAGTACGCCCAATGCAAACAACAGGCCATAGCTGGCGTCTTTCCCCAGCTGGGAAAAGTATTTCAGCATATACAAATCTTTCAAAAACTGCCAGAGATCGAAATGAAGCCAGCGCTGCAAAACAAAATAGAGCCCGGCCAGAACCACCACCCCGGCCAACAACCTTCTCACCATTCTCCAACTGCCGCCCGGTTGGGGATCGACTCCGCCATGCCCGCTTTCTACTTCATAGCCCATTTCGTCAGACATAAAACCACCTCCATAAGTCACCCCGGCTGAATGCAGGGTCGTCAATTCAATCTAAAACCTTTGAGGCGCAGGGAGTTTAACAGCACCGATATAGAGCTTAAGGCCATGGCGGCCGCGGCTACGACTGGATTCAAATACCCGGCGGCGGCGATGGGGATGCCGATAATATTGTAAATAAACGCCCAAAACAGGTTCTGCTTGATGGTGCGCATGGTAGCAAAAGACAGTTGAATTGCAGCCGGAACCGCCGTTAAATCATCTTTTAACAGTACAATATCGCCGGTTTCAATGGCCACATCCGTTCCGGTTCCCACCGCTATGCCGATATCCGCCGCCGCCAGGGCCGGGGCGTCGTTGATCCCGTCTCCGACCATAGCCACCTTTTTCCCCTGTTTTTTAAGACTTTCAACGGCTTGTGCCTTTTTATCCGGCAATACTTCCGCCAGAACATTTTTTATGCCCACCCGCTCGGCGATGGCCATGGCGGTTTGGGTATTGTCGCCGGTCAGCATATACACTTCCAGCCCCATTTTGCTCATCCGGGCCACCGCTTCCTGGGAATGGGCCCGAATTTCATCCGTAAAGGCTATAATGGCGGTCAGTTTTCCGTCGACAGCCACATAACTGAAGGTCTTGCCTGCATTTTGCAAAGGGATAAGCAGGTTCTTGGCATGATCTATGGCTACGCCGCGATCTTCCATCAACTTCCGGGTGCCGATTAAAACGGTCCTTCCCAGGCCCTGCGCATAAATGCCCTGACCGGGAATAGCTTCAAAGCGCCGGGACTCTGCGGCCTCCCGGGAGAAGAAGCGCTTATATTTTTGGTATATGGCGGTTCCTAGGGGATGCTCCGATTTTTTTTCCGCCATAGCAGCGATTTCCCAGATGCTGCTTTCACTAAATTCCTCATCGTCCCCGGCAATCAAAAGCAGATCACTTACCGCCAGTTTACCAGTGGTAATGGTGCCTGTTTTGTCCAGCAGGACCGTATTTATTTTGCATACATTCTCCAGTACTTCACCGTTTTTTATTAAGATCCCGTTTTGGGCTCCCTTCCCCATTCCCACCATGATGGCGGTGGGGGTGGCCAGGCCCAGAGCGCAGGGGCAGGATATGACCAGAACCGATACGGCAGCTACGATGGCCTTGTCAATCAGGAATACTTGTGCGCTATAAATAAAGAAAAACCAGATGCAGAAGGTGGCCAGGGAAGCCAGAATAACTACCGGAACAAAAACCCCCGCTACCTGGTCGGCGATTCTTTGGATAGGCGCTTTACTGGACTGGGCGTCTTCAACCAGCTTGATGATGTGGGCTAAAACGGTTTCATTGCCTACCTTGAGAGCTTTTATTTTTAAGGCGCCATGCTTGTTTATGGAAGCCCCGGTGACAAAATCATTAACTTGTTTGTCCACCGGAACACTCTCTCCGGTCAGCATGGATTCATCCACGCTGGAGTACCCCTCCAGCACAACGGCGTCCACCGGAATTTTTTCCCCCGGCCGGACAATAATAATATCCCCGACTGCCACTTCATCGATGGGAATATCGATTTCACTGTCACCCTTTATGACTCTGGCGGTTTTAGGCCTCAACCCTATCAGGGTTTGTATGGCTGTAGAGGTTCTTCCCCGGGCCAGAGCCTCCAAATAATTCCCCAGCAGAATAAGGGTTATAATCGTCGCCGAAGCTTCAAAATATATATTTTTCATGCCGAAATAATACAGCGTTGTCTCAAAAAGCGATACATAAAGACTGTAGAAATAGGCGGCAGTGGTTCCCAGCACTACTAGCACATCCATAGTCGCCTTCCTCAGCTTTACAGAGTAGAAAGCATTCCTGTAAAAATTAAAGCCCATAATAAATTGCACCGGGGTAGCCAGGGCCAGTTGAAGCTCCCATTTATGAAGGCCGGCGGTTTTTACTCTTAAACTCTCGACAAAGAGACCCCAGGCAGTCTGGTTGTAAGGATCGAAAGTATCATGGCAAAATCCCAAGCCCCCCAAAATCATAGCCAGCAGCAAGGGAGAACTCAAAATGGCCGAGACGATAAACTGCTTTTTCAGTTTATTTCTTTCTCGGGTACTGCGGTCCAACCCGCTGCCAGAATCGGCCAGTTCGCCTTCTTCAACGAAAAATCCTAATTTTTCAATGGTTTTTTTGATTTCGCCCAGTTCAACGGCTGACGGGTCGTATTGCAGGGCCGCTTTTTCCGCTGCATAACTGACATTGACTTTTTCCACGCCGGCCAGTTTTTCCACTCCGGCTTCTATGATCGCCGAGCACAGCGTGCAAGTCATGCCGTATATTTTTATCGTAGCGTTTTCCACCATAAAGACCTCACTTGCTCCCAGCCGCCTCCGGGCAGCGGAAGGCGGGGGTTCTCTTCCCCATTGCCATGGCAGGCGGGAGGGCGGAGGGAAGGCCAGTTTTCCTTCCCCCCTGCCTGCCTTTATGATGCCTGAACGATTCGCCTGCAACTGTCTGAGGCGATGATCAGGAACATCGTCCGCTCGCTGTCAGGCGTTAGGGCAGCACCTGCTTTTTCTCCCGGGCGGCCCCTCTAATTCAGGGATACTTTTTCGAATTGGCGGGTTATGAGATCCGTAGCTTTGACCTGCCCCGGTTTAAGCGCGCCGCTGTTCTCCAGATCTTTGAGCCAGGGCGTAATATCGCTTTCCTTGATTTCTGAGCTTGTGGCAAAATAATGCACTCCCGTAACCGGGACATTGATCCATTCCGCGGTCAGCTGAATGGCTTCTTCCGGATTTTCGTTGCTCCATCTCTGGGCGGCTACGATTCCTTTGACAAACTTTTCAACCGTTTCCGGATTGTTCTTGATAAAATCGTTCCGGAAGTAGTAGAGGCTGGCCCCGGCCGCTTCTCCCAGATCCGTATCGGTGGAATCGGCGATTAAGATAAGGCCGGCGTCCTCAGCCGATTTATAGTAGGGCGGGTGCACCTGGGCCACATCCAGAATGCCCTGACTGGTTGACTGGATGACTGCTATATCGTTGGTAAAGGTAACCCATTCGATCCTGTCTCGGGGTACGCCGTCCTTATCCAGCAGGGTATTGAAAAGAAACTGGTTGCAGCTGTTGACGGTCCCGTTGGTCTTGATCTTTTCCCCGGCTTTATAGTTTTTCAGGTCCGAGATGGATCTGATCCCGGTTTCGGGTCTTACATACCACCTCATATGCCGAAATATGGGGTCCACTTCCGGTGACGGCTCCACCTGGTTTCTGGCCACCGCCGTCACCTGAGCCCCGCCCGCTTTGGCAATGGCCAGCAAATTAGGCTGGGCGGTGGCTACATCATTATTTCCGTTTAATACGGAGGGAAGAATCTGACTGGAAATCAGTTCGCCGGTATAAACCAGCTTGATGCCTTCTTTTTCCAGGAATCCTTTTTTGTCGGCCACCACCCAGACCGTGGAAGCGCAAATTTTATACGTGGGCACTTTCAATTCTATCAAGTCGGTCCGGGTTGAACTGACTAGCTGCAGTTTCCCGTTCAAAATAAGCTTCCATCCCTCCTCCAGCACCCGGGACAGAGGCGGAATAAACTTCGGATTGGCCCAGCCCGCCAGCGGCGCCGCCTGCCATAAAACAAAAAACAGAATGATGAAATAATAGCTTAATAAACGCTGGTTTGCTTCGCGCACCCATTTGAGCATGAAATACCTTCCTTATTTGTAAATTCCCTGCCGAAAGGAGACTCTCCCTGACTCCCCCGTTTACAGCGCCAGATCCTGTTTTATATAGGCAAAAGGATCTTCGGCATACCAGTCCTGGCGATAGGGCAACCTGACATGTTTAACCAGGTTCTGGCTGTAACTGGTGTTTTTAAGGGTTCGCGTGAGCCTGCGGGCCACCTCGTAAACGCCCACATAACCCATATAATCGTAGGCCTGACCGAACAAGGGGAAGACCGGTATACCCTGTTTATTGGCCCAGCCATTGCCCCCCGGATGGCCCACAAACACATCCGGTTTATACCTGGATAAAAGGTTGGCCTGCTCGAAAGGCTGGCCGGTTCCAATGTTGATGATGGCTTTCTCGCTTTCCGGGATTTCCGCCATCAACTCCTCCAACAGGCCTTCCCCGTAGCGGTCAAAGTGAAAGCCGCGCAGGCCCAGGACCTCCATGCCCAGACTGTGGAGCAATTCCGCGGTGGTGATGATCCTGATTTCACCGCCGCCCAGAAAAGCGGTTTTGCCTTGCAGAAACTGGCGATAAGGAGCCAAAGCCTGATTTAATTCCCGGACCTCGCTGTCGATCAACTTTTGCGCCTGCTCCTCCATCCCGAAAAACCGGGCTATATCCAGCAGCCACTTATTGGTGTTGGCAATGCCGATGGGAATGGTCCTCAAAATAAAGGGAACCCCGTATTTTGATTTCATATGCTCCACAAAATAATCGTCGTGGGTGGCGCATATGCTGACATTCAGGGCTGCTTCGAAGGAGTCCTCAAAGTCATCGGGATGGGCATAGCAGGGCAGTATCCTTACGTTGAGATCCAGCGACTGCAGCAGCTTCACCAATCCTTGCTCGTCGCTGCGGCTCATGGATGAAACATTGAGGACATTGACCGTGCGGCTGATGCGGTATCTTTTCTTTAACTCCTCGAGTTCGTCAATAATGACGGGATCTGCTTCCTCCTCTTCTATCCCCACCAGAGTCCTCAATATGCCGTGATAAACCGCGTCATAAGCCGTGGCCTGTATCCTGGTTTTGAATCCTTCGCAGTGCACGGGAACGATTCTGGCCGCCACCTGCTGCTGCAATTCCTCTATAAGCGTGTCGATATCATCGCCGATCAGGGCCGGAACGCAGCTATTCATAACAATAATGGCGCTGGGCCGGTATTCCCGGTCCGCGTACAAAATAGCCGACCGGAGCTTCTCTTCCCCGCCATTGATCACATCCACTTCATCAAGATTGGTATTGATCCAGCGCAGGCCGAAAGCATTGGGATCCCTCAGCTTCTGGTATCCTTTGGACACCCCCGCCTGGGCCACCAGGTTGGCGCCGCACCCGATCGGGCTGTGAACGATGATGACCGAATCTCTGATAGTATTCAAGATAGCCAGGCTGAGGGTTAGCTGGCAGCCCTGGCTTTGGGAGAAGGTACGGTTGTTGTTGAACAGACATCCTTTCTTGGATTGATTTGAAATATCGCAGCATGATCCTCCAAAGGCCATGCACGCTCCTAATCGCTCTTCACGAATGGGCGGCGTTTTTTCCTTGATGTAATCCATCTTTGGCACCCTCCTTTATCTATTTCCCACCAGAACGCTCAGGATATCTTCGGTCAATCTCAAAGCCCCGCTATATCCCGCATACCCCCGGTCCAGCACCACCCGGTTGGATATGGGATAGGTCACGGTTAACTGCGGGACCCCCAGCTTTTCCGCAATATCCCTGTCAATAGCGCTGCCCAGAATAAACCCCGGGTTGAAGCCTTCAAAATACCGCTGCCCCCTGCTTTGCCCCCAATGCCGGGCAATATACTTCCCCACATTGGAAGCGTCGGTATCGAATACCACTTCAGCTTCAATCCCTGATTCATAGCCGTTAAATTGACCCCTTACTGTATCTTTTTGCTCATCATCCAGAAAATCCGTTACGACCGCCAGGCCCGGCAGCCATCCCAAATCATCGGCCAGAAACCTGGCCAGGGCCTGGGTGTAATTGGAATCGCCCACTACCACCGCATAGCGCTGCAAATCGAGATCGCTGTAAACGTCCGCGATTCTTTCGAAGTAGCTGTAATAGCGAGCCTGTTCTTCCTTGATCACCTTCTCTACAAAAGCTTTTTCAATGCCCAAGGCGTTTCCTATGGCCCGCAAAAATCTTTGGCTGCCATGATCGCCGATGGGAAATGGCACGGTAATGTAGGGAACACTGTGCACTTCTTCAAAAACCTGGGCGGCTTCCACGCCAAAAGTATCGGACACCACAATGTTTAAAGCAGCCGCCGCGGAATTTTGCAAGTCTTCCAGTGTCTCTCCCTCTCCGAAAAAGGTGTTCACCCGGTAGCCCAGTTTTACCAGCAGGTCTTTGATAAGGGTGAGATTGCCTTTCCAGAATACATCCTGAATGGGAACCACTCCCCACAAATTCACCAGCCCCTTGTCTTTGGCCGGATTCTTCTCCACAAAGTCCTGAAACAGAGTCTTCAGTACGATTTCATAGCCTTTATAGTAATTCCCCCGGAATCCTCCGGTTTCAGCGCCGATGACCCGGGCCTTCCCTCCATTAAACTGCTTAATGGAATTATGGATGTTGTCTCCGATCATATCCACCATGCATCCGGTAATTACAAAATACAGGTCTCCGTCCACCAGCTTGATGGTATTGGCGATTTGTTCGCTGAGCCTTTCTTCCCCGCCGAAAACGATCTCCCGCTCGGATGTATTGGTGCTGGGTAAGGCCTGGCCCGCGCAGTACCCGCTGCCCATATATCCCGCCGCCTGGTTCAGGGCCGTGGCCACATTCCCGCCGCAGCCGGTGGCGGCGTGTAGAATAGGCACGGTGCGCGGCAATACTTTAATGGTTCCTACCGCCCCTCCCAGAGAGCAAACATACCGGGGCCGCTCCACAAATTTACTCATCGTGCTACCTCCCCATGAAGCATTGATCATCTTTTTGTGACCCATAAAAAATAGAGGCCACATTCACAAAGCGAATACGGCCTCCAGTTTTCTAGTCGGCTATTCTATATTAAATTATTCCTATATGATTAATAATAATTTACTGCACCATAAAACCTTTGTCAATAGTTTTTGACCTCGATTTAAGAACCCCAAGCAAATTTTGTTTCGACAAATATACCTAACGGATATCTCAGGCAAACTATGGCGTAGAAAGCCTCCTCCAAAGCGCTGTTTTGGCTTGCACATCAATCCGCTCAATATAACGCAGCTTGATAATTTATTCCCACCCAAATCAGCACCGGGCGGGAATACTATATTATGATAAAATTAACTGTCATCACCAGGCCCGGGCCTGCATGGCAATGTTTATCGCGGTCTGAATAAAGCCGCCAAATCAACCCGGCTATAAGAATATGGAACCTCAAAGTCCAATTCTCGCAATACCACCGTTGGCTCGTGTTATAATTACACAGGAGGATGAGCAATGGACATGACTAAAGAATTCAGTCTCGCACAACAATCAATCATAAAAGATATCAATCTGGCGGCGGACGGCTATCGCAAACTGGAATGGGTGCAGGGCCGCATGCCGGTTTTGACCCGTCTCAACCATGAATACGGGCAATCTCGCCCCCTGGCAGGCAAAACCGTGACCTGCTGCCTGCATCTGGAAGCCAAAACCGGTTATTTGCTGCAAACCCTGCAAACTGCCGGCGCCAACGTAGTAGCCTGTGCCAGCAACCCCCTTTCCACTCAGGATGATGTGGTAGCCGCTTTGGTCGACAGCGGCATTACCGTTTTCGCCATTCACGGTGAATCCATACCAGAATACCAGCGCTTTCTGGGTCTGGCCCTGGACGCCCAACCAGACGCCGTAATAGACGACGGCGCCGATTTGGTGACACTGCTGCACAAAGAACGGCGTGAACAGGCCCAGACCGTTATCGGGGCCTGTGAGGAAACCACCACCGGCATCGTGCGGCTGCGTTCCATGGATCGGGACAACGCCCTGCTCTTCCCGGTTATAGCAGTCAATGACGCCTATATGAAGTATCTCTTCGACAACCGCTACGGAACCGGGCAATCGGTTTGGGACGGAATCAACCGCACCACCAACCTGGTGGTGGCCGGAAAGAATGTGGTTGTAGCCGGGTATGGATGGTGTGGCAAAGGAGTGTCAATGCGCGCTCTGGGCATGGGGGCTAAAGTGATCATCACCGAGATAGACCCCATCAAGGCCAACGAGGCCATTATGGATGGTTTTCAGGTCATGCCTATGCTGGAAGCCGCCCGTTTAGGGGATATTTTCATCACTGTCACCGGCAATGTCAATGTAATCCGCAGGGAACATATGCAAAACATGAAGGATGGGGCTATCATGGCCAATGCAGGCCATTTTGACGTGGAGATTTCCAAACCCGACCTTGATTCCCTGTCTGTTGCCCGGCGGCTCTTGAAGAATAATATCGAAGAATTTGAACTCAATGACGGCCGCCGTTTATATCTCCTGGCCGAAGGAAGACTGGTAAACCTGGCCGCAGGGGACGGACATCCCGCCGAGGTCATGGATTTGAGCTTCTCTCTGCAGGCCATGTCACTGGTCCATCTGCTGCAAAACCGGCAAGAATTAGGCTGTCACGTCTATAACGTCCCCGCAGCCATCGACCAGCGCGTGGCCATGCTGAAGCTGGAGGCCGCAGGTGTGGACATAGACGCCTTAAGCCCGGAGCAGAAGGCGTATCTGGCTGATTGGGACACCAACCTGTGATAGGATAATTGCTGATCAGGCACCATCTCAGGCTTGATGGAATGATTGTTTTTTTGCATATCTAAACCGCCTTTCAGACATAATAGTTAATGCTATTGAGGAAAGGCGGTTTTGTTATGGAAACAACGGCTAAACGGTATTTATGGGTATTTTTCGCAATCCTGCTCATAATACTGGCAGGTGCTTATCTGATGAATCTTATCAATGCTCCCCAGTCCAAACCCCTGGGGGATAATCAGAGCACCCCTTCCTACTACACCGTGCGCGATGAAGCCGGCAATGTAATTCTGGAAACCGGCGTCCCCATTCAGGTCGACGACATATGGATCAGCGACCAGAATCAGCATTATCAGGTGACCAGGGTGGAAAGAGACCAGGCCTGGGCTGCCCTTAAGACCGCCGATAACTCGCCTTTGAAGTCAATGCTGAAACCTGACAGCCTTGCCGCTCAGCCGGTCCTGGGGCCCAGCATACCGGTGCAAACCCCGCCCCAGGACATTCATGTGGTGATTTACCACACTCACAGTGACGAATCATATGTACCTACTTCGGGTACCGCTTCCAAACCCGGAAATGGAGACGTGTATCAAATCGGAGCAAAACTGGCGGATACTTTTAAACTCAATGGCATCAGCGTCACTCATAGCCTGAACAATCACAACCCCCATGATATCAACGCCTACCATCGCTCCCGTCGAACTGCCACTCAGCTCTTGGCTGAGGGGCCTGATGCGGCCTTTGACATACACCGCGATGCAGCCCCGGCGTCGGCTTATCAAACTACCATTAACGGCATCCCCTGTGCACGGGTAATGATTGTTATGGGACGGTCCAATCCCAATTTCCAAACCAATCTGAATTATGCCCTGCAGGTCAAGGCGGCGGCTGATTCCCTGTATCCCGGGCTTTTGAGGGGCATCTTCATCGGACGCGGGAACTATAATCAGGATCTTTATCCCACCGCCCTGCTTCTGGAGGTGGGCACTCACGGGAACTACCTGTTGTCCGCAGAACGGGCCGTAACGGCGATGGGCGATGCCTTGATCGCGGTCCTGCGCAACCGTTAGCCGTCATCTCATCCGGACATCACTGGTTTAAAGCCATTATTTGGGCAGATTGCTTCTTTCCCGGAACCGATATTATATAATAATAAAAGTTGCAGGCTACTATTTTTAGCCTGAGGATACCGGGGAAGGGTGAGTTTTTGAAAATCGCACCGAAATGGCAGGTTCTAACCATTGTCTGTCTGGGCATCTTTATGGCCACCCTCGATGGGAGCATATTAAATATCGCCAATCCCACCATTGCCCGCAGCCTCGGGGTCGATCTACAGCAAATCCAATGGGTGGTGACCGCTTATATGCTGGCTGTCACTGCTACCCTCCTGTTTCTCGGCAACCTGGGCGATAGGATCGGCAGCAACAAGATTTACACAGCCGGTTTTTTAGGTTTCACCCTGGGTTCGTTATTTTGCGGAATGTCCGATACGCTCTACAGTTTGATAGCAGCCCGGGTATTTCAAGCCCTGGGGGCCAGTATGCTCATGGCTACCGGAATCGGCATCGTATCCAACAGCTTCCCTCCTGAAGAGCGGGGTAAGGCTCTGGGCTTTACCGGCAGTGTAGTCGGCATCGGCAATATGGCCGGTCCAGCCCTGGGTGGTTTTCTGGTAGCCCGCTTCGCCTGGCCCGTTATCTTCTGGATAAATGTCCCCATCGGCGTTATGGCCTTCTATCTGGCCTGGCGATATCTTCCCCAGCAAGCCCCCGGCGAGACAGATAAGGGATTCGACCCCATCGGCATCTTGCTTTTCGGGTCAGCCGCGATAATTCTGGTACTATCAATGGCGACCGCAGTCAGCATTGAATGGCGGCTGTTTGTTCTGGGACTGGTTCTGCTCCTGGGCTTTTACTGGTATGAAAGGGGCAATCCCCGGTCCATGCTGGATCTGGGATTGTTTAAGATAAAGGCGTTTCTGTTCGGCAATATAATGGGGTTCATCGTCTACATGGTGCAGACCTTCATGTTCTTCCTGCTGCCGTTTTATTTGGAGGGATTATTAGGCTACTCTCCGGCCCAATCCGGTCTGTTTATGACCATACCGCCCATATGCCTGGCCGTCACCGCACCACTGGCGGGGAGTCTGTCCGACCGCATCGGTCCGGCCCGTTTAACCTCCATTTCCTATCTCTTGGCCAGCATCGCCTTTGCGGTGTTCAGCTTGATGAACACCGCGACCGGCCCGCTGCATATAATTAGCGGATTGGTAATTTACGGCATCGGGATGGGATGTTTCGGTTCACCCAACAACAGTTCTATTCTGGGCTCGGTTCCCAAAACCAAAGCCGGTTACACCGGGGGATTTATCGCCACCATCCGCAACTTCGGCTTTGCCATGGGCATAGCCTTATCGGCCAGCCTGTTCACCTGGTTCTTAGCCGTTAACCAGTTGAGTCTGCCCTATGAACAGGCCTATGTAATGGCCTCGCACCGGGTTTACCTGTTTGCTGCAGGGCTCAGTCTGACCGGCCTCTTGATTTCATTGCTCACCGGGGCGCTGCGGGAAGCCCCGGAAAAAACCGCTACGGCCCGGGACTCTTGATCCTCATGCCAGGCTGCAGCGCTTTGCAGAGGTTGCCCTTTGACCTGGCTATCTAATTCTGCTATAATCAGTAATGCATTATGCGCCTGTAGCTCAGTGGATAGAGCACCGGCCTCCGGAGCCGGGTGCGGAGGTTCGATTCCTCTCAGGCGTACCATAAGAAAAATAGGCACTTTCATCCTAACTGAAAGTGCTATTTTTTTGATTTGACAGAAGTTTTGACAGAAGTCTTTTTGTCTCGATCACATAATTCGTATTTCTTGCGACTTTTCTTGAGGAATAACTTTGCCATTATTAACCAGCGTCAATTTGGGTTTCTCTTCTGATGGTTCCATTATGTGTTTGGCAAGTAGAAAATGCCTTAACTTTTTTCATCGGATTTTTTTATGCCCGATTATCCCATCTTCAACAGCTTGGAGAAAAGCCGGCTTCAAGATGTTGTGAATATGCCGAATGCTTCCGGGAGCCAAGCCGTACTCAACTACCTTATCGCCGTCTCGTTTCGGATGCTTGCTCTTATTTCCAGACCTAGCCAGCTTTTTGTAGAATTCCTTGATGTCTCTGGTGATGATCTTCTGGATTGCTTTCTGTCCAATATCCGGATCGATATGCACTTTAATCATATTCATTTTTCGAGCATACCAGTTTTTACTTACAGTCCCCTCTATGTTTTCGACCATCCAATCGCGCAGATATTGACTGAGGGTTAAATCATTGGGAGCCACGTAAGTATCTGTTTTGGCAGCAACAACTAAATCATGGAGCGCGGCAACCGCCTCTTCTTCTGATTTGCAATACTTAACGATTGGCTTAGGCTGAGGCATTGGATACTGTGCGACCCATCTACCATCGCTTTTGCGTTGCCAGATACTGCCTTGATTCCTTTGAGACCTATCTCATTGATGGCAAAGGGAAAAAAGAGTATAGAAAGATAATACAGGATTGGAAGCCGACTTATCCCGATTTCCAATCCTGCACTTGTAATTCCCAACTTACTTCTTGCCACGTAGCCCGAGAAAAAAACCCTCTATGATCAAAATGCTTATACCACAGACGAACAAAATTAAACCAGCAATTTTTAAGGGAGAATAGTTAAGATAATTCCCAATGTTCGGGCTAATCCAAAGTATAATACCAATCAAGAATAATTGAATTGTTATTTGAAAATACTTTTTTGATGAAGAAGCAATATGATAATAGTACATTATACTTACAGCTGCGGCAATAATGAGAATTATATCATAAGATAACACACCAAATCCCCTTAATTAGTTATTTCTAACCATTCAAAATCAACATTTCGCTGTGTTCCATCAAGCTCCGTATTTAAAAAATCTGCCATCTCTTGACCCACAGAAGCAGTTGCTTCTGTTGCTACTTGAAATACTACAGTATAAGTATGACCTCCCTCCAAATAGAAATCTCGGGTTTGTTCTTGAGGTACATTATCATAGTATCCGTAATCCAAATCCAAATAATTTTGTTCTTTTGTGCGATTGTCATTTACATCAATGAACTGTATCTTTACATTCAAATTTCCACCCCATATGTTGCCAGTTATTCTATAGTTGGCTGTTACTGAATAGTTTCCGGTACTCGGGGCGGTAAATGAAGTAGTTCCCCAACCTTTAGCCCATCTATAACCATTTATCCCTACAAGTGAACCGTTCCTATTCCTTAAATCCGATGCCCAATAACTGTCACTGGTTCCAAGTCCGTGGCCACCACAAGATTTATATGTATTCAAGCCAGTTAGAAACCATGAGGATCGTAAGGTTGACCTTGGTATTTCTTCGATAGTTCCATTTATTGTATCTCTAATAGCCATTTCAATAAAATTTTGTTCTGCAGCTTCCGCCTGTTTCTTACCTAATTCGATATTCTTTTGTAATACAACACTATCATGCCTTTGACCTGAACTTATGTCTAATATATTATCAATTAATTCTATTTCATATGGAGTCATGTTATGTCGTTCAAGGCCCATATCAAAAGCTAACGATTGATCTGAATAATAAAAAGAAAAACCAAATACGAGTAAACATGTTAAACCAAGTATATATAATTTTCTCTGCATAAATCATACTCCTTTTTTTAGGTCATAATACGCGGGGTAAAATGATAATATTTTTTACATGCCCAATAAACAACTCCTGCAATCGTGAAAGTGCCACTTAAACCAGCAAGGCGGTTAGGGGCAACTAATTAAGAAGGGACCCTGAAGTTATGGTGAGTTGCACATATTTTTCACCGCCTTTCACAATCTTAACAAGAAGACTGTCAAGGGGTGGAAAAGGTTGACAATTCTTTTATATTTAGTCAACCTTTTCGTACTTTGAATAGTCTTATTAATAAATTATTGAAAGGTGGAACGTTCATGAAAAAAAGAATGAGGTTATCCGCTACTTGTCTATTGCTTATGGTATTTGCTTTATGTTTTGTTGGTTCGGGCTCTGCATGGGCTGGAGAAGTCCTAGCCCCACCTCCACAGGAAACAATGTCTCGTGAAGCCCACCAGAGCATCATCGTCAACGTTCATGAGGGTACGGACAAAGCCGGAGCGCTACTGATAAAAAAATGGATCTGTGGGATAGCGGATGGCAAAAATAGGACTGTTGCCATTATGGGACAAACCGATACCTATGGAACTGTAGAATATCTGGATGCCAGAATCTATTTACAATGTTGGAATGGCTCTAGGTGGGTAGATGTCACGCATCGAACTTACAGTGACTATAATCGGTCTTCTGTCAGCGGCTCATCCTATATCCCTGTAGAAGCAGGATATTATCGGGTAAGGGGAGTTCATAACTCCCAAGATTCAGGAGATTATGATTCGCAATCTTCGGTATCCGAGGCTATTTTTATCCCATAAAATAGGCGTTGCAAGAGGGGAACACCGTGTTCCTCCTCTTGCTAGCAATATTACATGGAAACAGCTATTGCTATTGCCTGTTCCGCATTAACATTCCCCGACAACTCACATAAAATATGTGCATCGGTAATCCAGGTCAAGCTTATCGACCCATCGCTAAAGGTTATCATGTTTCCTTCATCTGCGCCCACCTGAATTTTTTCAGAGTTTCCTCGTTGAGCATTTATGTTGATCGACACTGCAAAGTTATCACTGATTTCGGTTTGAGTCAGCCTCAATGAGGCGTCTACTGAATGAAAAGACATGACAATTTTGCATTGTTCATCATGCGGATTCTTTTCCACACTAGAAAATCCAAATTCTGGAGGCAAATACCGAGGGATCAATATATCGAAGGGGACATCGGGCTGGATGGCAGCAATTTCTTCAAACATTTTATCGGGTAACTTAGGATGATGAGAGTTGTCGGTGAAATTAATATTTATATTCTTCCCTAAATCTATTATAGTATGGATTAGTTGTTCCTTAAAGGCGTATAATGGGCCGGGAAATAATACAGTGCCGGAAAAGGCCAGGAGCACAAGCACTATAACAGTAACTTTCAGGATAGTTCGCTGTTTTCTCTTTTTATCAGCTCGTTTCCTAGCCAATTTATCAATGATAAATTGTTCAATTTCATTTATAGGCTGAGTGGATTTTATTCCACCATTTTTGAGAGATTTACTTAAGAATTCATCAAACTCATCAGGACTCATTTTTTCTTCACCATCTCCTCCGCAAGGTATCCAAGATTGTTGTGCAGTTTGGAACGAGCACGAAATAGTTGTTTCTTGACAGTTCCAATCGTTATCTTTAAAGCAAATGCAATATCTTCCTCTTTCATATCCAAATAATAACGCATAATAATTATTTCTTGTTGCTGAGGAGAGAGTAGAGCAATCGCATCTTTCACCAATTTTTGCATTTCTCGGTGTTCTATCTTTTCCATTAATGATTCATCCTGAGGAAGCAAAAGGACATGGGCTGATCCTGACACAGCTACTATTCGCTGTTTAGTTTTATGATAGGTTTTAACAAGGTTAAGAGCTATAGATACCAGCCAGGAAAACAACTTATTTGGATCCTTTAGTTGATGAAACTTATCTATTGCTTTAGCAAAGGTTTCTTGCGCGATATCTTCAGCCAAATAATAGTCTCTGGTTAAATAATAAACAAAATTTAAGATTTTGGGATAGTAATTTTGGATAGCTAAATGCCAGAATGAATTTTCACCCTTTTCAGATTCTTTTTGCATAATTAGGTCTCCTAAACTAAACAAGATTATTAGTTCAGACTCAAATGAAGCCAGATATAAACCCAATTTAATGTTATATAATACATAATTAACTCAGCTTTTGATGCAACAACAATCATGGCAGGCTTATTCTGAGTTTTTTGTATAGTTCTCCAAATTAAAAAGCCTGCACGTGCATCGCCAAAGCCTCTGCCTGGTTACAGAAATCTCTTCATCTATTTGCTAAATGTCAAATCCATATTCATTAACTAGGAGAGTAAGATACTTTTGCCTCACTCTTTCTTCAGAAGTTTCATGTAGCCATCTTCTCCTGATATGACTATATATCTGACCCTTGTCGTTTCTTTTGACTTCAATTTTCATGAATAATCAAGCGACGGAAAACCTTAGTTTATTTGGGGATGGGATGTCGCCTTGCCCTCTTTCGCTTTGATTTTGTTCTCCCGCAACTCTTTACTCCCAAGCCATCTTCTCTACCGCATCTTGCAGGTCTTTTGCTGAAGGTACAGTATATATCTTGGTGATATCCAGCGAAGAATGCGCTGCTATCATAGAAACTTTTCAAGGGATATCCCCATATCTACTGCGTTCTTACAAATTGCCATAGTCCATGTCTTGACTGAGCATTTCGATAGGGCAGCAGGAGCCGGCCTATAAATAATTCCCTATTTCCCGTTTATTACATCGGCGAAATCAAAGAATAAATGGCTCAGTTCAATCTTCCCTATATCGCTGGCATCATACCCGCAAGCATAAACATAGTATTGCGAGTTTTCGTTCTGCTTCAGCATAAATGGGGAGGCTGTTGCGCCTTTCAATAAGGAGTCTTGAAGCTTATCAATTCTATCTGTATTTTCAGGAATATCAATGTCTTGTACAACATAGCCAAACATAATATTTTGGAGATAATATGAGGAATATTGGGGTTGTGGATCGGGACTGAAGAAGCGCTCTACCCCCTCTGTTATGTACTTTTTATTAAGTGTAAATGTGCCGTCAATACGTTTACATTCGACAATATGATAGGCTTTCCCATCTCGAAAGTAGTCTCCAGAAATAACTTTGATGTCCGTTCTTCCGATATAACGGTCGGTCTCGCCATCATAGTGTTCCGGCGATTGAGGCTCGTATCGAAAAACACCCGGTTTTGCGTTCAGATACATAGCAATCAATCTGTTGGTAATAGCATCCTCATTGTTTTGCAGCAAGTTATCTGTAGCACCACAATCCGCTTTCATTTGCTTGCTGCATTTGGTGAGATGAGCAATTATGACATTTATGATGCCAGAATCAAATGCGCTGTTTATTATCTCCTTTTTGAAACCTGCCATCAGTTTTCCCCTCCATTCTTTCTGGAAAGGATCTGATCTGTTAATTCCATTAAATCGAGCTTTGCAATGGCAGGATGCCAATTCCTATAATAATTTGGTTTGATGATATAGAAAGAACGCTCATCAAAGTACATGATATCCTTGAGCGAATAAAATAGCTCATTCGTTTTATGTGCCGATAATTTTGCGAACATCTTTTTCTGATTATCGGTATTGCCATCTACAAGCACCAACCACTTCGCAGGTTTTTCGTCGAGAACAATCACCTCAATAGCGCCGTAGTGTTTTGCGACCGTAGAGTAGACATGTATTTGTATATATTTTCCCGTACCTGCAAATATTTCAGACAAGTAATCGTAGAAAAACTTCCCATATATCTCGTAGTCCGGTATAGTCGCTTTACGTTTAGCATCAGTATCATTTTTTCCTGTTAGTTGCGGTGTTTGTATACGAAGTGCATAATCAACAAACTCATTATCAGACAATCCAAAAGCTTTAAGAATTGTCCGGTTGAGTATATCAATTTCATCAGAAGCATCTGTATTGGTGATAAAGCCGTCATCTTGCCTTTTAATTGCTTGTATATCTTCAACTTGTCTGGCGATGTCCTCACTAAAAATAAAGGGAAAAGACAACACCTCTCCTATTTGGCGTTTTTCTCTTTCAATTCCTATAAATGAACCAAGCATGAGATTGAAATAAGCATATAACTTTGAGTTTAATAATCCAACGGCATTAAGCAAGAATGCCTTCTGGCTTAACGAACCCTTAATCGCATAGACAACCTCATGAAACACAAAATCAACTTCAGAGTATACCGCCTCCATTGTATAATCCGTCATATCAGGCCCCTGCATGACGAGACAATATGGCGCGTGAAACAAAGCTTCATTGCGCGGCCTGTGTATTTTTTCCTTTGCGAAAAGCGACGTATTGTTTTCAAATAGCACAAAGTGATTTATTGCGGATCTTGAGTCAAGGAGCAGACGCCCCAAAAGATGGGATGCATCATTTAAATCACCATCATTATATTGCACACCTGTACCTTTAATAATAGGAGGGTGCTGATTTTCAATACTTTCTTCTAATGTCTTAGTTGTTGTTTTCAGTCTGCGTATAGTGTCGACATCACCCGTTAATCCGTAAACTAAAGTTTTCCACGCCCAGTCATTTTCTATCAGCAATTTCTGCTGTACATTTTTAACATCGGTCTTGTCTAAAACGATGATATTGAACAATCGGAAGAACTCATTTCTTTTCAAAGAAATATGTTCAAACCTGTTTTCTGCCTGATTCACGTCTGAAAAATTGTATGATAAGACAATAGCAGGAGCATCTGCGTTTTTAAACACAAGTTTCCTAACCGACGACAGCTCAATTATACTTTTAATTTTTATATTTGTTAGCAAATACTTACGGAATTTCTTTGATGGACCTCCTTGCATGTAGAGCATTTTGGAATGCAGAACAAAGCAACACATTGTGTTTTCTTTGCTGAAATCTTTTGAACGCAGAATAAAGGCTCGGCAGGTATCATTATTTTGAATATACTGCATATGGCCATACTCTCGGCAATAGTCCACATGCTTTCCCGGTTTGCTCCCCCAAGGCGGGTTGCCTATTATAAAGTCAAAAGGAACTTTTTGTAAAGTCTTCAATCCATCTTCATCGAAAAAATCGCATACCAACAGATTATTTCCGCTCAAATCAGGCAAAGGGAATTGTTTTAGCGTTTTGGGGTTTTTATAATCCAACACAGCCAAGTAAAGCGAAAATATAGCTACATCAATGGCGCTCGGATTGAGATCAATACCAAAGATATCGTTTTTTAACGTATTGCATAAAAGGTCATCGTCTTCAGTATACAATTCACCGTTTAATTTGTTTTCAATCATACGACGATAACTATCTACCAAGAATACCCCCGAGCCGCATGATGGGTCGAGAACCTTACAAGACCCATTATTCTCGATATGTTTATTTATCGTCATATCAAGAATGTAGTCCACTAAATATTGGGGCGTATAGAAAGCTTTATCCTTGTCCCGTGCTTCTTTTCCGAGAAGAATTTCATAAATATTGCTAATCAATTCAACCGGAATGATATTAAAATCATATAAAGCAAAGAGGGAACGCTGTCCTGAACGCGTAGAAATATCAGCGGAGAGAAAATCCTTTAGTTCCCTAAGTGCTGATTCCGTCAGATTGTCCGGTATCTCGTCGTCAAGTTCAAAAAGGTTTCCGTTAAATTTACCCTTCAAATGAGCAAAAAGTTTGTACAAAGCAATCCTATCGCTTAGCAGTGCCAGCAATGCTTTCCTCGAAACCGCGACATCGGAAGAAAAGCCAAGATAGTCTAAATCTACACCACGGTCAATTAAATAGCGAATGAATATCAAGCGAAGCACAAGTTTAGTCGCAAATGGTACTTTGTGGTCATTCTTCAATTTGTCCGTCAGGTAAGTGAGGTTATCTAATAACGCATCATTAAGTTTTTTGCCACTAAATTTCTGAGAATATTTCTCCCAAAAGCTATGATCTGTAATTTCCCAAAATGAGAATGGAGAATTTGCATCAATCTCATCAACTGTATGAAATAAAATTGTCTCCGCTTCAATAAGGAGTTGAGTTCTTTGTTCGAGCGTGCATCCGTTGAATATTTTAATAGTTGATGAGCCGCAGAATATAGCTACCGGAATCTGTGCATTCCAAATCTTCTGGCTTATGATTTTTTGCTCATCTTGATTTGACGGTTCGTCAAAGAAAAGGACGAAAGGTTCGGCGTCCACCATATATGCCGCAAATGGCGACAACTCAGTTAAGACCTTGCTTGTATGCGCCGCCAAATTCTTTGAATCATAGTGATTACTTTTATATTTTAGGCATGGAGAATCAGCGTACCCAAGCCGCTTTATAATCTCGTTCAAATGTTTGCTCATGAGCCTTATATCTCCATTTCATGAAAACTACGCCTACTGACATCAGGTGTTGTCCGTCTATGCTACTTTTGGTGTAGCCACTACCGACATAGCAAATATCTACTCCCACGCCATCTTTTCTACCGCGTCTTGCAAGTCTTTTACTGATGGTACGATGTATATCTTGGTGACATCCAGCGATGAATGCCCTGCTATCATTGCGACTTTTTCAAGAGATATCCCCATGTCTACGGCATTTTTACAGAAGGTGTGTCTTAGGGTGTGGGGAGAAACATCTTCTAAGCGAGCTTGATAAGCATATTTATCAACGATATTCCATAGGGATCTTGAACTTAAAGCTCCCTTTTTCCCAGGAAACAAATCATCGGCAGTATGTTTTTCAAGCCACTGGGATAAGGTTTTACGGACAGTAGAGTTGAGGGGCACTTCTCGGTGTTTGTTTCCTTTGCCGATGAGGGACAGTAACCCGCTGCGAGGGCCGATTGTGATATTGTGCCGTCTCAGTCCTGCCAGTTCGCTGACTCTTAAACCCGTATGCAGTAGTGTAATGATTACTGCTTCATCCCTTAAATTGCCATACTCTTTTACTGCACGGATCAGGGCTGCCTGCTCATTTCTAGTGAGCCACCTGGGAGCCGGCTTTTTAGCATTGGCGATTAATTTCACATCTCTAGCCGGATTGTTCTGAACGATATCAGTTTCTTGACAGAACCTATAAAACGCCTTGATCGAATTTAGGTTGCGGTTTACGGTGGCCGGGGCTAACCCTATCCCGTTAGTTCCTGATGTCTGCATCCAGGTTCGATATTCCATTATGTCCAAAGTGGATACTGCCTGGGGAGCGAAAGCCCCGTGCCTGTCTGCCATCCACTTTAAAAACCTTTTTACATCTCCGGTGTACCCATCTGCAGATAAGCCGAGGTCGGCTTCCCGCAGGCTGGTGTAAAATTGCTGAAGGATATCGGGTTGATTTTTAGCGGCGAGTTTTAATTGCATATCTGCCTCCAAAGTTTTCGGAAGTGAAAAACTTACGTTAATTATTCGATTTGGGAGGGAAAATACCTCCTAAAAATAAAAAAACTTCCGAAAAGACTTATTTCCGGAAGCATCGATAGCATAGTATTGTCTTGGAAGAACAAGTGTATATCAAATCCTTTTATCATACTGCCCGCACAAGAACCTCATTCGGTTGTGGATAGGGGTCCTGCGTACCTAATGTTGCATGCAACGCACGGTAGGCGATTTTATATGAGTCCGGGTATCGTCATATTCTACTTCGTACATGGCACCTGTCGCGATCCGAATGGATCGGTTCCATGCTGCGATCATCTGCACCTTCTTCCCTATTAACGGTGCACAGTGCTATGAAACAGGGTGTAATAATGAGGGATTTCTAGGGATAAAAAAACATAACATAATCAACAAAGACAATAGAATAGGCTATTTGAGGATATATTAAGATTGCTCGGGCTGCTATGTTTATTTCTCCGGAGCCGGGTGCGGAGGTTCGATTCCTCTCAGGCGTACCATAAGAAGATTAAATCGGGGCAAAACCCCGATTTTTATTTAATAAATGATTAGGGATGGCCGTGATCATCCTCGGCCCATTCGTGGCCATTTATCACCCTTCATCACTGTTTGCGACTGGCTTTACTGTTGCGGTAACCCCTCATGCCTTTTTATGCGGTCTATAACCTTCATTAGTCACCCGACTCCCCATTTGCTGATTGATGTCAAAAAAAATTTTATGCCGTTCATAACCTTTATTAATATTAACGGAACTCTCCCCAGTCTCCGCCGCCTGTTTTAGTAACCTCATTCACTTTGGGAAAAGATATTTTTGAATTATACGCAGAGGAGCCAATTCAATTGCAATGGTCCTTGTTATTAGACTTCCAAATAATCGTAACCATCGTCTCACTTCTGGCTGCCTGGAAATTCGGTGATTGGAAACACTGGGAGCTTTATTATCCCACGCTGCTGTTCACCGTTTTGGTGAACTTTGTCTACAATCTGATTTCCTATAATTTCCCGCTGTGGGAATACGAATCCCCGTTGCTGAAGACCACCGGCAGCGATTTACTGCTGAACCTGACCGCATTCCCCGCATTGATACTGCTCTACCTTACTCATCTGGTCAGACTGCTGCAAAGCCAGAAGAAAAGGTATATGCCTTTATATCTGCTGGGGTGGATCGTGTTCTTAGCCTCATTGGAATGGACTTCCTATAATCTGGGGTTCTTTTCCTATCATAATGGCTGGAGCATCTGGTGGTCGCTGCTGTTTGATTGCATAATGTTTCCCGTGATATGGCTGCATTTCAAAAAACCTCTCTGGGCTGTAGCCCTTGCTGTATTTTTCACCTTTCTGTTCATGGGGCATTTTGGGCTTCCCTTCAGCAGTATAAAATAGCGGTCCATAATGATTCCACAGCCCGCATAAAGATCAATGCGATAATCACATAGCCGGGTATCCCGGTCTTGTTCAAGGCTGATTTGCACAGTATCTGCCGTGGTATTAATTTGGCTGACACACTCCCCTTTTCATTTCCCGGCTGTACGGCAGGCCTATTTTGAGAAAATCAATCTCCGCCTGTAGCGGGCCCAGAATTCAGCATATCATGAATATAATCAAGAACATTGTGCTTTCTGGGCGATACGGTTTCTTTTATAGATTAGTGCAGGCCCGATTACAGCCAGCCCCGCTCATATTGGCCTGGTATCCGGGCCCCGCGCCTGCTCTATGGCAACTTTAGCGGAATGATCACTTTGTTGACTTCGCTGCCGTCTTTCATGCTGATCTCAAAGACTTCCAACTGCCCCTCTTCAGCCTCTGCCGGGGTAAAGGCCAACTCAGCTGAAAACTCTCCCCGTTCCGGGGCGCCGGCTGAAGCCTGGGTATGGCCTTCGGCCAGAACCTTCCCGCCGGCTTCTTTCAATCGGAAGTTCACCATGGCTTCAAATATCATCGCACTGCCCTCGATTTTAACCGGGCTGGATACGGTCTGTCCCGGGGTTGGAGCAGTCGCCCAGATGACCGGTTCGTAAACCGAGTTAAGGTTGCGTTCAAAAGGCTGGTCATGCAGTCCTACATGCCCCCACCAGTCCAAACCATTTTCGACCCGACCGTCAACCGTGAACTGTACTTTTTGAACGGTGGGGAACTCGGTCAGGGTATTGACAATGCTGGCTATACCCAGAGCCTCCCCGGTGGCCCCGACATTGGCCTGCAATACCTCGGCTGAAAAGTCGACCGTAGCCAAGCCTTGCTCGATTTTTATGCCCAGGACTCCGGTATCGGCCGGGAGCACCCGATAAGCTCCGTCAGTCTGGGGTGTTCCTGTGATCAGTTCATTCAAAGCTGCCCCGGCAACAGCCTCGCTTTTCTCCACCTTATGCACTTCGCGCACCAGGTACATATTGTCAGCCGTACTTTTCACATAGTAAACCGCCACATCCATGGTCTGGACAGCCTGTGGGCCGGATGGAGCGGGCTGGGGTTTGGGGGTCTTCTGCGACCAACACCCGGTTGCTCCTATTAACAACAAAAACAATAACAGTATAGCGGCATTTCTAAACCGGCGGATCTGTCTGTCCGACTTATGCTTTATCAAGGCCCGCGCCCGGATTGCTGATAATCGTGGCATCTGATATAACCTCCCTCTCCCTGCTAAAAAGCCAAAGATGGTTTGTATCCCCAGTATAACATCTGAAATAGGGCCTCATTAGGGGTAAAAAGGGGGCTTTTCACTGTAATTTATGAACATGTTGCGGCGGTTTTGGTCGCAATCTGGCTTCTTGAAAGCTGTAAAAACAAGCAACGTTAAAAAGAATGCGCATCATGGCAGGATTTATCGAAAATTCGCCGAAAATATTATATATCAATTGCATATTTTCTCCGAGCTGTACTGCCTAAAACCATACAGGTTATGGCAATCAGCCGACGGGTTAGCCTGGAAACGGGGTGGCCTCCCGTGCTTGGAAAGGAGAGTGCAGTAAAACAGCGATAATTGTATCAGCGCTGGTTGACCAATCCTGGCATGGCCAGGATTTTTGTTTTACGGAAGTTGTTTAATAAGCCGGGATATAATCTGGACGCAATGCTCTGCAGCCTTTAACCCGCTGGAATATGCCTCGGGCCCTCCAGAGGTTTCAGCGAGAGGATCCATAACTATGGGAGTCTGCCGGGGCCTTAGCCCCGCCCCGGCAGATTACTCCTGGATTAAGATCAGTCCGCCAAAGAACCTTTGAGTCCGGGCCGCCACCGCCGTTGCAGCGCCTCAGGCGTATTTATAAAGCCGCGGCATATAATGCTATTAGAACAGTAATTATAATGCCTCATTACATAATTCAACACCTGGGGGAATAGGAAATGAGACTTTATATCTCTATCGATGATACCGACAATTTGGAGAGCAGAGGCACCGGCAAACTTGCCTCCCTGCTGATCGATGAACTTGTCGACAGACACTGGGGCAGCGCCCAGCCTATCACCCGCCACCAGTTGTATGTTCATCCCGATATCGCCTACACTTCACACAACAGTTCCATGTGTTTCGGGTTTGATACCGGGGCGCACCTGTTGCAGGATATCATCGATCTGGCTGGGGAATTTCTCCGCAAGGAGAGCGCGCCTGGATCAGATCCTGGCTTGTGCGTGGCTGCGGTTCCCGGACTGACCTGGACCGATGAGGTGATAGCTTTCGGGTTCCGGGCCAAAGAAGAAGTTCTCAGCAAAAGGGAGGCTTATGAATTAGCCCGAAAAGTCGGTGTTCACCTATCTGAACATGGCGGTACCGGAATCGGAGTGATTGGCGCTTTGGCCGGAGTGGGGCTTAGAGTAGGCGGCAATGACGGCCGCTTCCGGGGCAAGATCGAGATTGAGCCCGCCTGGACAGCTATCACTGTAGCTAGTTTGATAGAGCGCACCCATGTGGATGAAGTGCAAACCACTGCGGGACTGCGCCTGCCTGATAATGAGCTTATCCTCCTGGGAGAGACGGTGAAACCGGTGCTCTTAAACGGGCGCTGCATCCTGCTGGTATATCCTACTGAAAAAACCGGGACCGGTGAGCCCAGGTGGCAAACCTGCACTAAGTCCTATGTGAGGATGTACTGATTCATTTCAACTGGGATTTTCTCAAGAGCAAGACATAAAGCCATGGGTTTTATTACACCTTAATTAAGAGTTTTTGCAGGACGGGGATGATTCAGTAAATGGTTTCATTTGAGCCCATTTACTGAATCATTCCCGTCATTTTAGTGTTGATATTTTGCCGGGCTTTGAAGTTGGATTGAAATGAATCAATATCTAAACGGAAGCTTGCGGGGGTAGGATTCATGAGGCGTAGTAACACCATTGCCTTGCCTTGAATACTCTATCACTAGAATATTAATATATCGGAGAGGTTGGTTTATATAATGAGTATTTATGGAGATTCTTTTGAGTGGCTGCTGGTGCGCTATCGTCACAGAAAAAAGCGGCCGCTGGTCCGCAAAAGGGGCGGCGGCGTAAGTACATCCGATGATTCCCTGGCCGGTTTGAGCGAAGCTTTAAAAAGCGCCGGTGAGCCCAATGTGTCAAGTCTTGATGCCTGGGGTTACGTATTTCACATAAATACCCAGAACATAGCGGTCGGGGCTCCGGTTAACTTCAGCAATAATGGCCCTTTAATGGGCATCACCCACGCACCCGGCACATCCAACATAGAAGTCGCTGCGGCAGGGACATATAATATTTCTTTTGCGGTTTATACGGCGCAGAACAACCCTCAGGATTGGGCGGTGGTAGTGAATGGCATGGTCAGGTCGCGATTCAATTCTGCCGGTCAAACCATACATGGTTCAACCTTATTAACGCTAAATGCAAATGACGGAGTAACCATCCGCAATGTAAACACCCTCCCCAGCCCCGCAACACTGAGGCAAGGCCCCTTCACAACCGCCTATGTATTAATATTGAAAGTGGATTAACATCATGGCCTGATCAGCTCTGTACCTCAAGAATAGTAAATATCATGCAAAAAGACCGGGGGCTATGCCGGCCCGGTCTTTTCTGGGAGCAATATCGGTTATTGCAGTTTTTTGCCTTCGGGAGAGTTGGGGAAAAACAAGGGTTCGCCATACTTGTCTTTGCCGAACTCCTTGACGATCTTCTGACCTTCGGCTGAAACTAGCCAGGCGATAAAGTCTTGGGCCCCTTCCGCGTTGATGTTGGGGAATTTGGCCGGATTGACCGGTATCAGGGTGATGTAGTTGAGCAGCAACTCATCATTTTCAACTAATACCTGCAACTTGATCTTATCCTTAGTGGTGATATAAGTAGCCCGGTCCATAAGGGTATAGGCCTTTTGTTCATCGGTGTAGAGCAGGGTGGGGACATTGCCGCTGGCCCCTTTTTCATAGATGCGATACCATTCTCCGCTAGGCTTGATGCCGGCCGCATCCCAAACCTCGATTTCCTTTACATTGGTGCCGGATTTGTCGCCCCGACTGATAAACAGCGATTTGCTGTCGGCAATTTTTTTGAGAGCCGCAGTGGCTGATTTTTCGCCCTTAATTCCGGCAGGATCCTCGGCCGGACCAACGATGACGAAATCATTGTACATGAAATCGACTCTCTCGGTGCCATAACCGTCAGCAACGAATTTTTCTTCCAGGGCTTTGGCATGAACCACTACTAAATCCACGCTGCCACCCTCTGCAATCTTGAGCGCCGCACTGGTTCCGGCTCCAACATGACGAACCCTTACTCCGGTTTGTTGTTCATAAGCATCCTCAAGAGCGCCTATGATGCCGGCATCGATCGGGCCGATAGTACTGGATAAAAACACCTGTTTGACTTCTTTGACCGGAGCGGGCTGCTGCTGGCTGCATCCCGGCAGGGCAAAACACCCGACCGCCAGCAAAACCACCAGCAACAAAGCTATATGCCTGTGCCTCTTCACACTTTCATACTCCTCTCACATTCTGAATTTATCATTGACCGTACAGTCGGCTACTGCTTGCCGGCTCACGATCTCCCCGTCTTCCATGTAATAGATGATGTCAGTCAGATCCATGGCCTCCCTGATATGATGGGTCACCATGACAGTGGTTATCTTCTGCTCTTTTAAGAGTCTGCCGATGTCCTGCTTGAATTCATTGCGGGTTTCTTTGTCCAAATTGCTGAAGGGTTCATCCAGCAATATGATCTCCGGCTGCAAGACCAAAGCCTGCGCGATAGCCACCCGCTGGGCCTCTCCCCCGGAAAGCGACCTGGCCCGTTGTCTGGCCAGATGAGCTATGCCCAGCCTTTCCAGCCAGGGTTTCACCTGTCTCTCCCGCTGTTTGCGACTCATATGGCGGAATTTGAGACCTAATTCCACATTCTCCATCACACTCAAATCGAGCATCATGGGCTTTTGGAAAACCATTGCCATTCTGCGCCGCAAATCCAAAAGGGTTTGATCTTTGCCCTTTTTGCCGAACCAGGTGATTGTGCCCGTAGTCGGTTCCAACAACGCCGCCATAATCAGCATCAGACTGCTTTTCCCGGCGCCATTGGGTCCCATCAGGCTGATGGACTGCCCGTCTTCCAGGGAAAAATAAGGGATATTCAGGATGGTTCGCCGGCCTAATACCAGGGTCATAGCTTTGATTTCGATGACCTTATCCATTGTTGCTTCTCCATTGCTGCAAGATAGTCAAGAGCGCGGTAACGCCGTAGGCCAGCAGAAGCAGAATAATGCTTAAGGCGATGGCCACATCGAAGTTGCCTTTGTTGACCTCCATAACCGTAGCCGTTGTCAACACCCTGGTCTGGCCTTTAATATTGCCGCCCACCATCATGGAAGCGCCAACCTCGGACACCACTCCTCCAAAACCAGCCATGACAGCAGCCAGCAGTCCCAACTTGGCTTCCTTGACCAGGCTCCATAACATCTGCAGGCGGTTGGCGCCTAGTGCCAGTAATTGCATCCGCAACCGGGGATTGATCTGCTGAATCGCCGCCAGGGTAAAACTGACCACTATCGGAGAGGCAATCACCGCCTGGGCGATGATGATCGCCAGAGGGGTATAAATGATATTCAAATCCCCAAAAGGGCCTGACCGCCATAAAAATATACTGACCCATAATCCTACCACTACTGGCGGCAGGCCCATGCCGAAATTAGCCAGACTGACAAGAAAATTGCGACCAGGGAACCGACCCAGGGCTAAAATGGCTCCCAGGGGAACACCGATTAAAACGCTTACCAGGGTGGCTGTTCCCGATACCTTGAGGGTAAGCCAGGTAACCTCCAATACTTCCGGATCCAAGGCGAACAGCATCTGAAATGCCTTGACCAGACCTTGCCAGATCAGTTCCACATGATCACCCCAAGCTATGAATTAATGGTTTATTTACCGAGATCCGCCTCATTCTTGCCGGCATCAGCATAGAACAGAGGCTGCCCGTATTCTGCCACCTTGAATTCCGAGATAATCTTCTGGGTGTCAGGCGCTATCATGAACTCGACAAAAGCCTTGGCGCCAGCCGCATTGACTTTGGGGAACTTCTCGGGGTTGACCTGCATGACATGATAGATATTCAACAGAGCTTTTTCGCCTTCCACCAGTATCGCCAGACTGAGGTTCTTCTTCTGAGCCAGGTAGGTGGCGCGGTCGGTCAGAGTATAGCCTTCCTTCTGCTGGGCTACGGTAAGGGTCTGTCCCATGCCCTGGCCGGTTTCCTGATATTTGTCACTCACGGTGGGGGTTATTCCGGCAGCTTTCCATAGATTCTTCTCCATAGTGTGGGTTCCGGAATTATCACCGCGAGAGATAAACAGGGCGCCTTTTTCATTGATTTTCTTGAAAGCCTCGGCAGCGGTCGCAGTTCCCTTTATCTGCGCGGGATCGCTCTCCGGTCCGACGATGATAAAATCGTTATGCATAACCAGCTGGTAATTGATGGCTTCGCCGTTATCCACTATCGGTTTCTCCTGAGAAGGTGCATGCGTCAGCAGCACATCGGCTTCGCCCTTCTGGCCCATAGTTATTGCTGCTCCGGTCCCGACCGCAACAGTTTTAACCACATATCCGGTCTTCTTTTCAAACTCCGGAACCAAGACATCCAACAGGCCGCTGTCCTGTGTACTGGTAGTAGTGGCCAAAATGACATCCTTGGTCTGTTCAGCAGCTGGGGGCGCTTGCTGCTGCGGCTGTTGCTGAGCACAGCCTACAATGCTTAATATGAATATTAATAGAATAGCCAGGGGTAAAAACCTTTTTTTCGACAACATTAATAGTCCCTCCCTAATATTACATTTCTAAGGCTATAGCTGTCCTCCATACGCATATACAAAAAGGTCAACCCCGCCATGAGCAGTTTCGACCCCGGGGATTGATCATCACTCTCCTTTCCAATGCGGGAGGCGCAGTCGTTTCCATCTGCCCCCATTGTCCTGCCCTCCATACTTACCATCAGCTGCAGGTGACCAGGATCGGAGCTAGATTTTTATAGGTATGTATGCAGTTTCAGCCGAAACATAAAGCCGAACCCGCAAATAAAGCAGATTCGGCTCTTAAGTCAGACCCAGTTACTCTCCTTTCCAAATGCGGGAGGCGCAGTCGTTTCCATCTGCACCCATCGTCCTGCCCTCCATACTCACCATCAGCTGCAGGTGGTCAGGATCGGAGAAAATATTCAATGTTATACTAACTTTCGGCAAAGGAAGACTTTTTCCTGCTATTTTTCCAAATTTTCCGTTTATACGCCATAGTGGCAAACATGTATAATCCCAATCTTATTTATGGAAGGTAATGGGTTCTGACTTACTGTGAAAATGTGGTTAAATAACCCAACATTCGCTTATACTTAACCTAGGACAAACTTGAAAGAAAGGATGGGGTTTTATGTCAAAAGGGAAAATTTTTGTGCGCGAACGCCGCAAGGTCCAAGAGGGCGAGAAGAAGCCCCGTTTTGTTGTGGTTGGTGTAGCTGGAATGGATTTGAGGCTGCATGCCAAGCACATCCGGCGCATGGAACTCGAGCAGATGGCCGCAGCATTGGGTGCTGAGATAATCTATCTGGAATCCGGCAAGGATGAAGAAGCAGACATCGATGAAGATTAGTAATAAAACTGGGGAAAGGCGGATTAGGCTGTGGCACTGATACGGGAAAGAGACAGTAAGAGACTGCACGTCAAAAGCAAATTAATGGGTGAGTCCCTGGTCAGCAAGAGCTTTTTGCAGGGTCTGGAGCAGAAGGAGCAATTCCGGGCCCTGCCGCAGGTGAGTGTAATAAAAATCGGCGGGCAAAGCATCACTGACATGGGCGCCAAAGCGGTGTTGCCCATCCTGCAGGAAATTGTGGCCAACGCGCCTGAACACAAGATGATTATATCCACCGGCGGCGGCACCCGCTCCCGCCATGTCTATTCCATCGCCATGGAATTGGGCATGCCCACCGGGGTTATAGCCAAACTGGGGCAGAGCGTCTCCGAGCAAAACGCCCTGATGCTCTCCACCCTCTTGATGCCTCATGGAGGAATAAAGGTCGGGCACGACGATATACCCAAACTGGCGGCTTATTTCTCGCAGGGATGCATCCCCGTCATTCACGGCATGCCCCCTTACGGATACTGGGAGCACCTCCCTGCCCAAGGCAGTCTGCCCCCCAACCGCACCGATGTAGGGGCTTACCTGCTTTCCGAGGTGATCGGCGCCCGACAGTGCATCTATATCAAAGATGTTGACGGCCTCTATGAGGATAACCCCAAATTATACCCTGAGGCGAAATTTATCCCCCGTATCGGCGCCCGGGAATTACAGGCCATGAAACTGGATGACCTGGTGGTGGAGTGGACGGTTTTGGATATGCTGACCCGCTCGCGCAGCGTCAAAGAAATACATATTGTCAATGGCCTGAAACCCGGCAATATAACCCGGGCTTTGAAAGGCGAACATGTAGGCACTATCATTTACAACGACGAAGAGAACTAGTGCTGTCACATACCTTAAATCCCGGCTTTCTTCTTCATGCCGCCACATTATGGTATAATGAAATATGATTTCGAACTAGGGCTTTGTCCACCTTGGTAAAGTGTGGTCTTTCCATCCCGGCATCGTGGTGGAAAGACCTTTTTGTTGAGGTTTTGACTGTTGAAGAGTCCCGTTCCGATAAAAACTCAGGGTTTTCTGGGGTTCTATTCTGAATAGGCCCTACTTATTCAAGCTTTGTAGAAACGGGGAGGGTGAATGATGAAACCTTTGATTCAGGTTTGCGGAGATCCTACAGTAGACTGGTTCCGCATACATAATGAAGATATTACCGTGCGCGGCGGGGTTTATTACTGGCAGCGCCACAAAGAAGATGACCGGGTGCGGCTCAGTTCGCAGCCGGGGGGTTTTGCCCTGGTACGACAGGTTCTGAAGGCCATGATCCCGGAGCAAATCGCGGCTGTGGAAGGCGCCCCCTTGGCTGAGAACCTGCTCAACCGTCCCAAAGACCGGCAGGTCACCACCTCCTGGACCTTGTGGAAAGAATTTTTCAATTCATCCGGCCATCGCAGCGCTTATCGCCTTTGGAAATGGCATGAATTTGAGCCGGCTAAATGGGATTATCAGACTGCCCGGCTTCAGGGCAACCCGGACCTGCTGTTGATTCAAGACAGCGGCCTGGGGTTTCGTCATTGTGAAGAAGGCTGGCCTGAAGCACTGAGCCTGGAGAGCCAAAACAGCGGCCTGCTTCCGGCACAGTTGATTATCAAGCTGGGTCAATATTATGATGGTCAGGCCAATCCCCTGCTGAATCGCATCGCGGAACTAGGCTTGGAGGACCGCACCATCATTCTCAGCTCATTAAGCGACCTGCGCGCCTGTGCGGTTAAGGTCAGCATTTCCCTTTCCTGGGAAAAAGTCCTGGAGGAAGTGGTCGGTGCGGTTCTAAGCCCTCACGGACCTTTTCTGGATGCCGACCGGAGCACCATCAAATACCAGCAGGTAATAGTCCCCATCGGTTTGAGCGGGGCGGTCGTGGTGGGACGGGATTACCATACCCTGATCTTTGACCGCAATGGACAAGAAGGTCACTTTGCCGCACTGTATCCCGGACAAATCATTGGCGATAATACCTGCATCCTAGGAGCCCTGGCCGCTAGCTGGGCCGCAAATACGGCGGCGACAGACTGGATAAAGGCCTCCCGGTTGGGGATTGAACTGGCCCGTCTGCTGCAAATCGAAGGTTATGAAGTGGTAGAGTGGGAGCAGCATAAGCATCTGCAATTTCCCTATCAAACCATCGCTTCCGCTTTCCGGGAGCTGAGCCGCGACCGCTTTGGCAGCATGGGGCAGCCGCATTGGTCCGCGATATCAGACCTGGGGGTGTTTGTGGATGAAGCCCGCTCCGCTTTATTAAAACCGGGACGCTGGACGATACTGGAAGATGACCTGTTAATAAATTACAACCCGGGCTGTTCAAAGGATACCGAATGCATCGGCTCCGTGCACGATTGTGCCAAAAACGTGGTGGTTTACGGCCCCCAACAGGCCCTGCAAGGTGTTCCTGTGGAAATCATCGGGGGCTGGAGCAGTGCCGACCGGCAGGAAATAGAAGGGGTGCGCGGGGTGAATAATGCCATGCGCGAATACTTCCAGCTCAAGAACCCGGAAACCCCGCTTTGCGTAGCGGTGTTTGGCCCGCCCGGTTCGGGCAAATCCTTTGTCATTAAAGAAATCGCCCGCGGGCTGGGTATTGGTGAAAAGGCGCAGCTAACCTTCAACCTGTCGCAATTCGACTCCCCCGCCGAGCTGCAGAACGCCTTCCATCAGGTGCGCGATTTAAATCTCAAGGGGAAAATGCCCCTGGTCTTCTGGGATGAATTTGACACTCCCTGCGAAGGCCTTCCCCTGGGATGGCTGCGCTATTTTCTGGCTCCCATGCAGGACGGTGAATTCACTTATGAAGGCTTATCACATCCCCTGGGGGGCGGCATTTTTGTCTTTGCCGGGGCAACCCGCCATTCCTTTGAAGAATTTCGCTCCGGAGACAACGCTGAGGATAGAGCCGCCAAAAAACCGGATTTCATCAGCCGTTTAAGGGCTTTCATCAATATCAAAGGCATCAACGGCAATCCCAATTCGGTAGAAGACCGCCTCTATGTCATCCGCCGGGCCTTTATCCTTCGCCAGTACCTGGAGACCAACGCCGCTCATCTCAAGATAAACGGGCAGTTTGAAATCGAGCCAAGTGTGCTGGATGCCTTTTTACTGGTTAGCCGTTACTGGCACGGAGCGCGCTCCCTGGAGAATCTGCTCAAGATGAGCAGCCTGGCGGACAAGCGCAAGTACGAGTTATCCAGCCTGCCCCCTGATCATATTGTGGAAATGCATGTCAATATGAAGGAGTTCAACGATCTCACCAAACTTGGCCGCCGTGAGCTGCTGCGCATAGGCATCACCGGGCATGTTAACCTGGATCCCGAGGAGATCGGCATTCTCAGCCGGTCTATCGACAGGGTGATCGCTTTCATAGAAAGGCAATTCCCGGCCCATTATCTGACCGTATTTTCTCCCCTGGCAGCCGGGGCTGACCGCCTGGTAGCAGGTGCGCTGCTAAAAGATGAAGCGGCCCGCCTCATCGCGGTACTCCCCTTTTCTATGCAGAGATATTTGGAAACTTTCGGCGCTAGCGAAGATTACCGCCATGATCCGGCCGGGGCCGAGCTGCGCAGCGAGTATGAGTACTGGATCAACAACCGGGCTATAGAAGTGATAGAGATGCCGCCAACTCCGACCCGGCGTCTTGCTTACCTCAAAGCGGGGCAGTTTATCGCCGAGCATAGCAATGTTATCATCGTGGTCTGGGATGGCAACCGCCAGAAATATTCCTCGGTAACCGCCCAAGTGGTGGCCAGGGCAGAAGCACTTAAGATTCCTATTTGTCACATCTGGGCGCAAAATTATCGCTCAGAATCCTGCCAGGCCAATATCAAGCCCCGGCACGGAGAGATCCGCTACAAGAATTTTCCCGGGCAGCCCCCGGACATGTGGACCAGTATCGCAGCTGAATAAAGACTATACCGCGGAGACGGGGTTGACAATGGGTCCGTTCCCATTTTTAACCTAGAAAAACCCCGTCCCCGTGACATTTTGCTTAGAATTCGCAGGAGCGGACGGTGCGGGGGAAAGGAATGACATCGCGGATGTTGGCGACCCCGGTGAGGTACATGATGAGCCGTTCGAAGCCCAGGCCGAAGCCGGCGTGTTTGACCCCGCCGTATTTGCGCAGATCCAGGTACCACCACAGTTCCCGGGGATCCATGTTAAGCTCTTCCATGCGCCGGGCCAAAAAGTCTTCGCGCTCTTCCCTCTGGCTGCCGCCGATCAATTCCCCCACCCCGGGGACCAGAAGATCCATAGCCGCCACGGTCTTGCCGTCATCATTTTGGCGCATATAGAAGGCCTTGATATCTTTGGGGTAGCCGGTTACAAATACCGGTTTGTTAAACACCTTTTCGGTCAGATAGCGCTCGTGCTCGGTCTGCAGGTCATGTCCCCAGGCCACCGGATAGTCAAATTTCTGCCCCGCTTTGGTCAAAAGATTTACCGCTTCAGTGTAACTTACCCGGGCGAACTGCTGGTTTAATAGTCCCAAAAGCCGCTCCTCCAGCTCCTTATCAACGAATTGATAGCAGAACTGCATCTCGTCAGGAGCATTCTCCAGTATGAAGCCGATGACATATTTCACCATGGCTTCAGCCAGGCGCATATCATCGCTCAGATCGGCGAAGGCCATCTCCGGCTCGATCATCCAGAACTCAGCGGCATGTCTGGCGGTGTTGGAGTTCTCAGCCCGGAAGGTGGGGCCGAAAGTATAAACATCGTGAAAGGCCAGGGCGAAAGCCTCGGCTTCTAACTGCCCGCTGACGGTGAGGCTGGTTTTGCGGGCGAAGAAATCCTGACTGAAATCCACCTCCCCGGATTCAGTGAGCGGCGGTTTTGAAGCCGGCAGTGTGCTTACCCTGAACATCTCTCCGGCGCCTTCAGCATCACTGGCGGTTATGATGGGGGTGTGTACGTAGACAAAACCGCGTTTCTGGAAAAACTCGTGAATGGCATATGCGGCCAGGGAGCGGATACGGAAAACCGCCGCAAACAGGTTGGTACGGGGTCGCAGGTGAGCCATCTCGCGCAGGAACTCCCGGGTGTGGCGTTTGGGCTGTATGGGATAGTCCTCGGGGGCATCGCCTTCCAGAACCACTTCATGGGCCTTTATTTCGAAAGGCTGTTTGGCCTGTGGAGTCAACACCATGATTCCACGGGCGGTAACCGCGCAGCCGGCCCGAATTCGGGCCACGGCATCAAAATTGGCCGAAGCGTCCTTTTCGTAAACCACCTGAACGGTATTGAAATGGGTGCCGTCATGCAGGGCGATAAAGCCAAAGTTCTTTTGACTGCGGTTGCTGCGCACCCATCCGCTGACCTCCACTTCCTGACCGGCCAGCCTCTCGGTCTCCCGCATCAGCTGTCTGATGATCACTTTCTCCATGGCATTAACCCCCTGTATCAATATAGACTGGAATGACATTTCCATTTATCCTTTATTATGACTTATCTCCTGGATTTTAAAACCCCCAAAAGGCAGACGCGGTAACGGCCCGGGCAAAATGACCGGCAGGGTCTGCCTCACAATACCAAACCCTCATAATGCCGCAGTTAGAGCAGGGAAACGGCCTGCGCTAAGCTGCGCAGGCCGTTTTCAGCTTATTAATCAGCTGTTTCAGGCTTTTTTGTTGGAGATCTCTACGATATTGCCTTCCCAGGTCATCAATACCGCTTTGTCAGCGTCCATATGCATGATGTGGTTGGGCATAAGCGGGATTTTGCCCAGGCCGCCCGGGGCGTTGACTATATAGGTAGGCACCGCCATACCGGAGGTATGCCCGCGCAGTGAGGCAATGATGTCCATGCCCTCCTGGATGGTGGTCTGAAAATGCCTGGTGCCCTTGACGTCTTTGGCATGGAAGATGTAATAAGGTCTAACCCGGATCTTAAGCAATTTATGGTTTAGCCTGCGCATAATATAGGGTCTGTCATTGATGCCGCGCAACAGTACGGCCTGGTTGCCCAGAATAGCCCCGGCCTCGGCCAATCGGTCGCAGGCCTGTTTGGATTCCGGGGTGATTTCCAGAGGGTGATTGAACTGAGTATTAATATAAATAGGCGGATACTTACGGATAATATCACAGAGTTCCGGAGTAATGCGCTGCGGCAGAGTAACCGGAGTTCTGGTTCCGATACGGATGATTTCCACATGAGGCAGATGATAGAGTTTGTTCAACAGCATATCAAGCATGCGGTCGCTCAGCAAGAGGGCATCCCCGCCGGTAATAAGCACATCTCTGACCTCTCTGTTTTGGGCCACATATTCAACCGCTCTGGCGATGTCTTCCCTGCAGGCATGCAGATCATGTTCCCCGATATTGCGCCTTCTCTGGCAATGACGGCAGTACATGGCACACTGGTTGGTGACATTGATGATCAGCCGGTCGGGGTATCTGCGGGTAACGCATGGCGCTGGTGAAGTCAAGGCTTCATTCATGGGATCCAGGCTGCCCCCGGGCAGGAGTTCGCGGAGATCGGGAACGGCCTGGCGATAAATCGGGCTGTTTTCATAATCTTCGTCCACCAGGCTGAGGTAGTAAGGAGAAATGGCCCAGCGGTAGACCTGGCTGACCCGGTCGATTCTCCTCATCTCCAGTTGGGTCAGGCCCAGAATTTGTCCCAGTATCCTGCTGTCCCGGATACGGTGCTTGAGCTGCCATTTCCAATTAGACCAATCCTGATCAGTTCCTCCGATCACAGCCTGGATCTGTAATCTGCGCCTGGCAATCCCGGCTTGTATGGTTTTTTCATCTGGTAATTGACTTAGAAATTGCTGGTAAGGCTGGGCATCGTCACTTAGTTGGCGGCTTCTTAATAAGGACTGATGACGGTTGTTGATATCCCCTGTTTCTCTCATGCTGGCACTCCTTTCTTCAGGGTTTTGGCAGGAATGGTCACATTAGAAAAGGGCCGAGACTTAAAACGACCAAAGGAAGGCCTTTGGTCAGAAGAAGAGTATTAACCTCGGGTTCCCTTTCAGCGCTTACGAGGTTAGCTGTCGGGTTCGGGGAAAGGGTCCCCTACCGATGACGGATTCACCCCAAATGATGGTTCCCCCGTTCTCCTGTTCCAGGAAATTCAGCGCAGGCTTTTGCTCATTTGTTTGCGCCTATAGACTTGATTCCTCCCTCAGCCCTAACCCTAGGGCATTTGTTTCGCCATGTCCCAACGATGTATATATATATTATATACTATATATTAAACTTAAAATGTGGCAAAATTCCGGCAGCGGTTATATAAATCATCTGCTGCTCATTTCTGCAGAAATCGACATGCTTAATATATTTTTGCCACATTAATAGGATATGCTTTAATAAATGGCTTGCTACATCAACCGTCGGTTTTTTAGGGAGCGTACCATGCAAACTATATTTATAGTTGATGATGAAGAGAATATCCGCCTGCTCATCAGCAAATACCTGCAAAACGAAGGCTATCAGGTGGAGTCCTTCAACAGCATAGAAGAGCTGCGCAAGCGATTGGATTCAGGCTATCCTGACATGTTCATCCTGGATATCATGCTGCCCGGCCAGGACGGTCTGGAGTTCTGCAAGGAGATTCGCCAGCACAGCAGAGCCCCGGTTATCTTTATTTCGGCTCGCCGGCAGGCTCTGGACCGCATTATCGGCCTGGAGATCGGCGGCGACGACTATCTCCCCAAGCCATTCAGCCCGCGCGAACTGATGGCCCGGGTGCGTTCCGTCTTGCGCCGCACCCTGCCTCACCAGCAGCCATCCGGCTGCAGTGAGTGCGGTAATATGAAGCTGTTCCCCGTGGACCGGCTGATACTGGTGAACGGTAAAACCCTGAAGGTTACTACCAGGGAGTTCGATTTGATAGCCTTATTAATGCAGCATCCCCAGCGCACCTTTAACCGTCAGGAACTGCTGAACCGGGTGTGGGGCTATGACTATATGGGCAGTGAACGGGCGGTAGATGATACGGTCAAACGGCTGCGCAAGAAATTGAGGGCCAGCGGTTCCGATACTACTATCAAAACCATTTGGGGTTACGGGTATAGATTAGATGGGCAGATTAAAAAGCATTTCGAGTAGGATTGTAATCAGTTATCTATTGGTGGTTTTAATAACTTTTACCATGACCACTATGGCATTTTATCCGATCCTTTTCGGAGTATTGGAAAACCGGGCCCAGATAGGCTTGGAAAGACAGGCCTGGGAGATCGCCTTTATCGTTGAAAGCCGGCAATCCGGGGCGCTTTCCCATGAGGCCGATCTTCCTACAACCATACTCCTTTTAGGCCGTTCCGTAGAAAGCAATTACATGCTGGTCGGCCCTGACAACAGGATCACCTTCAGCAGCCACCCCGAGGATTTTCAGGTTGGACAGCAGTTATCGGACCTGCCCCATCCTTTGCGCGACCGGGAAACCGTTGATAAGACCAGTGCCAATATTTACCGTACCGAACAATACCTGTCAGTCGAGACCCCCATCGGGATCAATCCTGAAATCAACGGCACGGTGATAACTTTTGTGGCCCTGCAGAGCCTGCGCAACATGTATCTGAACACGCTTTACCTGGTGTTCGGCAACCTATTCATCGCCTTGGTCAGCGCCCTGGTGATCGCCTATTTTCTGATCGGCTATATCGCAAGGCCTTTAAAAAACCTGGAACTTTACGCTGAGGCCATGGGTAACCGGCAGTTTGACATAAAGCTGGAGACCAGATCCAGTGACGAGCTGTCCAATCTGGCGGTTGCCTTTAATCAGATGGCAGAACGGCTGAAAAGCTATGATGAGAGCATGCGCCACTTTTTTCAAAATGCCTCTCATGAGATGAAGACTCCTTTAATGAACATCAACGGCTATGCCGAGGGGATAAGAGACGGTATTTTTGAAGGCCCGGCTCTGGAAAATGCCATGGATATCATTCATAAAGAGAGCCTGCGGCTGCGGGACATCGTTGAAAATATGATCGACATCACTATTCTGGAACAACCGCACCGCAACTATTTCCTGCCCCATTGCCTCGCTTACATAGTGGAAAACGCCCTGGATTCAGTGGGAGGCTACGCTCTGGACCGCAAGGTCCTGATCACTGCGGATATACCGGAAGATGCCATTGTAGTAGGGGATTGGGATCGCCTGCAGAGCCTGTTCATTAACCTGCTCTCCAACGCGGTTCGCCACGCCCAGCAGTCGGTTGCCATAAGCTCCTATATAACCTCAGCGGGAGAACAGGTCCTGGTCAGGGTACAGGACGATGGCAGCGGTTTCAGTGCCGAAGACCTCACCCACGCTTTCGAATACTTCTACACCCGGGCGGAAGGCTCAGGCCTGGGCCTGGCCATTGCCCGCAAAATCGTTGACGAGCACGGGGGTGAAATCAGGCTGGAAAATGACTCAGACCGGGGGGGCGGAGTGGTGAAAGTCGTCCTCCCCAGCGTCAGTGACGATGCAGCAGGCCTGGTTTAAACCGCTTAAAACCGGCGCCAGGCATTGATCGCGAACCCCGATGAAAAGATGTTTATCCGAATTCAACAAACGCTGGAAAACCCGCCAGAATCCACGGCCTTCAAGTTCTATAGGTCCGATCTCATCCAGGAAGATATATTTGAGGTTGTCATCATCAAGCATTTCTTCGAGAACTTTTTCTCCGAATTCAAAAGCGGCTCCGGAAAACACATAGGGTCCAAAGCTGAAGCACTCCTCAAATTGGTCCCGATAATAATCATTCAATAAAGCCAAGAGGCGTTTTTCTCCGTTGGAAAGCCTGGTCAGCTCATAGCCCACAAATGTGGATCCCTTGTAAAGCTTGCGGCTGATCAGGCCGTCAGCCTTGCGGCGGTGGCAATCATGATAATAGGCTGCCATGCGGGTGCTCTTTCCTGAATTAATGGGTCCGCAAATGATAAATACCATACGGATGCCCCGGTGTTATACCAGTCTCTGCACACCCAGTGCTATCAACAAGGCCAGGCAGGCATAGGCCGGCTTGATCTCCACAAATTTAACTCTGATGGCAAAGGGCTTGGAAAGAAAAGCATAGATTAACAGGCTGTTGATCAAACTCTCCCACAGCAGGAATTTCAAGGCCACGGCCGGGCCGTTGGTGACCAGCCCCGCCGGCAGTCCCAACTGTGAGATTATATACTGATCGCACAGGAAAACCGCGCGCCATAACAGAGGCATCGCCAGCACCTCCAGATAGCTCAGCTTTTTTTCGGGCACACTGCGGTAATGCATTATCAGCCCGACCGCCAAGCCTTCCAGGATAATAGCCACCGCCGGATTGACAACGAATATGGGCGTAAGTCCGGGCAGGAACAGGTCGGTGAGTTTAATCGCAGCCGCTACTGCGGCGGCATAGAAAACAGCCCACATCTTCCCGCCGGCATCGTAAGCCTTTTTCATGAAAAAGAAAGCTACCGGGAACATCAGCAAACCGGGCAGGCCTGGAATAGGCAGGGCCGCAAGATGTATCAAATAGCCCAGTGTAGCCTCGGTCAGGCCCCAAACAGAGCCCCAGAACAGAATCACCCAGGATAACCTTTTAATAGCGCTCAGCTCCTTTAAAGTAAATAAACCGGTTCCGCAACCACGATGTGCGGCGATAAGTGCTGCCAAAACGGATCCGGTCCGAAGTTGGCCGGCTTATGCCCAGATCCGGCAGCAGCAGGCTGGATGGTCAGCTTTTATAGAATAGTTATGCCGCTTAATATTTCCTCATTCATGGAGTATTGCTGCAAGGCGGTAAATAATTGTTCTTCGGGATGGCCGGGAAAAGCTGCAGGGCCAGGATGAAAAATGCGGAAAGATACTGATAGGTTGG